>DASRXU010000319.1:0-19262 GCA_035687365.1 Planctomycetaceae bacterium | reverse complement strand
AAAGCGAGACTCGCAGGGCCCTCACGCCGACGCGGCGGTCATCCTGGATCTGATCCTTGGGAAGTCCGCTGAGTCGATCGTCTGGTTCGAATCGGCCATAGCCAAACGCAAAGTGCGAAACAAAGGAACTCGGGGCACTCTGCGAGAAGAGAGGGAGCTGCTAATGCGGCTCCTGGGCGACGCCGACGGGAAAGAGCTGGCGAACGCGATTCAAGCAGAGCGGACCCGAAGAGAGGTGGCCGAGACCTAACGGACGCAAAACCAATCGCCCCCATCGCGCATGAGTCATCAGCGCATCCGCAGATGAGCGAGTATCACACGTAGTCGGCCGAAACGGCCGGCGCATCGGCCGATATCCACGTGGTTGCCCGAACTCGTCGATCATTGAGGCCGCGCCATAGTGGTCGAATCCAGACGAGGGCCAAACCGGCGACAAGCAAAAGCAGACCGACGCTCAGCCAATCGCTGGGCCGGTCTACTTCGGGGGACTCAATCGACTTGATTTTCGCGATCCACTCGTTTTGTTGTGCCAAAGTCAGGGGCTGGTCGTTCCGCGGTTGGGGACGGCCGAGCGATTGGGGCGCGGACAAAGGATGGACCTCTCTAGCGTGTGGCGAGGATGTCAGGCGGGAAGTTCAAAACATCGTGCGGAGTACTGGCGGGACTCGGATGCTAAAGCAACTTTTATGCCTTGTCATCTCAGCGAGGGCCAAACGCCAAAATGAGCTGCAATTACTCGATGCCCGTAGATCGGACGAGCGCTGAGTTCGACCGACGAGAGAGCAACGACGCGCCCGAGAATGCTCGCGTTTCGAGCCTGGGAGCGCCCGATTCAGGCAGCCGATTTACAAGTTCAACGTAGGAATACCAAAGGCGACCGACGGAGGCAGCCCTCGGTGCAGATCCTCGCGTGCTAAGACCAAAGCTGAGCCAACCCGTATAGGCAAGCCCCGCAGCTTGCTCGTAGTACGTCGTTGAACGAATCGCGATGGGATAAAAGACAGGCGGGCTGTCAACGAGATTGTTGACAGCCCGCCAATCATCAAAGACATCAAGCCACAAGTCCGCAGCGCGGCTTACGGCTCGCCGACAGCGCCATTGACCGTCTCACCACCCTGAATGGTGGAAAGGCCGGTGTAAACCGTCATGTCGATGTTCTCGTTCAGGAACTGCACCGAACCGTCGGCCAGCAGGAACAGGCCGCCGTTCGGGTGATCGCTCCGGAAGTTCGAGAGACTTCCAATCGTCGCGAGTGCGGGCGGATTCGGCTTGCCGTTGCTCGCATTGCCCTGGCCGGTCAGATCGAGGCTGATCGGCGGCAGAGTCGGATTGGCGTCCCAAGAGCTCTGGCACGTGTTGAACGAACTCGTGGCAAACACGGGAGGAATGGTCTTGCTGAGGAATTGAACCAAGGTGTCCGTTACCGGATTCTTGTTCAATTGCTCCATCGTGCAAGCGCCTTGGCCCGCAGTCAGAATCGGGAAACCAAGGCTCGCAATGCCGATGGCGACGTCGTTGTTCAGCAATTCTGCATTGATCAGCGGCTGCAGCCACACCGGCACGACCTGGTTCGCTTCGCTGGCCGGAATGCCAGTGACCGCGGTGATCGCGGGAGGAATGACTGCCGGGAACTTGGCCGGAGCGAGACAGAACCGGCCGCGGCAGATCGTCCACTTCGGAGTGACGATGAATGGAGCCATCGCCGTTTCACCGATGCAGATCGTGCTGCTGGTGCCGTCGGTGATGTCACGAATGCGGGTGTTCGAGTTGACGCCGAACACACCACGCTCCGTCGCCGGAACATTCGCTTCGTGCCAGCAAATCACGTCGCTCACACCGTGTGACAGGCCGTAGTTCAGCGGCACGTCGAAGATTCCACCACCCACGGCGCCCTGCCCAGGGAAGCTCGCGGGGTAGGTGTCGGACGGGCAGCGGTACAGACCGCTGGCCGAGGCGGCTTCCATCGCGGCGGGCGTCAAGCCAATCCCGTTGGTCGAAGCCGTCACCGACTGGCTGTTCACCGCGCGATTCCACTGGTAGGCGCGGGCGAAGGCCGTCTGCTCGTCGTACGGGGTCATCAGCAGGAACGCACTGGCCATCGTCTGGGAGTAGGCATTGATCCCCGGGAAGCCGACGGCAGCCAAGCTGTTGCCGTACACCGACGCTCCCATCGGGAACATGCGGCAGACATCGTGATAGTTGTGCATGGCAATGCCGAATTGCTTCAGGTTGTTACGGCATTGGCTGCGACGGGCCGCTTCGCGGGCCGCTTGGACGGCAGGAAGCAGCAGTGCGATGAGGGTCGCAATAATTGCGATCACCACCAGCAACTCGATCAGGGTGAAGCCGGCGCGTCGTGAGCGCCCTGGCACGGGTCGTGTCATCGAAGGACTCCTTAAATGGAACGGCCGAAGAAACCTAAGAAACTACGACACCAACATTTGAACACTGAGTAGGGGTTTACACTGCGCAGGTGTGACCGTACGCCTTAACAAACCCTTAAGCAATTAGGTGAATTCCTGAAATGAGCATCAGGGAATCCCCTATATGAACATGTACGTGCGTTCACATTTTACCGCTTTGTCGGTCAACCCGGATCCCTTTGCCACTCGCAGCTGAATTGGTGATTTCCCGGAGTTCTAGGCCTCGGACCGCGACCTTGTGGCTGAGGCGGTGCCATTCAGTGAAGTGCACACAGCGACTTGCGTGGGTCGATTACAGAGAGCTGTCCCAGAGTGCGCGGAATTGGCGACATCAGACCGTCGTCTATCGTTCGCGCTCTGAAAAAACGCCGGCGCTAATTGCATTCGGACTGCGCGGCTAGAGAGTTGCCCGCGCGATCCACGTCTGACAATTTGCCGGCTTCAACCGCACCTCACGCGGAGGTCAGGGATTGCACTGGCTGCCCTCATCGGATGCCTCTTGCGAAAGGCTCACAGTCAGAGGTGAAAACGATTCGTCCAAGAGCCGCTGAGGCATCACCGTATAGCCATCGGACGAGGTATCTGGCCGCTCAAAGGCAAAAAAGACCGCACCTGTTACGGCGGCTCTCATTTCGGCCGGCGGTCGTCGATCCGCTCGACGCGACCCGACGAAGATCTCGTGGGAAGATCCTTGCATTGACTAACGGTTCATCGCCAGACTGCTTGGGACGGCGGTACAGAATCTCATTTCCACTGAGGCGTGGCGATGTCTTCAACGCAGGTTGCCCACAGCGACTTGGATCGGGCATTCATTCGGCTGGAATCCCTGCTCCTCAACCGTCCGCCCCATGTCCTGTTGGCCGAATATCTGAGCGCACTGACGGCCGAAGAGGTGGTCGACGCTGGTGGCGCCGCCCACCTCCTGACCACGTTGAACGGCCTGCGGTACTCCGCTCTTCCCGTGGATGATGCGCAAGTCGGCGAAGCCGTTGCCTCACTCACGCGGGTCACCGACCGGCTGGCCGCAATGGATCCGGAAGAGCGGAGCCAAGTTGCTCAGCGTGTCCGGGATCGCATTCAACGGCCGGTCGCTGAGCAGCCTCCGAAGCCCGATCGAGAGCACGTCACCGACGCGCCCAAGACGCCCGTGCCGCCGGCGCGACACAATCATGCGATTCGGCAAAGCCATAGTGCCGTTGCGATCGGCGACGACGATGATCTCCCGTTTGAACTCTCTGGCCCGCGAGCTGCGGTCGTAACGTCCTTGCCCCAGACGAATCGCCGTCGCGCGACACTTCCGCGCATCTCTTTGGAATTGGCCGCACTAGCCGCTCTGGTAACTTTTTTTGGCGGTTACTTTCTCCGCGATGCCGCCAACAAGATCGCAGACGTCAGTGCGTTACCTGCTCCCTTCACCACCGCGGTCGGGGAACAGGCTGAGAAAGGGCTCTCGCGGAATCGTTGGGTCGACACCGTTCGTGGGGTAGGCGATCGAGAGGCAAGGGCCGGAAACTATGGCAGAGCGCGCGCAGCGTTCGAACTCGTGCTCACCGATTCCCACAGCGGTGACGACACGACGCTCAACAACCTCGCCTGGTACTACTTGCAGCCCGACGAATCCGGTACGAATCCGCAACGGGCGTTGGGATTAGTCAACCGGGCGTTGAAGCTCCGACGCCGTTGGGAATTCCTCGACACAGCCGCTGAAGCCCACTTCCAGTTGGGCGACTTTCAAGCAGCCGTCCGTCTGGAAAGCGAAGCGATCAGCGCTTCCCCGGAACAGGGTGGAGGGAGGAACCAACTCCTGGAGCTGAAACAAAGGCTGCACAAATTCCAAGCTGCCGAAGCGCGAGGCACCGAGAAAGAGGCTGCGACGTCGAAGTAATGCGGCTGGCGGCTGAGCGATTCTCGACTCGCTCTTCTCTGCCAAACTCTGTCAAACAACGGCCCAGCGAGACTCTTGGCCGGCGAAACGATGTTGTGCTTTCCGCACGACTTCGGATAGAAATTTAGCAGGCGGCCCGCGCAGTCGCCGGCCAGAATCGTTCGCAAAGTGCGGAAATTTCATTCGAGAGCAAGGAGTTTCCATGTCCCGCAGGCAACTTCGAAACATCGGAATCGGTGGCTTGGCTCTGATGGGACTGCTCGCCGTGCGATCCTGCCCGGCGCAGGGTGCTGAAACGGTCAGCACACCAAAGGCCGCCGAAGCGCACAGCGTTCCGGCCACCAACGATCCGCACAAAATTGTGGAAAACGTCGCGAATCGCATCTTCGCGATTACCGACTTGGTGCTCGACCAGCACATCCGGACGGCAACGCGACAGGAAATGATCTTGGCCGGGCTTCGGGCGGCACTGGGCTCGAAGAACCCCGCCGCATCAAATCTGGGCCGCCGAGTTTCTGATTTGAAAACGAAAGAGGACTTGGCCGCCTTACTCAACGAGCTCTGGCCGATGGTGACGCGCCCCACCGCAGCGGCCAGCAACCGGTTCGAGAAGGCGCTCTACGAAGGGCTGCTGCGTCCCGTGCCCGGCCACGCGTATCTGATACCGGCCAAGGAAGCCCGCGTCCAAGCCCAACTGCAGGCCAATCGTTATATCGGCATCGGCATCGCCCTGGGCATGGACGACAAGACGCAACTGCCGCAAATCAAAATGGTGCAGGCGGGGGGACCCGCCCGTCTGGGCGGCGTTCGAGTCGGTGATTTGCTTGAGGAAATCGATCACGTGCGCGTCGTGCGGGAGGCGCAGATCGGTGAAATCGTCGACCGGCTCCGCGGTCCCGAAGGAAGCGAGTTGACGATTCGCGTGCGCCAACCGAACGCCAAGGAGTCGCGCACACTAGCGCTCGTTCGCCTGCCGGTGATGTTCAAGTCGGTAAAGTGCTCTGCCGAGAACGCCGACGAAGATCAGGTTGTGCTGCTGAATGCGAATCCGGCCATCGCCTATCTCAAGATCGACTCGATCATGGCCAGCACGGCTCGTGAGCTGGCGAGCTGGGAGCCGCGCCTTCGCAAGGCCGGCGTCAAAGGGTTGGTGATCGATCTGCGTGGCGTCGGGGGACACGGAGGTTTCGATAGCTACCACTCGGCCCTGCTCTTGGCTGACACTCTTTTAGATGGCAAGCCGATGGGGAATCTGCTGACGCGCGACGGATCTCGCACCTTCACTGCCGACCGAGACTGTCTATTCCGCGACATGCCGTTGGCCGTGCTGACCGACGCGAACACAAACGGCCCCGCAGAATGGGTGGCCGCGGCGCTTCAAGATTCCGCACCCGCCAAACAAGCGCGGCGACGAGCGATCATTGTGGGCGATCGCACCGAAGGGCCGGCCGACAACTACGTCCGCACCGCGTTTTCACTTCCGGGCGGCGACGAATCGCTGATCCTGGCGACTGCGGCTTGGGAGCGCCCCGGAGCCATTCACGGACGTGAGGACGACGAACCGGCTCAGGCGAAGGCGAAGTCTGAATGGCGTGTCGCGCCGGATGTCACATACGATGTCGCGGTCGCGAGCCTGCAGACAATGGTTACCCAAATGCTGGCCACGAACCCCGCGGCTCAAAACCACTCCGGAAAGATCGCACGTCGAAGCGCCTCTGCCGAAGCCCCGGCAAAGTCCGCGGCGGCTCCCGTGGTTTACGACGCCATCCAGAAAGGCATCGACAGCCAGTATAAGCAGGCAGCCGTCGCAGCAATCCGGCAGCAACTCGAACTGGCCGCCAAGTCAGGCCAATAGATCAGAGTTGACAGTCAGAAAGGGGCCACCGTCCGTGTCTCCAAGTCGAATCCACGTGCGTGGTGTGAGTCGGTTCTCTCTCGGTTCGGCGATCACCGTCGCCGGCCTGACGCTTCTGCTCAGCGTCTCAGGCCTTACGGTCTCGCCAGCTGGGTTGGCGGGCGAGAGTCAGCAATCTGCGCGGCGACTGCGCTATCCCGTCGCGCTCGCCTTTGCCGACAAAGGCAAATTGCTGCTGGCCGCCAACGAGCGCAGCGGGAGTATTTCAATCGTCGAATTGCCGGCGCATCACGTTGTGGCAGAGCGCCCTGTCGGCAAGCGACTTTCCGATCTCGTGGCCGTCGGCGGTGCCGGGGCTGACGAGTTGTTTTTGTGCACGGACTCAGCCGCGGACGAATTGCACCTGCTCTCTCGAAGAGGAACGGACCTCAAACCGATCGATTCTCTGCATCTCAGCGTTTTTCCGGCGAGCGTCCGCGTCGATAAGGAGGGCCGGCACTGCTTTGTCGCATCTCTATGGTCACGCCGACTCACGGTCGTCGACCTCGTTCCCGCTGAGAAGGGCCATGTTCATCTCAAGATCGCCAAGGTGATCACCCTTCCCTTCGCGCCTCGCCTGCAGACGCTCAGTCCTGACGGCAAGACTCTAATCGTCAGCGGCGCTTTCGGCGGGGAACTGGCGGTCATACGTCCTTCGACTTCCAAACTGGAATTCGTCAAAACCATTCCCGGCCAAAATATTCGAGGCATCGCGTGGAGTCACGACGGCCAGCGGCTGTTCGTTGCTCATCAAACGCTCAACCGGCTGGCCTATACGAGTCGGGAAGATCTCCATTGGGGCTCGGTCGTCTCTAACGTCCTGCGATCGCTCGATCGCGAAGCGCTCGAAAAACCGAAAGCCGACGTACTGACCGGAAGCCAGGTCGTACAGCTTGGCGAAATCGGTGACGGCGGAGGCGATCCCGCCGGCTTGGCGGTGATGAAGGACGGCACCCTCGCTGTGGCGCTCGCCGGCGTCGGCGAAGTGGCGTCGGGCCGATTCGAGTCGGGCAAATTCCGCCGGCTGAACGTAGGCGTGCGGCCGACTGTAGCGGTGACGAACGCCGAGGGAACCACGCTGTACGTGGCCGACACGTTCGGCGATTCGATCGCGATCGTTCCCGGCAGCGATTTGCAAACGGCCGCCGCGAAGACCGTCGTACGCGTCCCGCTCGGGCCCCAGCCGCTGCTTTCCGCGGCCGACCGCGGCGAGCGCCTGTACTTCGATGCACGCCTTGGGCTCGAGCGCTGGATGAGCTGCCAGAGTTGTCACCCCGATGGCCACTCGAGCGACGCACTCAGCGACACCTTGGGCGACGGCTCTTTCGGCGATGCCAAGCGGATTCCGCCGCTGGGTGGCGTGGGGGAAACGGGGCCGTGGGCGTGGAACGGCAGCATTCACGATCTCGGGGAACAAGTGCGGAAATCGCTGCAGACCACTCTTCGCACCAAGTCCGTCACCGAGGCTCAGGTCGCCGACCTGACCGCCTATTTGAAAACGTTGCGGCCCGCCCCATCAGAGAGTGTCACGTCCGATGTGACGGAGAAACTCTCCATCGAGCGGGGTCATCAGGTCTTCAATCAACAGAAGTGCAATCGTTGCCACGTTCCGCCGACGTTTACGTCCCCCGGAGTCTATGACGTCGGCCTGCACGATGAAGTGGGGAACCGACGCTTCAATCCGCCTTCGTTGCGCGGCGTCAGCCAGCGTGCCGCATTTTTCCACGACGGTCGAGCCACGTCGCTTCGAGACGTCTTCGCGGTGTATCACCATCCGGGCAGTGCGCAGCTTCCCGACGCCGACTTGACCGATCTGCTGGCGTTCCTGCGCTCTGTTTGAACTAAGTCGCGGCGGCAGCGGTCGCCATCTCTTCGGCAACTGCCGAGAGATTGTTGGTGATTGTCGAGCGGACGATCGTCTCCAATTGGTCGGCGCTGGGCAGCGGTAGCGACAGGAGTTGGAAGGCTTCCGACGCCTTGGCCGACGCTCGGCTTAGCGACCGCAGACAAAGGGCACTTCTCTCGGCGCCATATTCGGCCAACACCGTGTTAAGTGCGTGGCGGCGGCTCGGATGCGGCAACTCGATCAGGTCGGCCAGGCATTCGGCGATCGTCATCACCCGCAACAGCCCCGTGTCGATTCCCAACCGGGCCGCAGTTTCCTGCGGCTTCAGATGATGCAGGACCGCCGGAATGAACGAGGCCGGCATCCCCCAACGTTCCATCATGGCAGCGGAGACTTCCGCGTGTGTGCAGCCGAAGTCGGCCTGCTCGAGCGCCGGCAGCTTGAGTTGGCCGATCGTTCGCCAGCGCCGCAGGACAGCTTGGTATTGCTTCGGAAATCCGCGCAGCAGGGCCAGGATGCCGACGTCCTGCAAAATGCCCAACAGAAAGGCGGCTTCGTCCGACCGATTTTCCAGCTCTTGGCCGAAGCTCGACGTCGTGCACGCGATGAACATTCCGCGACGAGCGTGCCACGCCTGCAACTCGCTCGGCACACTCTTGGAGAGAGCCCCGAGACCCGAGGTAACTGCCGCGTTGAGCACGTGACCGATCGTTGGTCGCACGCCCAGGACGCGTACGGCATCCACGACGTTGGAAATCGAGCGCGACATGCCGTTCATCGAAGCGTTGGCCGCCTTGAGCAGGACGGCCGTCGCCCGCGGATCGATGGAGATCAATCGGCACAAATCGGCCACCGGGACCTGTTCCGGCGACATCTCGAGATACTGCAACAATTGCATCGTCAACTGCGAAAGCACGGGCAGGTCGGTTTGCCGTTCGACGATCGCGCGGGCGCGCTCGGGGATGCCGTCGGCCTCGTTCGTTTTGCGCTCGAGAATTCCCAGTCCCACTCGGACAATTGACGCCTCTTCCGTCGCGGCGTCCACCACGGTCACTGCCCCGGCGGACCTCGCGTCGATTGGCCCTGATTCGGAATTTCGATTGAGAAGAATCGCAGGCACGCGGATCAGTGTGGAGCGTAACTTCTTGATGACTTCCAGCCCGCTAAAGAACCCTTCCAGCTCATTGTCCAACACCAACAGATCCATTTCCCTGGAGCTGAACAGACTGCGCAAGGCCTCAGCGTTTTCAGGGCTCGTCGCGTCGACCCCGGCTTCCTGGAAGCAGGTCGCCAAGGCGGCCGACTGCGCCCGGTCGCGTCGGAAAATCGCCGCGACACGCTTTTTGGTCGCTTCCGGCTCAGTCGACGTTGGAAGGCTGCCTGTCGAGTCGCCCGCGCAAGGGGTTGTCGACTGGGTCGCTTGTGTGCTCATGGGAGGCATCCGAATACAGACACGGTGCACTCTGGCCTGTCGCTGAAATCGCTCCGTTTGTCCACGAGTCGAAGTCAGTTGGCCAGGAAACGTTAGTGCGGTGACCGCGCGTGTCAAATTCGCATCACCCACTTCTCGAAAAGACGTGCCCATCCGCAGTCCTTTTCCGTGCACGCTCGGCGCTCTGAGAAATGGGTGGGGTGCCACAGAGTCCGTCTGTGCGGATCGTGCCGAATCCACGGCCTCATCGCGCGCCTTCGGCCCTGAGGTGCCGGCGCAGCGCCGTAGAAATGGGACGGGCGAGAACAACGAGCGGCTATTTCTTCGCGGGCTCGAGATCCTTCACAATCTGCAGCTTGTGGTTCTCGACGTCGTAGGCGTACTTCGCGCCACCGGGGAGCACGGGCAGCTTGATCTGGTTCGCTTTGATGATCTGCGTCATGAATTCTTCATGGTCTTTGGGATAGCGATCATGCTCCGCGTGAAACAGATCGACCGCGTGCTCGATGTTCATCTTTGAGATTTGTTCCATCATCGGGCCGTAGGCTTGCATCGCGTACAAGACCGGGTCGTCGACGCGCACCTTTGAGTCACTGACGACTTGCTTGGCGTTCGGATCGAACTTTTTGATGTCGTCTGTCTTCTTATTGATGATGCTATTGGGATCCTTTTTGACCTGCTTGGCAAAAGAATCCATGCACCCGGTCAAGAGCCCGACTGTCAGGCTGCCGACGACGGCAGAAATCATTAGTCCGCGGATTTTCATCGCCAAATCCTCCGAAGACCCGTCCCGAACGATGCTTCCAGCTTGAGTCTATCCCTGCCGCACGCGACCGACAATAGGCGCAACTTTGACCCTAGTCTCATCCTCTCGCGTGCCGGTTCCACCCGCAATAAGAACGCGAACCGTCGCGGTCACAACGGAGACCGGTCAGCGCCCGGCTCGGTTTCGCGTTGTCAGACCCTCGATCGCAGGCCATAATCCCTCCATAAGCAGTATTTGATGCGTTTGCCACCTGCCGAAATCCCGCCTTGAGGCAGCGAGTTCCTGATGAATCCTCTTTTCTGCCCCGGTCCGCTGCCGCGACGCGAATTCCTTCGCCTCGGCACGATGGCCCTGGGGGGACTGACGCTGCCGGAGTTGCTGGCGCGTCGAGCGGAGGCCGGAACACAATCGCGCGACACCGCGGTGATTCTGTTTTGGATGTGGGGCGGCCCCAGCCAGTTGGAAACGTTCGACATGAAGCCGGAGGCGCCCAGCGAATATCGCGGGCCGCTCTCTCCCATTCGCACGAACGTCCCCGGAATCGAGATCTGCTCGTACCTGCCGCTGCTCGCTCAACGGGCCGACAAGTTTTCGCTCATCCGCTCCCTGCACCATGAGATGTCGGCTCACAACGATGGCAGCATCGAAGTGCTCACCGGCAAGACGCCCCGCGTCCCCGATCCGACTTCTCTGGCGCACAGCGAGCATCCCGATTTCGGCATGATTGCCGCCCGCGACCGCGGACCGCGAGCCGACGGCCTGCCGCAATACGTCGGCGTGCAGCGGGCCCCGTTCATGACGAGCCCCGCCTATCTCGGCGTCGCCCATCGTTCGTTCGACACGGGCGATCCCTCGCGAGCCGGATTTTCGCCGCCGAATTTGACGCTGGTCACCGGCGTTAATAATCGTCGTCTCGACGATCGCCGGTCGCTCGTCCGTCAGTTCGATCGGTTCCAGCGTTCGGCCGACGCCACAGGCACGATGGAAGGGCTCGACAACTTCCGCGCGCACGCCTTCCAGTTGCTCACCAGCCGATCGGTGGCGGACGCCTTTGATCTGGGTCGCGAGCCGGCCGCTCTCCGCGACCGTTATGGGCGGCACCGCTGGGGACAAAGCTGTCTCTTGGCGCGCCGTCTCGCCGAAGCGGGCTCTGCGGTGATCAACATCGACGCGACGGCCACTTGCGACACGAGCAAGAATTTCAGTTGGGACGATCACGCGGGAGCCTTCCATCTCGACTACGCGCAGCGGGAGCGCTTGCCCCAAATGGACCAAGCCCTCTCGGCCCTGCTCGATGACCTGACCCAACGCGGATTAAACCGACGCGTGCTGGTGCTGGCATGTGGAGAGTTCGGGCGAACGCCGCGCGTCTCGCACGCGCCGGTCAACTTCTCCAACCAGATCGGCCTGGGCCGCGATCACTGGCCGCAAGCCTTCAGCGCCTTGATCGCTGGCGGCGGATTGCGGATGGGCGAAGTCGTCGGCCAGACGAACTCGAAAGCAGAATTCCCGATTCACGATCCGGTCACGCCCCAGGATCTGCTGGCAACCGTGTATCGGCACCTGGGAATCGACCCAGGTCGGAGTTTTCCCGACTTCACGGGACGCCCGATTTCCGTGCTCCCATCGGGGCGCGCGATCGAGAAACTCGTCTAAAGCGAGTTGCGACGGCCGCAAAAACCAGCTGACCCGGCGCGTGGATCAATCCTCGGTGCGGCGGTACGCTCTTATGTCGCGAGCGACTTGCTGGCTTGCACGTCGCACCCACTCATGAAGCTAGACCAGGCGCAAACTGCAGTTATGAAGCTCAAAGACAAAGTAGCGTTGATCACCGGTGCGGCCGGAGGCATCGGCCGGGAGACCGCCCTACTCTTCAGCCGCGAAGGCGCGATCGTCGTCGCGGTCGACCTCAACGAAGCGGGCGGCCGGGAAACGGTGGCCCTGCTCGACAAACAGGGATGCAAAGCGCATTTCGTTCAGGCCGATGTCTCGAAGGCGGCCGACTGCGAAGGGATGGTTGCCGCGGCCGAAAAAGCGTTCGGCCGGCTCGATGTGCTGTTTAACAATGCGGGCATCATGCTCGACGGCGATGACGATGCGGTGCGCACGAGCGAAGAGATCTGGGAGAAGACGCTCGCCGTGAATCTCAAAGGAGTTTTTCTCGGCTGTAAGTTCGGCATCCCCGCGCTCCGCCGCGCGGGTGGCGGATCGATCATCAACACGGCCTCGTTCGTCGCGCTGATGGGGGCCGCTACGCCACAGATCGCCTACACGGCGAGCAAGGGCGGCGTGCTGGCGATGAGCCGCGAGTTGGCCGTGATCCACGCGCGGGAGAAAATCCGCGTCAACGCTCTCTGCCCCGGTCCCCTACGGACCGATTTGTTGATGAACTTCCTCAACACGCCGGAAAAGAAGCAGCGGCGGCTTGTACATATTCCGATGGGCCGCTTCGGCGAAGCCTCGGAAATGGCGAAGGCTGCCTTATTTCTCGCCTCGGACGATTCGTCGTTTTTGACCGGAGCGGATTTCGTCGTCGATGGCGGCATTACTGCCGCGTACGTGACGCCGGAGTGAATTAGTCCAATGTCCAAAGTCCAAGATCGGACGCACCGACTCGTTTCGTTCCTGACATTCGACTTTGGACCTTGGACTTTGGACTAACCGGATGCCCGTCTACCTGATCGGTACGCTCGACACCAAAGGTCAGGAAATCGGTTTCGTGCGCGACGAGCTGCGCGCGCTCGGCCTGAAGGTTGCGATAGTTGACGCGAGCTGTCTCAACGCTCCGAAGATTCCGGCCGATATTTCCCGCGAAACAGTCTTTGAAGCGGCCGGCACCACGCTCGCCGAAGTGCGGGCCGCCAACGATCGGGGGCATGCAGTCACGACCGCGGCACGAGGTGTGGCGGCACTCATCACGCGGCTGCACGCAGAAGGAACCGTCGAGGGCGTGATCGGACTGGGTGGTTCGGCCGGCACGACAATCGCCACGGCCGGCATGCGTGTGCTGCCCATCGGCGTGCCGAAAGTCATGGCGAGCACCCTCGCCTCCGGCCAGGTGCGGCCTTACGTCGGCGACAAAGACATTTTCATGCTCAACACGATCGTCGACGTGTCGGGCATTAATCGCATCAGCCGGATCGTGCTCGGCGAAGCGGCCCGCGCGATGGCCGGCCTGGTGACGCTTCGCAAGACCCACGCGACCGCCTCCGACAAACCGGTCATCGCCGCGACGATGTTCGGCGTGACGACGCCCTGCGTCGAGCGCGCCCGCCAGGTGTTGGAAGAGGCCGGCTATGAAGTGCTCGTGTTCCACGCTACCGGCACGGGTGGCCAGGCGATGGAGTCGTTGATCGCCGACGGGGTGATCGCCGGAGTCCTCGACATCACGACGACCGAGTTGGCCGACGAGCTGGTCGGCGGCGTGCTGACCGCCGGTCCCACTCGTTTAACCGCCGCCGGCCGCAAGGGCATTCCGCAGGTGATCTCGGTCGGCGCGCTCGACATGGTGAACTTCGGGCCGCGCGAAACAGTTCCCGCGAAATTCGCAGACCGCAAGTTCTATCACCACAACCCGAGCGTCACGCTGATGCGAACGACGGTCGACGAGAACAAACAACTGGGCGAGGAGATCGCCCGCAAAGCCGCTGCCGGCACCGGCCCCACGTCGATCGTCTTTCCGCTAAGAGGTGTCTCCGCCATCGACCGCGAAGGTCAGCCCTTCGACGATCGGCCCGCACGGGAAGCCTTGCTGGATGCTCTCCGCCGGAACCACGGTTCGGTTGAGCTAATCGAGCTCGATCAGCACATCAACGATCCGGAATTCGCCGAGGCCGCCGCTCGCAAACTACTAGACATGCTGACGAGCGACCTTCACCTTGCCGCCGATTGACCGACGCATTATCGAATTGAACTTGCCGCTAAGATTCCCACAAGATCCTGCAGACAATGCAGGGCGATGGGGATAACAAGACTGCGAGTGCGAACGTAGATCAGTGCGTAAATCAGTCCCACAAACCCGATCGTGAGCACGTTCGCCGTCCCCTGGTAGAGATGCTCAATTGCGAAAATTGCCGATGACAACAGGACAGCAACCGTGCGGCCTGACAGCGCGGTCAGTCTTAGGATCAGATAGCCGCGAAAAATAATCTCTTCGGCCACACCGTTGACGGCGGACAAGTACAGCAGCAGAGGTAGCTCGGACGGACTGTGTATCTGGAGATACGAAGGCAAGTGAGGCTGGAGGGAGAGTCCGAGAAATCGCAAGCCCACCTGAACGAAGGTTATCGCATAAAGTAGTACAGGAAAAATCAGCGTCCCAACCACGATATACTTAGGCCCTTTTTTGAAGGTCCAGCCAATGTCCTCCCGACGTTCTCCATTGCGCGCCAGAAACAAGAAAATGAGTGCGACGAACCCCAGGTCTCGTAGGACGATCGCCACTGCCGCGACGGCAAAACTCCACCCTGGTCGATCGCCCGTGATCGCCGACAGGAAAAATTGAGGGGCGATCAAAAGTAAGAACACCCCGACTTCGGCGGCTTGCGCTCGTCGGGAAAGATTCCGAGTCGGATATTCAGCGCTCGGCTGCGGGATCACGCCGGAATGCACTTTCTAATTCGGCCGTGAAGCACTCGCCGATAGTTCGCCTACGCCTCGACCCCCAGCAGTTTGCAAGCATCCACGTATCCGGCCGCGCGGAAGCCGCGTTTGTCTTCGCGGTTGCAGCCGTAGGCGCTGGCGGTGACGCGGGCCAAGCCGACGATTTGTCGCCAGCGGAATTTCGGACGAGTTGTGCGGTATTCTTCGCCGACTGTGTGGAAGTACTTTTCGCCGTGCAGACGGCCGTCCTCGCTAACGGCGTACTTCAGCATCAAGTCGAAGACCGGCTCGACCGGGTAACCGCGTTCGCCGTAGATCTGGATGGCAGCCGCGGATCGGCCCTGATTGTTGCTGCGGATGGCTTCTTCGGTTTCCGCCAGCAGCCGCGACGCGTCGCGCGTCTTCACCAGCGACCGGTGATCGTCGGTTGGGTAGGCGGGTGTCTGGAACGGCGCAGACTGAATGCCGGCATGGTACGCCGCGACAATCAGGCCGGACGCTGTATACTTCGGGTCGGCCGTGCGCACCATGTTTCGCCAGGCGTTCGTCGCATCGGATGAGTGGACGCCGGCCGCATCGCCATGGGTCCGCCATTTGTCAGCTCCCTGCCTCAACACGTAGAGATTCGAGGCCAGCGAGATGGCTTCGCCCACGACTTCCGGATCGATGCCGTCGGCGAGTGCCGCGGCAACCGCGTCCGCTGCCCGTTCTCGGGGACCGAAATAAATCGTTTTACTCAAGTCATCGATTGCGGCATCGCCGGGATCGCGCTTGCCGAGCGTCTTGCCGGCTAGCTTGTACTGGTCGAGCAGCTTGGGCAGCACCTTGCGGATCGGTGACTCGGCATTCTTGTGCTCGATCCGCTGCCGTTCGTGATCGGCACACAGCCGAACGCATTGTCTCAATAGCGAATACGAATACTCCGCGCCGAGAAGCTTGACCAGGCCATAGGTGCGGTGCGCGAAGACGAAGCGGTGGACGTTCAGGTCGTCCTGCACGGCCGGCTGCAGCGCGTTGAACATATCGAGCGGATCGGCGCCCACCGTGGCCAGTAGTTCTTCGCCCTGTTTGGGGTCCACTCTGCGGCACGCATCGCGGATCTGAGTACTGACATCACCGACGGCGACGTGCTCGGCATGTTCGGCGGCATGGATCGCGTGCAACTCGGTCTTCGACGCGCCTCCCACCGACTGGATCTGTTGGGCGTTCCGATAAATCACCTTCAGCACGGGCAGCGGCTGCCGGTTACCAGCGAGCAAACCGCTCATCCCCAGTGCGGGGAGCATGGCCATTGCCGTGTGGAAACCGACGTAGTCGCAGCCGCCGAACGTCACGGCGTTGGCCAAAGCCGCCGCCGCAGTCAGGCTCTTCAGGTCGGTTTCGCCCTTCACGATCTTCGTAGCGAGCACCGGCTGCAGCTTCTCGGCAGGAGTGTTCCGCATCAGCTCGACGAGGGCCGTGTACTGGCCGAGGGGAATCGAATCAGCCCCTTGCGCGGCAAACGCGGTCGAAAACCCGAGATCGTTGGCCAGAGAAGTGCCCAGCCCGGCGGCCAGCATGCCGCGGCCCACATCCGACAAAAACTCGCGACGACTTGAAGGAGACATAGCGCTTGCTCCGTTCAATGAGACGAGAGAACCCGTAGCGGCCCGAAAACCGGGCTCGCCTCATTATAGCGAGGGGCCGTTAATATAGAGCGATCTATTGAGAATGCCGAAATCTGACGGACGGCCCTGAGGCAAAGCATGTTCAAACGCAAAGACATCCTGGATCGCCTGCGTGCCAAGGTTGCCGCGGGTCAGCCGATCATCGGTGGCGGTGCAGGGACCGGATTGAGTGCGAAGCTCGAAGAGGCCGGCGGAATCGATCTGATCGTGATCTACAACTCGGGCCGCTTCCGAATGGGAGGCCGCGGGTCGTTGGCGGGGATGATGCCTTACGGCGACGCCAATGCCATCGTGATGGACATGGCCCGCGAAGTTCTGCCGATCGCAACAAAGACCCCCGTGCTGGCGGGCGTGTGCGGCACGGATCCGTTTCGCGTCATGCGGCTCTTCCTCGAAGACGTGCGGCGAGCCGGCTTCTCCGGAGTGCAGAATTTTCCAACCGTCGGCCTGATCGACGGCGTCTTTCGCCAGAATCTCGAAGAGACCGAGATGGGCTTCGGCAAAGAAGTCGACATGATTCGCCTGGCGCACGAACTCGATCTACTCACAACGCCCTACGCATTCAACGTCGACGAAGCGCGCGCGATGGCCGAAGCGGGTTGCGACATTTTGATTCCGCACATGGGGCTCACGACCAAAGGCTCAATCGGCGCGAGGACGGCCGTCACGCTCGAAGAGTCCGCCAAGCGCGTCCAGTCAATGCACGATGCGGCCAAACGTGCGAACCGCGAGGTGCTCGTCCTCTGTCACGGTGGCCCAATTGCCGAACCGGCCGACGCGCAGTACATCCTCGATCACACCGAGGGGATCGTCGGCTTCTACGGCGCCAGCAGCATGGAACGCCTGCCGGTCGAGCCAGCGATCACGAATCGAATTCGCGAGTTCGGCCAGCTGCACTTCCGTAATTAGCCAGAAGCGAATCACTGTGCCCGGATCGTTTGCCGCTGAATTGCCTGCCGCAGGCACAAGGCGGCCTCGCCGCTCACCAGGCGAGTTCGCCACCGATGAACGGGCCTTGCAGCGTCAGGCTATCGTTGTCGGCGATGAAACTACGTGAGTTCTGCATCGTGGGATTGGTGTCGAGCTGATTGGGAGCCAGCGCGAGACCGTCGATGAACAAGAACGTGTAGCCAGCCCGAATAGTGAGGTGGTCGGTCGCCAGATAGGAGATGGCGACGGTCACGTCCCACACGCTGGCGAATTGCACTTGCCGATCGGAGCGCTGGTCGTACGTGTCGCCGCTGTTGAAGAGCAAGTTCTTCTGTTCGGCGAAGTTCGCGAAGATGCCGCCTCGGGCGTCGACTGAGGCGAACAGCCGGGGAAACCACAGGTCGTGCGTGTATTCGCTGCCGATTTGCACGCCCACGAGGTTGTTGTTGGTCCAGGTGCGATAAAAGCCGTTGCCGTTGGAGTTCGTGTTGGCGGCGTCATCGAAGGCGGACAGTTGGAAGAGGTCTCCCAGGTTGATGTAACGAAAGCCCGCCAGGATCGACGTCGTGCCCCAGATCGCGTGACGAACGCCCAGTTCAAAGCTGTTGAACTGTGACTCGTAGGAGGCGATCTGCAGGTTGGACCCGGTGAAAGCGGACGCATCGAACGGACCAAAACCCGGACTCCAATAGGCCAGCAGCGGCCCGACGCCGTTGGCGCCCGTGGGGAAATTGGGCGTGCCGTTGCGACGGTCCCAATTAACGGCCCCCAGATACGTTCCCTCGATCATTGTGGTGTCGGTGATGTATCGCCCGAAGGTCACCCGCAGACCTGGCTCGAGCGGATAGGTCACGTCGTCGCTGTTGATCAAGAAGTGGCCGTTGAGGTGATCTGTTGCGCTGTTCAGGTTGAGGTACGAAGTGAGGTTGTGGTCGTCCGGCCGACTTCGCTGCAACCAAATCGAGTCACCGCGCAAGTACCAGTTGGGGCGAGGTGGACTGCAGCCGGCAGCTACACCATTGGGACAAGTTGCGCCGTAGGGGTCTACGCCCCCAGGTGCGCCGGGCGCGAGGCCGTCGACACCGGGCGGGCCGTATCCGGGTCCGTACCCGAGAGCGCCTTGGGGATCGGGCATCATCGGCTGAGGCATGTTTGCGTTCGGCCAGTTAGGGCCAATCATTTGCTGAGGATTCGTGGGCTGTGGTTGCTGGACAGAGGGCGGCGCACCTGGCGCCGGCGTCTGATAGCCCATCATCAAAGCCTGCGGCGGAGCAAGTTCAGGCTGTCCCATGACGGCGCCGTCGTAGGCGGGCTGCCCGGGTCCGAAACTCGGCTGCATAGCGGGTGCGGCGTAGACCACATTCGGCCGACCGGCAAATTCTGCCAGTTGCGCCGCAGTGAGGCCCAGATCGCTCTCGTCGCCCGGTTGCGGAGCCATCTGCTGGGCTGACGCGACCGAAGTAGCGCCGGCGAGGAGCACGCCGAGGGCGAGGGGCCTCAGGTTCATGGAATCTCCGCGGAATCCGCCAGCCCCCCGCAGAAATCATGCAATCGATGCAATGCGCAAACCCAGCGCATTTGTCGCCGTCGTTACTATCGGCAAAGTCGTCCCGAGATTCTGAGGAAACTTTGCCGGCACAGCCTGGAGAACGTAAGACCGGGCTATTACGGCGATCGGAGAAGTTGGGCTGCCCGGCGGACGTAAAGCACGCCGCTGGCCACGGTGAACAAAACGGCCAGCCAGAGCAGGACATCTCGCAGCACAACAAACCAGGGCATGCGGGATGTGACCGCCGGGCTGAGCGACAGCAGGCAAG
>DASRXU010000318.1:0-7102 GCA_035687365.1 Planctomycetaceae bacterium | reverse complement strand
CGGTAACCTCAAGCGCAAATCCCTCGGTTTACGGACAGAAGGTGACGTTCACGGCGACCGTCGCCGCGGTCGTCGGCACGACTAAGCCGACGGGCAGCGTAACGTTCAAAGCCGGCACAACCGTCTTGGGGACCGCGAACTTGAACAGCCAAGGCACTGCGACGTTCACGACGAGCGCCTTCGCACTCGCCGTCGGCGGCAACTCGATTACGGCGAACTACGCGGGCAGCACCAAGTTCGCTGGCAGCGGCTCGACCACTCTCACCCAAACCGTCAACACGGACACGACGACCGCGACATTGAAATCGTCCCTGGCCACGGCCGTCGTCGGCCAAAATGTGACGTTCACCGCCACGGTCACCTCCAACAGTCCGGGCAGCGGCACGCCGACGGGGACCGTGACCTTCTACAACGGGAACGCGTTTTGGGGTCAGGAAACGCTGAGCAGTACGGGCAAGGCAACGCTGACCTCGTCGAGCCTGCCGGCGGGAAGCGACTCCATCACCGTGAGCTACAGCGGTGACAGTCATTATCAAGCCAGCACCAGCTCGGCGCCGCTCACGCAAACGATCACGCAGGCCGCTACCAGAACCGTCGTCGCCAGTTCCAACCACACGACGGTGTTCGGCCAGAGCGTGACGTTCACGGCCACCGTCACTGTCAGGACGCCCGGTGCGGGAATGCCGACCGGGACCGTACTGTTCAAGGACGGCAGCACCGTGCTGGGTCCCGGCACGCTGAATGGCGCCGGCCAGGCCACCTACACAACATCCGCCTTGCTGGCCGGAAGTCATTCGATCACGGTCGTTTATCAAGGTGACTCGAATTTCGTCACCAGCACTTCCGCCTCGCTCACGCAAAGAGTGCTCATGGCTGGGACTAGTGCGACGGTCAGTTCCTCACAAAGTTCAGTGCCTCATGGGACACCCGTGACCTTCACAGCGACAGTCGTGTCCACGGCTGCGGGCGCCGGCGTGCCGACGGGAACCGTCACCTTCTACGATGGTTCGACGGTTCTGGGGACAATGACCTTGAATGGCAGTGGCCAGGCCATGCTCACGAAGACTTGGACGACCGCAGGCACTCACAAGATCAAAGTGAAGTACAACGGCGATACGAACTTCGACACCATCGCGTCGGCCGTGATAACAGAAACGGTGACGTAAGCCGCCAATCGTGGTGACCTGCGGGCGACGGAAAGATTGACGATGTTGAAGGTCAAGCATTGAGCCGGTCCAGCCAGGGAGCGAAGCCAGCTTCGCTCCCCGACTCGGGCCAGGCACATCAGCCCACTTAAGAGGGCGCGTCAGGCGACGATCCGTTGGCTGATGCCGGCTCCGTTGTGAGTGGAAGTCCGACTCGCTTGCCATTGCCCCAGCGGGGCCAAAGTCTGCGCGGCAGCCAGCGCGCCTTTTGGGCACTGATCAGAAATCCCAGGAGCAACGCTCCCAAGCTCCAGGCGAAAGCCAGCATCGCATCCCGGCCGATCAGAGCGGCGGCACGGTGAAAGCTGCTGACGATGCCGGCGTGGGCCGACACGCCAACGATTCCACCGAATCCATACAAAAACCACAGGTTGCGCCACACCCGCGCGATCAGCAGACTGATGATTGCGAGCAGCACGACGTACAAACCGCGAGCGAGCACCGGAACAGACGCGGCTGGTTCTCCCGCGATTGCGAGCAATGTCGCGACCGGAAACAAAGCGGCGACGAGAATCCGCAATGTCAGTGCCAGTGAGTCGTGAAACAGCAGCCCAATCAGGCCTAGAGCCACCCAGAGGACATTGCCGCAGATGGGCATTCGCAGGTCGGCGAGCGAAGTCTGCGGCAGCAACAACCACAAACCGCAACTCAGCAGGACGCTCGCCGCCGTGCAAATCCAGGAGGAACGGAACCAAATCCCGCGGGTGAGCAAGATCGCCGCAATCACTAGGATCGGCCCAGGATGCGGCGCTGTCAGGGTCTCGAGACCGATCGTCTTTCGGCCGACGACCGCCAACAGCGCGCCCGCGACCATCGCGGGACGAATCGCTTCGGGCACACCGCGCAACCACGCGAACAGATAAAACGCGATCAGCCCCCAAAGGGCGAGCCACAGAGGCGAACCGATCGTCCGCACGACCGTCTGTAGGAATCCGTGGAAGACGGCGTCACCGCCCCACGGCACGGCCAGCAACAACAGCAGTCCCGCGGCGTTTACAACCCGTCGCGCGAAACGGCGATCGGCCGTCACGAGTCCAATTTCCAGCAGCAGAATCAAAATCGCGAATCCGAGCGGGACGAGAAAATACGTTCCCCAAATCGTGTCGAACACAATCGCGCGGCCGGAGGGAAGCTTTTTCCAAATGTCGCCGTCGAGCCCAAACGTCATGGTGAGGGCGTAGGACCGCAGACTCACAGCGGCGGCGATCACGCCAAACGCCGCTCCGGGAAACCACGGCCACGGCCAGGGTGTGCCATTGGAGACCAGGTAGCGAGCGCCCCTGCGCACGGCCGGAACCAGAGTCAGAAATAGAACCGCCGCGACGCAGGGGAAGAGCAGCAGTAGCCAGTTGAGCCAAACCTCCAGCTGCGGATGCAGACCGGGAGAATAGAACCAGGGTGCGACGTAGAACAGCGCCAGCAGGAGGTGATACGGAACACGGTATCGCAGGCCCAAGCGAATGCCAGCGCCCCACAGCACGCCTTCGGAGACCGCTGCCGAAAACAGAAACCCGCACAGCAAGAGAAGACTCGCCGTCGAGGAAGTCTCCGCTCTCACAAACAAGTCGTCTGTAGAGATCGAGACTGCCAGAAACAGTACGAGCAACAGCAAGAGAATCGAACGCGCATCCTCCCAGACCTTACCCCAACGCACGATCCATACGCCGATGGCCGCCAAGATCAACGTGTAGCCGGCGAGGCCGCCCGTCATGAGCCAGCAATTGCTCGCCTGAGATCCCAACGTCTCGTACGCCGCTCGAATCGCGTACAGCATCAGGACGGCACTGATCGCATAAAACGGGTTGTGGGTGTACAGATACTTGACGATCGTAGGACGCACAGTGGATGCAGCCATGGGCCAGCTCCTCGTCGGAAAACGGAAAGGTGAGAAAGAATGAGATAAAAAGCAGCGCAATCGCGAAGATGCGACGCGCGATCGACGACTTGGTGATGGATTCAGCAAAGTTTGACGGGATGTGTGATGGGGCGACGCATTCGATCATGAATCGAGTCCCCTCTCTGCCAAATGGACGCCCCTGGCGCCCTGATTTCGTCTGTAATTCCGTGGCCGGAGGAGTGCGATGAGGCGAATTGGCTGTTCCGTCGCCATGAGCCTGGATGGTGTGGCAGGCAGAGAGATTTGGCGTTTGGCGGCGGCACTCCTGGCGCAGCCCGATCCTGCCGGCGCAATCTTCCTTGGCCAAGTTGCGGCTCGTGAGGAGCCGGGTCTATAAGACAAACGAAATCGCTCGACTCGACTACGAAGTCGCAAGCTGACCGCCCCGAAGCAAGGCTTCAAATCGTCCTAGAGCCCAAAGATGCCCGAAACAGACGTGATCATTGTCGGAGGCGGTATCGTCGGACTGGCCCACGCTTGGGCCGCTGTTCGGCGCGGAAAGACGGTTCAGCTGTTCGAACGATCGTGGCGGGCGGAAGGGGCTTCGATCCGTAACTTCGGCATGATTTGGCCCATCGGTCAGCCGGCCGGTGCCTGCCATGCGGTCGCGCTGCACAGTCATGAGTTGTGGCTTGAATTGAGCAAATTGAGCGGCCTTTGGGTGAATGAGTGTGGTTCGATTCATCTGGCTCATCGCCCGGATGAGTGGGCCGTGCTCACCGAGTTCGCCCAGCGCGCACCCGCACTCGGCTATGACGTTCGGTTGATGACAGCCGAAGAGGTGTCGAAGGCAACGCCAGCGGCCAATCCTCGAGGGCTCTTGGGCGGCCTGTGGAGTCCGACCGAATTATGCGTCGATCCGCGCGAAGCGATCGGTGCAATCGCCGACTGGCTGCGAGACCAACATGGAGTCAAATTCCATTTCAACAAGCTGGTGCGCGTAGCTGATGGTCGAGGCGTGGAAACGGCTGACGGCGGCCGGTTCGCTGCGCCGCACACGATCATCTGTAGCGGTGCCGACTTTGAGACGCTGTTCCCCGACATCCTGGCTGCGTCGGGCCTGCGACGCTGCAAGCTGCAGATGCTGCGTACGGGGCCTCAACCGGGCGGCTGGCGAATCGGACCGCATCTCGCCAGCGGATTGACGTTGCGGCACTATCACAATTTCGACGTCTGTGAATCGCTGGCCACCGTCAAACGGCGTGTCGCCGAAGAAGCGCCCGAGTTGGATCGATACGGCATTCACGTGATGGTGTCGCAGAACCGTCTGGGTGAAGCCGTGCTGGGCGATTCCCACGAATACAACGAGGCGATTTCGCCCTTTGACAAGGCGCAGATCGACGAGCTGATGCTGCGGGAACTGCGTGCCGTGTTCCGCTTCGAGAGTTGGACGATCGCCGAGCGCTGGTCGGGAATTTACGCGAAGCATGCGTCGGAGCCGCAATTTATCGCCGAGCCCCTACCGGGGGTCTCGATCGTGACGGCCACGGGGGGCGCCGGAATGACGATGTCGTTCGGCCTGGCCGAAGAGAACTGGCGACGCTGGGAGTGACGCCGCGAGGCCGACAAGGCTCGTGTGACCACCCGCTGATCCGGACTATCGCAAGCGGGCGCCAGCTCCAAGACTCCCGCTCCCCACGAGGTCCGGCGCAACCGGAACACTTGCCGGCTGCTCGACCGCCTGTCGTCGGACGAATTCCGGAGGAAGTAGGTGTGACAGAGTCGGCCGAAAGATCACGACCAGCAACAGCGGCACGTACCACAGCGAGTAAACACCCCCCTGCTGCGGGTACCAGAACTGAGTGCCGATGATGATCGCCGCCGAATTGGCAATCAGGTGTTCGAGCGTCTTATGTCGCGGCCAAATCGAGATCACGATCACGCCGGCAAAGAAGGCGACTTTGACGGGCAGGCGGTAGGCGTTGATTTCGGGCTGCCAGAATCCGCCGCTTTGATTCTCACGAATCGACAGTGCGGGCCAATCGATGACTGCTCCGATCATCTGATTCCAGAAGGACGTCGTGTCGGCCGAAGTGAGAATCAGGCTGCCAACCAGCACTAAGCCGACGGCGCCCAGACCCGTGCCAAAGCGGATCGCGCCGCGCCGATCGTAGAACAGAAACCACAGCGGCAATAAGAACACGGGAAAGACGAGCGTCCCGCAAGCTAGCGCCATCAACCCGCCCGACAAAATGGGGCGCCGGTAGGCGGCGACCGCCCACAAAATCAGGGCGGCCGGCAACACGTGATTCAGCTTTCCGACGTCGTACGACGTACACGGCAACAACATGTAAAGGGCGGCCATCGCGATGCCGATCTGCTGATCCCCGAAGTGCCAGCGTCCAATGCAGGCCAGCGCCACGACGACGAGCACGTGCGCGATAATCGACGCAACGCGCGCCGCGTAGACGGCGTTCATCGTCGCGGTGCCCGCGTGCTTGGGTTCGGTGCTGATCGCTCCAGCCAACGGCGGGATCCCTCCAACGAGCGGCGCGATCAGGACCGCGGCCGCCGGACCCGCTTTCGCGTCCTCAGGCGTCCCGTCGTGTGCGTGCGCCGATTTGGTGGGCGCCTCTTGCCGATTCAGCAGACGATCGGCTGCTTCGACGGTCTGCACCGTCGACGCCAGCCCCTCGTCCGACTTCCAAGCGTGAATCGAAAGGAAGACGAACGCCACCGCGCACAGGAACGTGAGTCCGGGCGTATTCAGATTTTGCTCGAGCCGCGGACGCCGCGAAAAATAGCCGTCGAAGATCAGCCGCAGCATCCACACGCCGCAGACCGCGAAGAGCCAGATATATCCCGCGGGATTGCCAAACTGAGCCAGCAGAATGCCGGGTGAGATCGCAAACAGCGCGAGCAGATCGCCGTTCCGCAGCGAGAAGACGCGGTTAAAACGGAAATAGATCGCGACGATCAAGAAGAACGACAGGTAAAGCCATGTCGCGCTTCCGACCTTATACCCGCTCAGGATTTCTTCCATAGCCCGTTCCGCGAGAAGAGCCCTGTGCCCGTTTCACCGACGTGCCTCGACCCGGTCGAACCGGAACGAATGCGTCGCCGCGAAGCGGTCTCGACACATCTTCAAGCGAACCCGTGGGACTAAATCCCACGACCACGCGAATGCGGCATTCGAAACGCGAAGGACCTGCGCATCCCCGGGCAAGCACAGCGGCCGCAACGAGGAGCGCCACCTAGAGCACGGATGCGTGCCAGCCTGATTTCCATCGATTTTCGCCTGTCCCACGGGCGAAAACAACGGCAACACGGAGATTACCCTCATCCTGGCCGGGCGACAACTGTACAGGCGATTCGGTCGTCACGAGGCGCAAGCTATCGGGGCCGAAAGAGGACGTTATCGCGGCCAAAGGGAATTGCTGGGTGCGCCGACCGCGCGAGACGTCGGCGATCCCGTGGTCAGGCGCAGATTGGGATCGGCTTGCGACGCGGGCCCTAACATCGGGGCTACGTCCTCGTCGACGGGGCGCGGCGGGGGCGGAGACGACTCGAACCCGGGCGCCAGGACACCGGGCGGGTCAATCGTGGGTTGAGGCCCTCGGCTGGGGGGCGCGGGCTGCCGAGTCTGATCGCTGCGTTTGCCATCGACCGCGGGCGGCAGCACCGGAGCCATCGGAACCGTAAGCATTCCGGGCGGCGGCTCCTTACCGTTCGGCGCTCCCACGTTCGGCCCGTCGAGCGGCGGTGCGTGGAGCGTATTGATCGGTTCCGGGAGGTTGTCGCCCCACAAGGAATCCGTCGGCGCAGGAATCGCGTTCGGGAAGGCGACCTGATACTCGAAGGGATTGTCGCCCGCCGGAACAGACTGAGGCACGACACACGTCGGAGCCGGCACCGGGCCCAACGCCGCGAGTTGATGTCCCGGATCCTTGTCGTACATCCACCGGTAGTAGCCAACCTGAGCCGCCGGATAGGGAAGGTGATCGAACTGCTCGAATGAAAGGGATGGGGCCCGGAACGAGTTGTAGTCGCACCACACTCG
>DASRXU010000317.1:0-4467 GCA_035687365.1 Planctomycetaceae bacterium | reverse complement strand
CAGGATCTTGGCGGGGGCGGCGCGGGTGATGATGGCGATCTCGTCGAGCGTGTATTCGCGGTCGATGTCTTTCAGCACGGTCCGTTTGCTGACGTCGGGCGGTAGCGTCTTGAGCAAGTCGTTGCGGCGGCTGCGGTCCATCAAAAGGGCGATGATTTCCGGATACGCCAGAAATGAGCCGCCGTTGGGGTGATCGGTAGTCATCGCGATCCGCCAGGGGTCATCGACCAGCAAGTACCACTCGAGGCCAGTGGCCCACTGCACCGAATGCACGAGGCTCTTGTCCTTATATTCGATCGGCACGATGCCGCAACCGGTCTCCATCTCAGTGTCGCCGCTGAACCATTTGTGCCCAGTCAATTTGTGCAGGTAGTAGCCGAGCGGCCCGTCGCCCGTCATCGAAGTTGTTTTGCCGAACAGCACCTGGCCGACGTCGACTGTGAGGTTGGGATGCGCGTTAACGTATTCCGCCAGCTGGGGCGCTTCTGAGCGAAAGGATCGTGAGTCGTCGGCTTGGCCTCCGTAGCTGTGGAACTGCACGTGCGTAAGATGTCCGCGGCGGCCCTCGAGGGCTTTCATGGTCTCGAGCGTCGTCGTCCAGTTGCCGGGGACGCCCAGGTTGTTGCAATGAATGTGGACGGCATGGGGCAGACCCAACGCGGTGACCGCTTCGGCCACACCTTGAATGATCTGCCGCGGCGTGATCTCGAAGTGCTGGACGACGTCGTCGAGACCCGTGGCGTTGCGGCCCGTCGACTTCCAGATCTCGACGCCGCCGGGATTGACGAGCTTCGCCGCGTAGCCTTTGGCCGCGTTGAGTAGCCACGCGACGTACGCTTTAAGGCGCTCGGGCTCGCCGCTTTGAATCGACTGCATCACGTAGTGATTGTTCCCCATCAGGACGTAGAAGCCCTTGTCGATGATGGGCGTGTCGTGCAGTTCTTCGTGGGCGTGTCGCGCGGCGAGCGGCGGGATGGCTGCGTCAAAGGCCGTCGTGTAGCCCAGCCCCGCGTACAGGTACCCCGTCGCGAACGTGCTGGGAACTGCGCCGGTTGTGCCAGAGCGAGTGATCGGGGTGCGCCGCATCGGGGCGGCAGCCCGCTTGTTGTCGGGCATCATCTTGCGGGCCGTGTTGACCTTCGGCCCGGCGATGTGACAGTGCATGTCGACGCCCCCGGGCATGACGACCGTGCCCGCGGCGTCAATTGTGCGCGCGGCCCGGACGTTCGCGTCGGGCGGCTGGACGACTCGACCTTCGGCAATCCAGACGTCGCGCACGTCGCCGCGGACGCCGTTGCGTGGGTCGTAAACTTTGCCTCCTGTGATGCGGAGCAAGTTGTTTCGCTTTCGCGCGGCTGCGGGTTTGCCCGAGAGAAAGAACTTCTCTCAAACCTGTCTTTTTTGAGACTAACCACAAAGGTACGAAGACTCAAAGGGTTGGCAAGCAGACGGACGTTCGTGGCCGCTTGTGGGAACGCTGTGGATCAACGGTTCACCCCAGGCTGCAATGGTGCCTCCCCCGGACGCCACCTATAATTGAAGGCGCCTGCCTGGTTTCCTCCCCAGCCATAATCCCTCCGGAGCACAGTGCGTGCTTCCTCTTGGCCTCGAGTCTGTCCCGCGTTTGATTCGTGCGCTGCTGATGGTCTTCGGCGTCGTAACCGGCGCGAGTGGTTGGGCTTTCGCAGGAACATCCGACGAAGGGATCGAGTTTTTCGAGTCTCGGATCCGTCCGCTGCTCGTCAAGAATTGCTACGAGTGCCATTCGGCCCAAGCCAAGATCGTCCAGGGCAAGTTGCGGCTCGACAGTCGCGCCGCGCTGCGCCGTGGCGGCGAATCGGGCGCGGCCCTTGTGCCGGGCGACGTGGCGGGCAGCCTGTTGGTGCGTGCGCTGCGGTACGAAGACCATGAGATGCCGCCTAAGGGCAAGCTGCCTCCCGCGGCGATCGCCGATGTGGAACGTTGGGTAAAGATGGGAGCGCCCGACCCGCGCGACCGCCCCGATAGCGAGGTTCCGCAGACTCCGGGCAAGAGGCAACGGGTGATCGACTTTACCGAGGCGCGCAAGCATTGGGCCTATCAACCGGTCCGCAATCCGCCGCTGCCAGTGGTGAAAAATGCTGGCTGGTCACACAACGAGGTCGATCGGTTCGTGTTGGCACAGCTCGAGGCGCGGGGACTCCGTCCCGCACCGGAGGCCGATCGTCGCACGCTGCTGCGGCGCGTGTCGCTCGATTTGGTCGGGCTGCCGCCGACTTTTCGCGAAGTCGAGGCATTCGCCAACGACGATTCGCCCCGCGCTTTCGAGAAAGTCGTCGACCGGTTGCTGGCATCGCCCCATTACGGCGAGCGGTGGGGTCGGCACTGGCTCGACGTCGCCCGCTATGCCGACACTAAAGATCTCGTTCTGGTCTTCGGCGACGATGCGATTCGGCCGTACGCCTACACCTACCGCGATTATGTGACCAAGGCCTTCAACGCCGACGTCCCCTACGATCGATTCATCATCGATCAACTCGCCGCCGATCAAACTGCGGGTAAGGGGGAAGCCTGGCGCTTGGCGGCGATGGGCTACCTGACTCTCGGGCGACTGTTTGACTACAACCTCAACGACGAGTACGACGATCGCATCGACACGGTGACGCGGGGCATGCTCGGGCTGACGGTCGCTTGCGCCCGTTGCCACGATCACAAGTACGATGCGATCAAACAGGCCGACTACTATTCGCTCTACGGCGTCTTCGCCAGCAGCGAAGAGCCCGTCGATCTGCCATTGCTCGCCGATCCCGCCAAAGTTCCGGGCTCGGCCGAATTTCAGAAGAAATTCTCGGCGACGGAAAAGACATTTCAGGAGCACGTCGAGCGCCAGTTTCGGGAGCAGACAGAGACGACCCGTCGCCGCGTCGGCGATTACTTGCTAACCGTGGCGACGACGCGGCCCGACCCGAACGAAGACGCCGTCTTCTTCATGTCGCTGTCACCCGACCAGCTGCGCCCGCAGATCGTCGGCCGCTGGCGTCGCTACCTGGCGCTACGCTCAACGCCAAACGATCCCGTGTTTGGCGTCTGGGCCGACTACATGCGGCTGACTGACGCAGACTTTGAACAACAAGCTTCTACAGTCACCAAACAGTGGCTCGCCAAGCCGCATGGCACGGCTGCGGGGCAGTTGAATCCGCTCGTCGCCGACGCACTGGCGGTTGCCGAGATTCATGGGAAGGCGGACGTCGCCAAAGCTTTTGGGCAGGCGTTTCTCGGCGCGTACGCCACATTAAATAAAGAAGAAGCTCAGCGGGAGCTTCGCCCTCCCGAGGACGGCCGCGCTCGCCAGCAGTTGCTCGACGTATTGACCGGACCAGAGGGGCCGGCTTGGTTTCCCAGGAGCAACGCCTACCTTTATATGTCGCGCGTCGAGCGCGATCGCTATCACTCCCTTCAGCTGGAGCTGGATCGAGTGGCGGTGAAGTCGCCGGGCACGCCGCCCCGTGCGATGGTCGTGAACGATGCCGCCACGCTTTGCAGCCCGCGGATTTTCGTCCGCGGCAATCCGTCGCAACCGGGCGAGCCTGTGCCGCGACAATTCCTCCAACTGCTAGCGGGCGATCATCCGCAGCCGTTCACTCACGGCAGCGGACGACTCGACCTGGCGCGGGCAATCGCTTCGCGAGACAATCCGCTGACGGCCCGCGTCTTCGTGAACCGGGTTTGGATGCATCATTTCGGTGAGCCGCTGGTCTCGTCGCCGAGCGATTTCGGCGTCCGGGCCGCTCCGCCCACAAATCCCAAGTTGCTCGATTACCTCGCCTCGAGCTTCATGGCCGACAACTGGTCGATCAAAAACCTGCATCGGCGAATCGTGTTGTCGGCCGCTTATCAGCAGTCGAGCGCCGATCGTCCTGAATGCCGCAGAGTCGATCCCGAGAATCGGCTTCTTTGGAAATTCAATCGCCAGCGGCTCGACATGGAAGCCATGCGCGATTCGATGCTAGCCGTCTCGGGCCGGCTCGATCCGCAGCTCTTCGGTCGTCCGGCTGATATCGTCGGCGATCCGGCGTGCCGTCGCCGCACACTCTACGGTTTGGTGGATCGCCAGCATTTGCCGGGATTCTTCCGAGCGTTCGATTTCGCCAATCCGGATCAATCGGCCGAACGTCGACCGCAGACCACGGTGCCCCAGCAGGCGCTGTTCGCGATGAACTCGCCCTTCATGCTGATGCAGGCGAAATCGCTGGTCGCACGGCCTCAAGTCGCCGGCAAACTGGCGCCTGCTGACCGTGTCGAGAGTCTTTACGAAATTGTCTTCGGCCGCCGCCCTGATGAAGCCGAGACCGAGTTGGCCCTGCGATTTCTCGATCATATGCAGCCGGACGCAGCGCCCGGTGCGGCGCCTGCGAAGCTCGATCCGTGGGCTCAATACGCGCAGGTGCTCTTGGCGTCAAACGAGTTTTTGTTCGTGGATTGAACCGT
>DASRXU010000316.1:0-8168 GCA_035687365.1 Planctomycetaceae bacterium | reverse complement strand
GCATCGGCCCGCGCGCGGAACTTGAAGCGGTCGGCATTGCGTGCCACGTCGATTTGCCGCACGTCGGCAAGCACCTGAAGGACCATCTCCAGCTTGGTTTGTTTTTCCCCGCGCCGGGCGTCGGCATCTCCATGAACGAGGTCGGCATCTCCTTTGGTGCGGCAGCTCTGCGCGCTCCGGCCGGCCCGCTGCCTTCCGATCCTCGCGATGACGTGCATTTGCCCCCTGAGCTTCAAGCGCTTAAGCAGGAGGCCGATCGGCGGTTCTATGAGTGGGCGACGACCGGGTGCGGACTCATCTCATCGTCGCTCTACGATGCCAGTGCATGGTTCTCGACCGGCCTTGGCGACTTGCACACCCATGACGCGCAGATCGCCTGCTTCCCCTGTGGCTACAACAGCGAGATTTGGTCGAGGTGTCTGCGCGTCGATACAGCCCGCTACTTCGACGACCCTGCGCGGCGACTGGCCCCCGACTCCGAGAGCCTGATCTTGCTGGCGAACCCCGTGCAGCCGCACAGTGAGGGCGAGATCGTGCTCGAGAGCACGAACCCCGCCGATCATCCTGCGATCCGCGCGAACTACTTCACGGATCCGCACGACATCAAAGTGATGATCGCCGTGATTCGCCGCGCAATGGACATCGTGGCCCACTGGCCCGGACATCGAAAGATCGGACCGCTGCTCATACCCCCGTTCCTCGCCCACAAGCATGCCCACGAGATCGGCACGCGCCCGAGCGACGCCGTGCTCGAAGACTTCGCGCGGCACTACGCGCTCACCGTCTACCATTTGACCTCGACCTGCCGAATTGGAAGCGTCGTCGATCCGCAACTGCGCGTAACGGGCGTCGAGCGGCTGCGCGTAGCCGACGCCAGCGTGATGCCCAACGTGATCAGCGGCAACACGAATGCTCCGTCGATCATGATCGGCGAAAAGGCGGCCGAGATGCTGGCCGCTAAGCACGGCGTAAAGTTAGCCGAGTTCGTCGGCACGACGTAAGCGTCCGTGTCGTCACGAATCGATTCCTGACCGATCCGAGGTCCGCGCGAAGCGCCCAAGATTTTAGAAAAGCCCAAACAAGAAACGACCGGATCGCGCTCTGAGACTTGGGTGCGGCAAACGAACAGGGCGGCGACGGCCGACTGGCTCGGAGCTTCTCGTGAAATGGATGGGGCGACCGTTCGGCTATCTCTTATGCGGTAGCCTGGGCGCGCTGGCGCTTTATGGTGGCTTGATTCCCGCCGTCGATCTGCGCGAAGTCGACGTGGCATTTGTGGGAAGCCTAGGCGCGGTGCTCGGCTACGGAGTCGAGCGATTCATCACGACGCCATCTTCTCGTGAACCGAGGTCTCTGCGCGGGGAACATGGTCTGAATCGCCAAGCGGCCCTGTTCCTCGCCGCTTGGAAAGTGTTTATTGCCTTCGCTTGCGGGGCAACGTTGCTGGTGATCGCTCACTGCGCTGGAGTCGGACAGTTGCCGCGCCACTGATCTTGGCCGATCTCCGCCGTGACCCACTTAGGGGACGCAGGTAATGGTCAATGGGGTCGCACGGAAACGCCGACGATGGCAGGAGCTTGCGGGTGCGCTCTCTCTGCTGGGTCTGTTCTGCGTCGTCGCTGGTTGGGCCACGGATTCCGTCCGAACCACTTCGCAGTCGGTTCGGCTCGAGGTTACATCTTTCGGACGACCGGTCGCGGGAGTTTCCATTTCGCTGGAATTCGCATTCGATCCGGCGGCTCTCGAGGCGCCGCGCCCGTTCTGGGAATCGCGCGACCGAAAACCCGACCATCGGGCCGGATCGCTACACAGCAAGGCGATCACGAATGAGGAGGGATACGCGAAGCTCGTGATCAGTTACGCGGCCCCCGATCGGACCTGGGGCTCAACGCCGCCGGCATGGCGTGACGAAACAGGAAAATACTATCGAGCAAGACTGAAAGACGAGCATTTGGACGACGAAATCATCATCCTCTTGAATCCGAACAACAGGGTGCAAGTCATTCCAAAAAGCAAAGCGATTGGCTACGAACTGGCCATCGTCACAATCGGAGATCCCACTTATCGGGACTAGCCAAGATCACGCGCTGCGTCAGAACCCCGTCTCCGGCCTGTTTGCAGCGGCATCCGCCGATCGTTTAGGGTGTCAGCTTGTAGCCTGTGGTCTGTGAGCGTGTCATCCGGGCGATCGGTTGTTCACCGCCCTGGCAGATTGGAACACGCCACCGAAGTTGCAAGAGGAACGTCATGCGGCCCGCATTGCCACTATTTGCTCTTGGCATGTTTCTGATCACTCCCTGGGCATCCACCGCTGCGCACGCCGAGGAGGATCGGTGGGCCGATTTTCGATTTCTGATCGGAACCTGGGTCAGCGGCGGGAAGCCCGAGGACGGGTCGGGTCGCTTCTCGCTCGAGCCCGATCTTCAGGGCAAAGTGCTTGTGCGACGCAATAGTGCCAGCGTGCCGGCAGCCAAAGGCCAGGCTGCCGCAAAGCACGAGGATTTGATGGTCGTCTACTCCGACGCGCGGGGCGAGCACTTTCGGGCAACCTACTTCGACAGCGAGGGCCACGTCATCGATTACTCGGTGAGCCCTCTGCCGGACAAGCAGGGGCTCGTGTTCGTCAGCAACCCCAAACTCCCGGGCCCCTGCTTCCGGTTGACCTACACCAAAGCGGCTGGAGGCGAGGTCGCCGTCAAATTCGAGATCGCACCGCCGGGCAAGGCGGACCAATTTCGGACGTACTTGCAGGGATTGGTAAAGCGAGAAGAGCCGGCTAGAAAATAGGCCGGAAGCCCGAAGGAAATCCGATCGGAGATGTTATGAGCGCCGCACTGTCCAAAGCACGTTCTGTGCGACGAGCAGACGCGAAGACCTCGCGCAAGCCGACTCGGCGTCCGGCTGTCCCGCCAGACGTCTTGCGATCGCTGACCGCGATTCCCGGTATCGGCCCGTCTCTGGCGGCCGATCTCTACAGGCTGGGCATCCGCAGCGTCGAAGCCCTCGCCGGGCGCGATTCGGAAGCTCTGTACGAGCGACTGATGAAGCAAGTCGGCGGGCACGTTGACCGCTGTGTGCTCTACACTTTCCGTTGCGCCGTCTACTTCGCTGAGGAAGCCAAGCCCAATCCCGAGAAACTCAAATGGTGGAATTGGAAGGATTGAGCGAGGAACGCGCGTGACTCAGCCGGAGAAGGCCGCTTCGAAGCCGTAGTCGGCCCACTCGGGCGATCCCTCGGGAGCCGCCTTCAGCTTGCTGACGAATCGCCGGGCCGCGCTGTAGATCTGTTTGACGTGCGGAACGTCGTCGGAATTGACCAAGGCCGCCAGGCTGGCTCCGTTGGCTCGACGCTCTGCCAAACTGCCTTCGCCCGGCCACCCGCCTTCATGCGTGATTCCCGGCTGTCCCCCTCGACTGTTCTTCAGGGGAATCCAGCCGAGTCCCATCCCGCCTTGCACCCGTTCGCCCTGATCGTTGACGACCCACGGTCGTTCGGTTGAGGCCTCGGCGAGTTCTGGTCCCACCAATTTGAAGAAGTAGGTGACCCATCGCAACAGGTCGATGGCGCTCACCACTCCCCAGCCGCACGCGTCTGCGCCGCCCCAAGACAGATAGGGCACATTTGTCAGATCCTGAACGTGATGGCGCTTCTGGTCCTTGTTGTACATGGCCGGACACATGGCGTAGAACTGCTCGCGATTGGGTTTCAGGAACTGGTGATACTGACTCTCCGACAAATAAGAGCCGACGCAGTAGCTGCGAACTCCCAGCGGAGCAAAGACGAACCGCCGGATGTAGCGATCGAGCCACCAGCCGCTGAGTTTTTCGACCACGCGGGCGAGCACCTGCATCCCCTGCCCGGAATAGGCGAATTTGCGGCCGGGTGCGAAGAGCAGCTTTTGTCCCATGCCCACGCGGATGAGGTCGTTCTGCCCGATTTTTTTGTGGATAAGTTGGATCTGACGTTGCTGAGCGAGCGCCCGAAAACGAGCCGGATCGTTCAGGATCTCGACCGCGTTGAACAAGCCCGACGTGTGGCTCATCAACTGATGAATCGTAATCTTGTTGTGCCGCGGATCGACCGACTGACCCGGCGCCAGCAGCGGCCCATCCTTGAGAATCTGAAACGCGAGGTCGTCGAGGCGAAGTTTGCCGTCGCGCACGAGCATCAAGGCCGCCGTCACGGTCAGAGGTTTGCTGACGCTCATGATCGTGGCTGGCATCGTCGGCTCGACGGGAACGTGGCCCACGAGACTGGCTCGACCATACCCGCGCGTGCAAACCAGGCGATCGTTTTTGGCGATGCAGATCGCTGCCCCGGGAATGCCCGATTCCTTGAGGATTTTGGTCACCGTGTCGTCTAATTCCGACACGGCCAGCGGCAGCCCCGTCACGGAGACGCCGTTCACGAGCCGCGGTTTCTCCTGAGCATCCCGCGCTTCGTCACGCAAATGTTTCACCAGGTCGTCGCGCGTGCGAAGCAGGCTGTAGGTCGGATCGTGGAACGGGTCGACCTTGGCCTGCTCGGCCGCTCGCACTGATAAATCTGCTGCGAGGCCCAAGCCGACCAGCGCGGCACCCGTGATCAGTGCCTGGCGTCGGCTGATCTCCTGCGACGCGTTTACGACTGGCTGATCCATAGGCGGTGCGCTTTCTTACAGTCAGTTGTGGCAGAAGCGGGCCCGGTTCTCACTCTGCGAGCAACTTGGCGATGCGTTCGCGTTCTTGTTCGTCGATCGACCGAGTACGGCTATCGCCCGAACGGATCTGAATTGGCCCCTCATCCGGAATCGCCACCCACAGTGCCGACTTGAGATTCAGCACTTCGTTGCCAACCGCCACGAAGCCACTCTGCTCGGCTGTCAGTTGCTCGAGAAATGCGGCGGTGAACCCCCGATCCTCCTCCGTCTCGGCCGCGAAGCCGGAATGAGTGCCGTTGATAAAATGCACTGTCAGCAGCGTACGATCGGAATTCAGGTGGACGTGCGAAATCAAGTGCGGGTTGAAATGAACGTCTCCTGAACCGGTCTTCAATCTCATCGCGTGATTCTCCCCGGCCGATTGCCAACTCTGGTATTTCTTAGCATCTTACACGGAATTTAGACGCGGACAGAGCGAGACGATTCCTTCTCGCACTGACTCTTGCTCGCACTGGCCCGTGCGACATCATGCCCGACAGACGCCAACATCGCGGACCCCACCCGGAAGACGGTCGCCTCTTTGCGCCCGCAATGTTGCCGCAGTTGCGAGCGGCCGTGGACGATCTCTCCTGGCTACTGACCCGTGGATATGCTTTGGTCTCGTCGCTGAAGATCGTTGGCGATCGCTATGCGCTGCGCGATCGGCAGCGAGTGGCCGTCGGACGATCGGCCTGTTCCGAGGACGCGCGCGAGCGGCGCATGCGCTCGCAGGTCGAGCTTGCCGCCTTGGCCGGCCGCTGCTTGTTCGTCGATGGGTATAACGCGCTGACCTCGATCGAAGCGGCCTTGGCCGGGGGCGTGATCCTGAATGCGCGCGACGCCGTCTATCGTGACATCGCCAGCGTGCATGGAACTTGGCGCAAAGTCCAGGAGACGGTGCCCGCGGCAGAGTTGATCGGCGGGCTGCTCGCGGAGCTGCGCGCCGATTACGTCGTCTGGCTGCTGGATCGCCCCGTCTCTAACAGCGGTCGGCTCAAGACAATCCTGGAGCAGACTGCGCGATCGCACGATTGGCCTTGGGAAATCCGACTCGTTCCCGACCCCGACAAGATCCTGCGTCAAACCGATCAACTGGTGGCAACGGCGGACAGCGGCGTCCTCGACGAACGAACCCGCTGGCTCAATCTGGCTCGCGCGGTGATCGACCAAAGGATTCCAACCGCCAACATCATCGACCTGTCCGATCCTGGCGAGGAGGCATCGCTTACTTCGCGTGGCCAGTCGCCACCACCTTCGCCAGATTCGGCTGGTCCCAGGGGAACTTGAGGCTGGGCGGATTGGCGTAACGACGCGTTGTCAGCAAGAGGCGCGCGCCGCTGCCAGGCGATAGTTCCACGGTGAACGACGGCGCGTCGACCGTCTGCTTGTGGCCCTCGACGATGACGTCTGCGAATTGATGCTCCGCGTAAGCTCCACCCTGCACGATGACCGAGTGACTGGCAACGGGGTTGAGGTTCACCAGCGTGATGCCGGTCTGTCTGTCGGTGAGATGATCCACGAGCGCGGCGACGTCATCCGGCACGCCAGCGCGGCGCTTCTCGGGATCGAAATAGCGCACGCGGCAGTGTATCGGCGCGCCGACGTGGCCCGGGTACAGACCGCCCAGCATGAGATTCACCAGCGCGTACACCGTGGCCGGATTGTAGGCCAGCGGATCGTCGGCGAGTCGCGTTTGGGCCGTCGTGCGATCGGCGCGGAGACCTTTGATGTGGCTGCGGATTGATAGGAACTCTTGACCCAGCATGCGTTCGGCGTATTCCGGGTCTTTGCCATCGAGAAAACCGAGCCAGCCGCTTTCGCCCACGCGCTCCCGGTCCGCCGGGTTCATCGACCAGTACCAAACGTTGAGCGCGCCTTGCGCGTACTTCTTCGGATAGAAGGCGTACCAGCCGTCGTCACCATACATCGTCGGATACATCATCTGTCCGTCGATGCGACGACCGTTGGCATTGACCGCGTCGATCTGCTTCCGCCAGGTGTCGACGTATTTGCGATTGCCGGTGAGCAATAGGGCGTTGCCGAAACCGGTGATCGCGAGTGGGGTTTGATTGCGATTCGACATCTGGCCGGTTGCCGGGTTGCGAACGGTGAAACCCCAGCCGTATACGCCGCCGTACCACTTGTTGCCGGCACCGCTGCCAATCACGCCGTCGAGGCCGACGTTGCTCGGAATGATGTCATGGTTTCGCTGCGTGCGATCGACCCACGCGTCGACATATTCGAGCAGCCAGTTTTTGTACTTCGGATCCTGGGCCAGCGCGTAGGCGTTGAAGGCGAGCGACGTCGCTTCGAGGTTGATGGGGTTGTCGCCCACGATGTCGTTGTACTTCTCGAAGTGCGCGAGCATCTGGGCATAGCTGTGCTCGCCATGTAGCGGCTTGAAGCGGCCGCCCACTTCGATCGGGTCGCCGGCCCAGTCGACGGCCGTTGCTTTTCGCAACAGAGGCCCGCGACTGCCGTTGAACATGCTGCGAATGATTTTGTGCGTGGCGTCGTAGTTGGGGGCCTCGGCGTCTTCGTTGATATAGAAGCCGGCAAAGCGGCGAACGCGAGCCTGAAACTTGGCGTCGTTCGGATCGGCCAGTCCCTGCAGGTCGAACGGCGTCAGCCCTTCGCCATTGTGCAGCCAGTCGAACATCACCGGAAATTCTTTGTAGTACATTCCCTGGCGAGCAAAGGGGACTTGCTGCGTCTTCGCGGCAGTGTACTGACGGAGGTGGCCTTCCCAACCCTTCTTGTACATTTCGAGCACGGCATCGGACGCGCCGAGCGCGTGCAGCAGGGGCCAATCACTCAAGTTTTCGATCGCGTCGTCGGGTCCATCGTCGCCGCCCCAGCGTTCGACGCACTTCAAGTAACCTCGGTCATCGAAGTATTTGTGGAAGAACTCGCGGCACGCGATAACATTCGCGCGCAACAGTTCGCGTTCCAAAACGGCCCACGCCGGCGGTGCCATCGGCGTGGTGACAGCGATTTGCGCTGGGTGTTCCTCCCCGGCCTGAGCCGGCAAGCACAGCGTGATCGTCAGAGTAAACGCGAGGCCGCCCAACAAGCGGCGGCGAACGGGACAGGACGTGCGGGAGCCCGGAAGAGACGAACTCGCAAACATTGCGGTAGTCCTTGAGCTGGGCAGGCGGGGAGTGACTCAGGTCGGCGAGAGGCGAGGCGGTCGAAACTGCTGGCAGTGGTCTACTTAACCTGTCTACTTCCAACCTAACGTATCGGCAGCTGAGTTGCGAACCAATTACGAGCGGCCGCGCAAGGCCCGCTGGGGGCCCGATCTGATCGGTACTGGGGCGCCAAGACAGCATTGGGGAGGCCAGACGGGTTCCAACTTCCCCACGGTTTCTCTGAGTCGGCCGGTAACAAGTCCGGGGTTCCCCCGCTCAGCAGAATGTAAGAAACAACCAACAAAACAAAGAAAAAAACGGGGAGCCCGGCCATGTCACGCAAAATCACGTTCGTCGC
>DASRXU010000315.1:0-6538 GCA_035687365.1 Planctomycetaceae bacterium | reverse complement strand
CGATCGGAGCGGCTTGCACGTCGAGTGGCACATCGATCCACACCGGACCCGGGCGCCCCGTTTTCGCCAAATGGACGGCCTTCTCGAAGTGGTAGCGAATCGACTTGGGATCGGTGACCGTTACGGCGTATTTGGTGATCGGCGCGACGAGCGAAACAATGTCGACCTCTTGCACGCCGAGTTGCCGCAGGCCACTTTTGCCTTTCAAATCGGGCCGCTTGACCTGCCCTGAGATAAACAGGCAGGGCGTCGAATCGAGCCAGGCCCCGGCGACACCCGTGATGGCGTTGGTCCCCCCCGGCCCTGTCGTGACCAGGGCGACACCCAGGTCCTGCGTAATCTTGGCATAGGCCTCCGCGGCGATCGCGCAGGCTTGCTCGTGCAGATTGCAGACGTATTCGATCGGCTTGCAGCGGCCCAGAGAATCGTCCAAGTGCATCGCACCGCCGCCAGACAGCATGAAGACGTGCTTGATGCCCAGCTCGGCAACGAATTGAAAGATGTAGTCGGAAAGTTTCACGGTCGTGCGATCAACTCCGGATTAATTCGGGATCAACTCGAACGGGGCGCATCGTCGCGGGAAAGGATCAGATCGATCAACTCGCGGACGGCACCCTGCCCTCCGTCGTGCCGCATGACAAGCTTGGCCTGCTCGCGGGCGGTGCGATGCGCGTTGGCAGGTGCCGCGGAAAAGCCGGCAATCGCCATCGCGCCCAAATCGTTGATGTCGTCACCCATGAAGCAGATTTCCGCCAGCGGCAGCTTTCGGCGGTCGGCGAACTCGCGGAGTGCGGCCGCCTTGTCTTTGCATCCTTTGAAGCAGTCGATGATCTCGAATTTCTGCGCGTAGCGATCGACGAGGGGGCTGTCTTCGCCGGAGATCAGGGCCAGGATGATCCCCGCCTTGCGGGCTCGCGAGACGCCCATGATGTCGACGAACGAGAATCGCTTGAACTCCTCGCCTCCCGCGCCCCACCAGAACGTGCCGTCGGTGAGCACGCCGTCGACGTCGAGGGCCAGGCCGCGAATCTTCGGCAGCTCCACGTCACTTCCCCACTCGGCGGAGCTTGTCCATGACGGCGACTTCACGCGGAGAGACGCGTTTGACGCCGTCGCCCATCGCCGATTCGACCAGGCGAATGTCGCGAACCAGCCGCGTGATGCCGTTGGGCTCGAGCGAGGCCGCGTGATCGGAGCCCCACATCGAACGATCGAGCGTAATGTGCCGCTCGATGCAGCAGGCCCCCAGGGCCGCGGCCGCCACCGATGACGGAATGCCCGTCTCGTGACCCGAGTAGCCGACGGGCACTTTGTAGCGCTCGCGGAGTGTGGCAATCGTTTTTAGGTTCAGCTCGTCGTAGTAGGAGGGGTACGCGCTGCACGTGTGCATCAAGATCAGGTCCTTCGTTCCCAACACCTCGACAGCATGATCGACCTGCTCGAGCGTGCTCATCCCGGTGGAAACGATCAGCGGTTTGCCCAGCTTGCGATGATGTTTGAGAAGGTGATCGTCTGTCAACGTGGCCGATGCGATCTTGTAGCAGGGGGGATTGAAGTGTGCGATGAAGTCGACAGACGCTTCATCCCAGCACGACGCAAACCAGACGATCCCCTCCTCTTTGCAGGTCCGATCGATTTCCTGATACGCCTCGACTCCGAATTCCAGGCCGCGCTTCAGCTCGCCGTTGGTCTCGCCGAATGGGCTTTCGCGTGGGCGGGCCAGCTCCTCTTTGCTGTAGACGACGTCGACTGTTCGCTTCTGGAACTTGACGGCGCTACAGCCGGCGGCTTCGGCCGTCTCGATCAGTTTCTTCGCGAGTTGAATGTCGCCGTTATGGTTGATGCCGATCTCGGCGATGACGTAGCACGGTTGCCCGTCGCCGATCAGATCTTTCCCAATTTTGACGGTTGGCATGGGCCAATCCCTTCAGGACGAGGTCACCGTTGTCGGTTGGAAGCTAGCGGCCGGTGCGCACCGGCGCGCCCAATCTGCCGTGCGACGGACGGCGTCTCCGAGAGTGATTCGTGGTAGTAGTCCCAGTTCGCTCGCCGCCAAGGTCACGTCAGGAACGTAGCGGTCGACAATCTGCCCGGGCTGCGGCGCGCGGTCTTGATTGATTTGAACCCCGGGAGCCAGTTCGTCGCGGACACGGCGTGCCAGGTCTGCGATCGAGACGGCCTCGGCGCCTCCCACATTGTAAGCCTGTCCCGACTTTCCCGCGACGAGGATTGTCCACAGCCACGCGGCCAGGTCGGCCGCATACAGATACGAACGGACGGCCGTCCCGTCGCCGCGCACATGAATCGGGCCGCCAGCCATCGCGTCGCGAATAAAGTTGCCGATGGCAAAGTGCGCGTCGAGGGGCAAATGCGGGCCCACGAAGGCGAAACCGCGGGCAACTTTCACGGAAAGTCCGCCGAGCTGGGCCTGCAAGTGGCACAGTAACTCGGCCATCCTCTTGCTCTCGCCGTACGCCGATCGGGGATCGGACAAGTTGGGAGCACCAGGATAAGTTTCAGGAACCGCAGCCAGATCGACCGGCTGCCTTCCGTAGACCGCGCCCGAACTTGTGAATAACAAATGTTGGGCGCGTGAATGTTCCATAAAGTCGAGCGTGCGCTCGGTGCCGCGCAAGATGAGCGTGGCTGTCTCGCGCGGATCAGCGAGCGGCTTGGTCGAGGGAAACGCCGCGTGAATCACGTGCGTGAAGCGACCGTCTGGAAAGGCGAATTCCTGCACGTCACCTTGATGGAAGCGCATCGCGGGGTGTCCCGCCAGATGGGGACACTTTTCCGCGAACGACTCGGGCGACCGCGTCAGCACGACGGTTTCGAGTGGCAAATGCAGACGGTCGACCGCCCAACACAGCGATTCGAGCAGCCAGGTGCCGAAGAAGCCGGTGCCACCAGTGATAAACAGTCGCCCGTCGCGCAGTTGATCCCAAACCTGCGGCGTGCCTTCGAGGATGTGGTCGAGATCAGCGGTCGACACGCGGGGCATGAGATCGCTTGCGACAAAAGTCGTGAATAGTTTCGAGCATGTAGTCGAGCATCGGCGCGCTCAGGCCGGGATAAACGCCGATCCACAGCAGTCGCTCCATCACAAAGTCGGTATTCACCAGGGGGCCGACGACGCGATGGGCGATCTTTGCGTACGCGGGCTGACGCAGCAGGTTGCCCGCGAACAAGAGCCGCGTTCCGATCTTGCACGATTCGAGCTGGCGGACAAATTCGTCTCGGCTGAATGGAGCTTCCGGCTTAATGGCCAGCGGAAAACCGAACCAGCTCGGCTCGGAATTCGGTGTCGCCTCCGGCAGCAGCAGGTAATCCTGCAAGTCGCTGAGGCCCTCGTACAAATGGCGAAAGTTGGCCCGTCGCGTCTCGATGAATCGCGGCAACTTTTTAAGCTGCGCGACTCCGACCGACGCTTGCAGGTCCGTGGCTTTCAGGTTGTAGCCGATGTGCGAATACGTGTACTTGTGATCGTAACCGTGCGGGAGCGTACCGAGCTGCCAGTCGAATCGCTTGCCGCAAGTGTTGGCTTTGCCCGGCTCACACCAGCAGTCGCGGCCCCAGTCGCGAAACGATTCCAGCAGCGTTTTCAGAATCGGTCGATCGGTGAGGACACAACCCCCCTCCCCCATCGTGATGTGATGCGCGGGATAAAAGCTGGTCGTCGCCAGGTCGCCGAAGGAGCCGATTCTCTTTCCGCGATACGTCGCGCCGACTGCGTCGCACGCGTCTTCGATCAGCCACAAATTGTGTCGCCGACAGAACTCGACGACGGCGTCCAAGTCGAACGGATTCCCGAGCGTGTGGGCGATCATCACCGCCTTGGAGCGAGGAGAGACGGCCGCCTCGAGCTGCGAGACGTCGATGTTATAGGTCGGAATCTGTACGTCGACGAAGACGGGGACGAGGCCGTGCTGAATGGCCGGGTTAGCCGTCGTGGGGAAGGCGGCAGCCACCATCACGATTTCGTCGCCCGGCTTGAGCTGTCGCTCGCCGAGTTTTTCGGAAGTCAGGCAGGAGAGCGCCAACAGATTCGCCGACGATCCCGAATTGACGAGTGTCGCCGAGCGAACGCCGATGAACTGAGCGAAGCTGCGTTCGAATTCCGCGGCGAACCGACCGGTCGTCAGCCAAAAATCGAGCGTGGCTTCCAGCAGGTGACGCAACTCGTCGGCGTCGAAGACCCGTCCGGAGACGGGCACCGGCGTGATCCCCGGGTGGAATTCCTGCGCGGGGAATGCGGCGGCGTAATACTCAGCGATCAGGCCGGCCATCTTTTCGCGCAGCGCGTCGGCGGTGGTTGCCTCGGTCGAGTCGGATGGGTGACTGGTGCCGCTCATGCTGGATCGTGAAAGGCGCTGATGTCGTCGAGGCATGCGGCGGCGGCCGACGTCGGATCGGCATAATACCGCTTGTACCACTGGGCCGTTCGCTGGACGGCCTCTCGCACCGACCAGCGCGGCCGCCACGCCAGGTCGGTCAGGGCCTTTTCGATGCTCAGCCGCAACAAGTGATCTTCGTGCGGCTTGGTCCCTTCGGAACGATCGACCCAGCTCCCGTGTCCCCAGGATTCGATAAAGATTTCGGCAATTTCGCGGACGGTGACGGCGCCGTCGGGCAGCGGTCCGAAATTCCACGCTCCGCACCACTGGGGCGACGGGCTCTGCAGCATCTTAGCGGCCAGGGTCAGATAACCCGACAGCGGTTGCAGCACATGCTGCCAAGGCCGCACGGCCCGCGGGCTGCGGATAGGGATCGGCTCGCCGGCGGCGAGAAAGCGGGCCAGGTCGGCGACGATCCGCGCGGCCGCCCAATCGCCGCCCCCGATCACATTGCCGGCGCGAACGCTGGCCAACTGCACGCGATGGTCCGCCACTCGCTCGGGCGGAAAATACGACTGGCGATAGGCGGCGACCGCCAGCTCGGCGGCCCCTTTGCTCGCGCTATACGGGTCGTGCCCCCCCATCGCGTCGATTTCGCGGTAGCCCCAGACTTGCTCGCGGTTCGCATAGCATTTGTCGCTGGTGATGACGACCACGGCACACGGACGCGCAAGCGTCCGGACCGCCTCGAGCACTGACACGGTCCCCATCACGTTCACATCAAAAGTCTCGGCCGGCACCTGGTAACTCGTCAACACGATGGCTTGCGCGGCGAGGTGAAAGATGACTTCCGGTTTGGTCTCGGCGACGACGCGAGCGAAGGCGGCCCGATCGCGAATATCGAGCGAGTGCTGGGCGATCACACAGCGTTCGACCTGAGCGGCCGTAAACAGCGCGGGCGAAGTCGGCGGCGCGAGCGCGTAGCCGACCACCTCGGCGCCGAGCTGCTTGAGCCAAACCGTGAGCCACGCTCCCTTGAAGCCCGTGTTTCCGGTGACCAACACGCGCCGGCCGGCGAATGCTTCCCGAAAATCATGTCCAGCCGTTTTGAGCCCCGTGTTCACCATATTTTCCACGGTGCCTTGCCGCTGTCCCAGATCCGGTTGAGCTGCTGGTACTCGCGATAGGTGTCCATCGCGTAGAAGCAGCCCTCGTGGCGATAGGCCATCAACTGGCCTTCCCGCGCCAGCCGCTCCAACGGGGCCCGTTCCAGAATGCACTGGTCACCGTCGAGATAATCGAACAGTCGACGGTTAAAGACGAAGAACCCCGCGCTCATCCAGCCCTCGACGCGCGGTTTTTCAGTAAAGCTCGTGACACGGGCGTTGTCCTCGATTTCCAAAAGGCCGAACCGCGACGTCGGTTTGACGGTCGTCACGGTCGCCAGACGGCCGTGGTCTTGGTGGAACCGCAAGAGCTGCGTCAGGTCGACGTCGGCCACCCCGTCGCCGTAGGTGACCATAAAGGTATCCACGTCGTCGACGTAAGGTCGCGTGCGCAGAATTCGACCGCCGGTCATCGTCTCCAATCCCGTGTCGACGAGCGTGACGCGAAAATCCTGCTCTTCGTGCTGGCCGTGATATTCGATCTGCCTGCGGCCCCCGAGCGAGATCGAAAAGTCGTTGTTCATCGCCTCATAATTGAGGAAGTATTCCTTGATCGACTGGCCCTGGTAACCCAGGCACATCACGAAGTCGCGGATCCCGTGCTTCGCATAGATCTTCATGATGTGCCAAAGGATGGGCCGTCCGCCGACCTCAACCATGGGCTTGGGGCGGAATTCGGTCTCCTCGCGCAGACGCGTTCCCTGTCCGCCGCAAAGAATGATGACCTTCATGGAAGATTCGGATCCGGCGCGAAGCGAGAGAGGTCCTGCCGCCCAGGTGGCAACGAATGGCTCGGGCACTGAATCCGTTGATTATATTCGACCGGCGGACTTCGACCAACAAAGCGTTTTGCGGCGTCAATCGGAGCCAGACGCAGGCACACCAATTGGCTGTCCCGGCTCAATCCACGGCCGGCTTTGACCGGTTCCAGTCGGAAATCGTCGCCAACATCCGCTCGCGGTCGGCTTCGTCCGGACGGGTCTCGGCCAGCGCCCGTTTCAAGACCGCCACGGCTTCGCCCTCGTGATGGCTGGCGTA
>DASRXU010000314.1:0-37051 GCA_035687365.1 Planctomycetaceae bacterium | reverse complement strand
CGCTCGCGATCGACGGCGACCTGCAGCTCGGGCTTGCGGAGCGAGAGGGTCGTATCGACGTCGTGCAGACCGGGGATCTGCATCAGTTTGCGTTTGACCTCTTCGGCGTAATTCGCCAGCTTGTCGATCTCCGGCCCCATCAGGTTGAGGTTGAAGTTGCGTGTATCGCCGTCGCCGCCGTTGCCGGTGATCGTGGCCACGTCGTTGACCGCCGTCCGCAGGTCGGGATAGTCCTTGAGAATGTTGCGGGCCCGGTCCATCACCGCGAACTGCGAATACTTTCGTAGCGAGAGATCCTTGAGCCGCATGTAGATCGAGACTCGCGTGACGTCTCCGTCGCCGCGACCCGTCTTCTGGCCGATGGTGGTGAACGTGCGAATCACACCCGGCAACCCAATCAGGCGGCCTTCGATTTCCCGGACGACTCGATCGCTGCGATCGAGCGTATAACCTTCGGGGGTGCGGATGACAATTTGAAATTCACTCTGGTCGTCGCGGGGAACGAGGTTAGCTCCCAGCCCCATCGCCAGCGGCACTGTCGAGGCCACGATCAACACGCTCGCCAAGACCACGACCCAGCGCCATCGTAGCGACCAACCGAGCAGCCAACCGTAAAAGCCGTCGATCAGTCGGTAGATCCAGCCTGATTTCGAACTGCCATGGCCGGCCTCGGCCGGATCGAGCTTGAGGAAATACGCACACAGCATCGGCGTGAGTGTGAAGGACACAAACAGGCTCATCATCACAGCAAAGGCTACGGTCAGCCCGAAGCTGCGGAAGAACCGCCCGATGATGCCTCCCATGAAGGCGACGGGCACGAAAATCACGACGAGTGACAAGCTCGTCGCCAATACGGCCAGCGCGATTTCGCGAGTGCCTTTGCGAGCTGCGCTCATCGAGTCGAGACCGCCTTCTTCCATGTGGCGGAAGATGTTCTCGTGCACCACAACGGCGTCATCGATCACGATGCCGATGGCCAGGATCAATCCCAGCATCGTGATGTTGTTGAGCGTGAAACCCATCGTGTACATGAACAAGAACGTCGGCACGATCGACGTCGGAATGGCCAACGTCGCAATCAGCGTGGTCCGCCAGTCGCGAATGAAAAGCAAGATTGTCAGCGAAACGAGGACGGCCGCAAGCAGCAAGTGGAACTTCACTTCGTGCATCGAGTTTCGCACGAACTGCGCCTGATCCTGAATCATCTCGATACGAATATCGGGGGGCAGGCCGGGCCGCAGCTTGTCCAAGCGAGCCTGAACGGCATCCGACACTTTGATCGTGTTGGTGCCGGACTGCTTTTGGATAAATAGACTGACCGCGTTCTCGCCATCGAGGCGGCACAGGCTTCGTGGCTCTTCCACCGAATCTTCGGCCCGGCCGACGTCGCGGATGCGGATCGGATAACCGTTGCGATTGGCGACGATCAGGTCGTTAAATTGTTCGGGGCTCTCGATGCGACCCAAAGTTCGCAGCACCAGCTCCCGCGATCCCTGGTCAACCAATCCGCCAGGCACTTCCATGTTTTGTTTGATGAGGGCTTGCCGCACGTCGTCGATCGACAGGCCGTAAGAAGCCAGGTGATCGGTGTTGACGATCACATTGATCGCGCGGGCGCGACCTCCGGACATGAAGACCGCTCCCACACCCGGAACGGTCTGCAAAATCTCTTGGATCTGATAGCGGGCGATTTCGGTCACCTCGCGGACGTCCCGGCGGCCCGAAATGCCAATCGCCATGATCGGGCTGGCATCGAGATCGAATGCGTCGACGATGGGCGCGTCCATCCCGCGCGGCAACGTGTTGGTGATGGCCGCGATTTTTTCCTGAATCTCTTGGGCGGCCACCGTGCTGTCCTTTTCCAGCACGAACATGGCGATGATCGTCGTCGACCCTTCCCGCACTTGCGACCGCAGCTCGTCGATCCCCGAGACGCGGTTCACGGCCTCTTCGAGCGGCCGCGTCACCGTCGTCTCGAGCTCTTCGGCACTCGCCCCGGGCAGAACGGCCGTCACAGCGACGACCGGCACGTCGACCTTTGGGAACAGCTCGACCCCCAGCAAGAAATACGAAACGACTCCCAGCACGACGGGAATCGAAACGAGCACCCACGTGAAAACCGGGCGTCGGATGCAGACTTCGGAGATGGTCATGAGTGCGAGGAATGGAGCGCCAGGCTTAGTGAGTCGGGAACTGCAAGTCCGAGGCGAGCGGCGGGTGTTAGCCCGCCGGTTGTGCGTTTTATCTTTTTTTCTATTTTTCTATTGAGCGTGAATTGATCGCGCCTCACTCTGCCGCGGGCTCTCGCCGAACTTCGCTCGCAGTCCGCGTCGTCTTCTCTGTCGCGCGGCGGAGAAAAATCGGCTGCCCCTCGGACAACAACGTTTGCCCGCTCGTCACGACCTGCGCCCCGGCTGGCAATTTGGGGCTGACAATTTCGATCCACTGCGGCGTGGTCGTGCCGGAGGTCACTTGCACTTCTCGGGCATGGTCGCCATCGGACAAAAAGATCTTGGTGATGCCAGCGAAGCGGACGACGGCGTCGAGCGGCACGGTTTGAGTCTCCGCATCCATTCGGGTGACGATTGCCGCCTTGGCGAAACTTCCCGATTTCAAAATTCCCTCCGGGTTGGGCACCTGAATCTCAACCTCGAATGTCCGCGTCGTCAGGTCGACCGACGGATTGATTCGCGTCACCGTTCCCTCAAAGGCCTTGTCGTAGGCGGCCGTCTTCACCGTGACCTTTTGGCCCTCCTTGACCTCTGCAACATAACGGTCGGGCACGGGCGCTTTGAGCTTAAGTACGCGGTCGATGACCAACTTGAAGACTTCGGTGCCGATTCGGACGAACGAGCCTTCCGCCGCGCTGCGACTGATGATTGCGTAAGTCATGTCTCCGACGACCCGGGGATCGCTCGTCGACGGTCGTGGCGCGACGATCCGCGAATCGCGCAATTGCTGCGTCACGATCGCCAGGGCCTCCTGTTTCATCTGCACCGTCGCCAGGCCGCTCTTGGCCATCAAAATTTGGTTCTGATGTTCGGCCTCCAGTGAGCGGAAGTCGCTGGTGGCGTTTCCAAGTTCTTCTTTCGTCAGGGCGTTGCGCTCGACCAAGGCGCGAACGCGGTCGAGTCGCTCTTTGGCCCGAGACGCCTTGACACCCGCTTCGACGACGATGGGCAGTTGCGAGACATCGAACTCGCCGGTGGGGGCTTCCGAAAGACCGAGCTTGGCCTGCTCGACCTCGAGCGCGCGTTGAGCCTGTCGGACCGACAATTCAAAGTCGGTCGGGTCGACCTCGAGCAGCAAGTCGCCCGGCTTGATGCGGTCGCCCACGTCGTGCAGGATTCTTCGCACGCGGCCTTCGACTTTCGCGCACTCGATGACCTGCTCGAATGGATGCAGCGTGCCGACCGTCTCGATCGTGCGTTGGACAGGACGCAGCGCCACGCTATCGAGCGTCACGGCCACAGCGCCAGCCGGAGCTTCGACGGCGGCAGACTCTTTGGGCATCGCTTCGCGAGGCGGTCCGCCCAAGCCGGCGTAGCCGAATGTCCAGGCCATGCCCAGGATCGCCACGCCGACGATTAACGCCCCAATCAGCCGATTCCTAGTCATGTTTCCCAGCAGCAAGCGTCACAATGGGTTGCATTTTACCTACCGGTAGGTAATAAACTAAACGACGTCGCGAATCCGGTCAAGCGGAAGGCCTTTCAGGACAAAAAGCTGGCAGAGCGAGTCCGCGAAACGAACCCGAAGTGGACCCTCGTAGTACGCACCCGTGGAAACCCAGGTTTCAACACCGATCGCCGAAGGGATCCTGCAAGCGGCCGTCGGGCTGTTTGCCCGCAAAGGCTTTGAGGCCACGTCGACTCGCGAGATCGTGGAAGCCGCCGGTGTCACCAAGCCCATGCTCTACTACTACTTCAAGAGCAAAGAGGGGCTCTGCGAAGCGGTCCTAGCCCGCTTTCTCTCACCGTTTTATACGCGACTGCGATCAGTGATCGACGAGCCCCGTTCGCCGCGCGACGCGCTGATCGAGGTCGTCTGGGTCCATTTGGAGTACTGCCGAGCGAACCGCGACTTCGCGAAGTTCTTCTACTCGGTCTTCTTCGGGCCCGACGAGAACCCGCTGCACACCGTGATTCTCGACTCGACTCGGCACGGCGGCGCGTTGATCCACGAAACGGCCACCAAATCGGCCGCGGCCGGTTTGATCCACGCGTCCAAGGTCGAAGCCTTGGAAACGGCCCTCAACGCGATGATCAACTTCTGGGTGATCCTGACCATCAAGCAGGAAGCCGAAGTCTCGCGCGAAGTCGCCGTGCAAATTGTCGACGTGCTTTTGGATGGGTTGCGCGCTAGCGGAACCTGAAGCGGGCGACCTCAAGTGTCGAGCGCCGGGTTCGCCAGAAGTTGAATCGAAAATCTACTGCTGAGTTGAAAGAGTGCTCCTGATGTACGCCGGACTCAGATTCTTCCTCTGCGCGCCGCTCGCCTGCTTGTTGATTAAGCTCTCGAGCGCGGAGGACGCGCCGCACTCTCAAATCACACCCGAACGCCTTCAATCCGCCCTGCACAAAGTGGAGGAGCTGGCGAACGAAACGCTGCGCACGGGCATTCCGGGAATCGCCATCGCCGTTGTCCATCACGATCAGGTCGTCTACAAGCGGGGTTTCGGTGTGCGCGAGGCCGGTCACCCAGAGCGGATTGACGCAGACACGGTCTTTCAACTGGCGTCGGTCTCCAAGCCGATCACGTCGACCGTGTTGGCTGCGCTCGTGGGGGAGGGGCGAATCGGTTGGGATGACCGAGTTATCGACCATGACCGCGGCTTCCGCATGTACGATCCGTTTGTCACGCGCGAGTTGCGGCTGCGCGATCTGCTCTGTCACCGCAGTGGACTTCCCGACCATTGGGGAGATCTGATCGAGGACCTCGGCTACGGCCGCGACGAGGTCGTGCGCCGCGCGCGATTTCAGCCGCTGGCCAGCAGCTTTCGCACTCAGTACGCGTATACCAACTTCGGCTACAGCGAGGCCGGTTACGCCGCGGCGAAGGCCAGCGGGAAGTCATGGGAAGAGTTGGCCGCGGAAAAACTGTTCGCGCCGTTGGGCATGACGTCGACGAGTTTTCGTTTTGCCGATTACGCGAACGCGAAAAACCGTGCGCTGCTGCACGTGCTCGTCGACGGAAAATGGATCGCCAAGAACACGCGTCAGCCCGACGCTCAAGCCCCGGCGGGAGGCGCCAGCAGCACGCTGAACGATCTGGTTCGCTGGATGCGATTACAGTTGAACGAGGGCAAGTTCGAGGGCCGGCAATTGATCGCTGCCTCGGCGCTTGCCGAAACACACACGCCGCAGGTGCTGCTGAGCTTTTCGCCCGAACAGGGGCGACTCGGTTCTTATGGCCTGGGCTGGAATGTCAGCATCGAGCGGAATGGCAGAGCGTTCTGGAAACACTCCGGCTCGTTTTCATTAGGGATGCGAAGCGAGGTCGCCCTGTTGCCCTCAGAGAAGCTGGGCATCATCGTCCTGTCAAACGCGGGGCCGACTGGCGTGCCCGAAGGGCTGGTCGAGAGCTTCTACGATCTGGTGCTCTACGACAAATTGCAGCGTGACTGGATGGAATTCGCCAACCGTATGTTTCGGGAGGAAATCAAAAGAGAACTGGGGCAAGAGCGCGACTACAGCCATCCGCCGACCCAACCGTTGCCTTCCCTCACGCTCAGTGCGTACACGGGCAAATACACCAACAAACTCTTCGGCCCGATCGAGGTGGTCGAGGAGCAAGGCAAGCTCGTTCTGCGAATGGGTCCCAAACCGATGGCGTTTGCATTACGCCACTACGATCGGGACGTGTTCCTTTACCAGCCCGTCGGCGAGTCAGCCGGCGGTCCGTCCGGCGTCTGCTTCTCGATCGACCCAACTCGGCAAGCCGACCGTGTGCTGATCGAGAATCTCAACATCCACGGTCAGGGGACGTTCGCGCGAGTAAAGCCGGCGCCCGAGCATGATCGTCATTGAAAGTCTCCCACCACGGATGCTGGAAGTTTAAGGCGTGATTCCGATTGGAAAGCGCTCGCCGGTTCGCGATAGTGGGCTCATGAAAGAATCGGCCGGAACGTTGCTCTATCGGCGCGACGCAAGCGGATCGATCGAAGTCCTGCTCATTCATCCCTCGGGCAACTACAACCGCAAAGCCCCGTGGGGGATTCCGAAGGGCCTCGTCGATCCCGGCGAGAATCCCGAACAAACGGCTCGTCGAGAGACGCTCGAAGAGACGGGTGTTGTCGCCGGCGAACTCGTCGATCTCTCTTCCATCGTCTATCAGAAGAGCCGGAAACGCGTGCATGCTTTCGTCGGCGAAGCACCGGCCGACGCCGAGCCGCGCGTGGCCAGTTGGGAGGTCGATCAAGCGACGTTTCTGCCGCTCGAGGAAGCGCGGCAGCGAATCCATCCCGACCAGGCCCCGTTCCTCGACCGTTTGCTGGCGCTACTGCGAAGCTAATTCGTACAGATGAACGGAGCCGGCATTTAAGGAGCCGCGCACGAAGTAAGCGGTTCTTCCTTGTCGCGTCCTAATAAAGGCAACCGCTCACTTCGTTCGCGGCCCTTTCTGATCACTCAGGGCATTCGTCTCGCGACAGTTGGCGAATCGTGCCGTGTTCCAAGAGCAGGACAACATCGGCCAACCGTTTTGCTTCGGCTCGGTTGTGCGTGATGTGCAGCGTGGTGACGCCCGTCTTTGCACGCACCGCTTCCAGGAGCAGATACATCTCGTCCCGCGTCGCTTCGTCCAGGGCGCTGAGTGGTTCGTCCATGCACAGAATGTTCGGGTGTGCTGCCAGCGCGCGGCCCAAGGCCACGCGTTGACGTTCGCCTCCGCTCAATCCGTCCGGTCCGCGATCCAGTAGTTTTTCGATCCCTAGCAGGTCCGCCAGTTCGGCCACTCGCGTCTGGATTTCAAGACGCTTCACCTTGCGGATCGCGAGCGCGAAACCGAGATGTTCGCGGACCGACATTGTCTCGAAGAGGGCACCGTCCTGCGGAACAAAGCCGACACCTCGTTCGGACGGTTTGAGATGGGTCACATCGCGATCGGCTAAGAGAATCCGCCCGGCCGTCACTTGTCGCAACCCGCAAAGCGACTCCAGCAAAGTCGTTTTGCCCACGCCTGTGCGGCCCATCAGGACGGCGTAACAGCCCGTCGGAACCTCGAAGGAAATTGAGTCGAGCGCGAATTGCCCGGCGCGCAAACTAAGATTCTCGACTCGAATCAAGGCCGCTTCGCCTTTGCGATTACGCCGCGTTCACTCGGTTCTACGATCGTGTCGCGACTTCTCTACGATAATGGTCGGCCCGGGGGGCCTGCAAATCCCTCTGCGGATCTCGGGGCGGAGCAACCAACCGGCGTCAAGAATTCGTCAGTCTTCCCAGTCTTCCACCCCACGCCAATCGTTCTTCACGACAAGTCGAGCACGGCCGCGCACTGCGTTTGCCAGGGGGTCGCCTGGGCGCGGGCTACGCTTCAGTATTCCGTTCAATCGCTCCGATAGGGACAAGCAGCAAAATCCGCACGTCCCGCGAATCCCGGACGGCGGCAAAGGAATGCCGACTATGATGGACATGGAGGAAGTCAAACGCCTCGAGCAGGAGCTGGAACGGCTTCGCTCGGAGAATCGCGAGCTGCGCAGTCAGCTCATGCACGCGCAGAAGCTCAGCGCGGTTGGCTCGCTGGCCTCCTCGATCACCCACGAGTTCAACAACATCCTCACGACCATCATCAATTACGCCAAGATGGGTCTGCGGCACAAAGACGTCGCCACCCGCGAGAAGGCATTCGACAAAATCCTGGCCGCCGGCCATCGGGCCTCGAAGATCACCACCGGCATGCTGTCGTACGCCCGCGCTCAAGGCGAACGCCGCGAAGCCACCGACCTGGTGGCGCTCGTCGAGGACGTGCTGATGCTGGTCGAGAAGGACCTGCAGATGCATCGCGTGCGGTTGGCGACCAATTTCATGGGCCGCCCCTTCGCGACCGTCAACGCGAATCAGTTGCAGCAGGTGGTCCTTAACCTGATCGTGAACGCCCGTCAGGCGATGGACAACGGGGGCAATTTGTATCTGACTGTGCGGGCCAACGAGGAAACGGCAACGGCCGAGATCTCGGTCCGCGACACGGGCTCCGGCATCCCGGCCGACAAACTCCGCGAAATCTTCGAGCCCTTCTACACAACCAAGCAGGCCGACCAGCACGGGCAAGGCGGAACGGGACTCGGCCTCTCCCTGTGCCGCGAGATTATCGAAGCCCACAAGGGCCGCATTCGGGTCGAGAGCACGCCGGGCAAAGGCACGACCTTCACACTGAAGCTCGCACTGGTCACCGCACCGGCTTTGATCTCTGCGAACGGAGCTGCGATCGCCGGGAAGCTCGGCGACTGATTCGCCAGTATTCTTTCTTGGGTGCTACGGCTGAGCTCGCTCAGCCGTGTCTCCAGCCCGATTTCAAGGCTCGCCGAAGAGTCGATTCAGACGCGTTTGATGGTATTGCAGCCGCTCTTGCGGCGTCATCTTTGCGAAATCGACCGCTGGCGCAGCGTTCTGCGCGGCTTGCTTCGCGCGGCCGTTCGAGTTGGCCGACCGAGGCGTCGTGCTGATTGTGCGACTCGAGCCACCGTAGCTGGCGCTCGTCGCCGATGGCTCCGAGTCCCGCTCCAACGATCGGTGCGGTTTGAGCTTGAGCTTCTCGAGCACGGCGTGATAGGCCCGCACAGCTTCGATCGGGCTGATGGCTCCGTCGACGACAAGTCTCAAGAACTCGATGAACGCCAACTGACATTCGGCCTGATTGATTTTTCGGCCGAAGAGGGCCGCACGGCCGCCGTATTTGCGGACGTCGTGAATCAATTGGAAAGCGTCGAGCGTGGTGCCCGCGGCGCCACCCAAGACGCCGACGACCAAGTGCGGATCGTAGGCGACCAGTTCCTCGAGCGCCCGGGGTCCGTGATAGACCATTTTGAGAAACAGGGGCCGCCCCTTCGTTGTAACGCCGGCCAAAGTGCGGGCGACCACGTCGTTGATGAAACCGGGCACCTGGTCCGGCTTGAGGCCCTGCGGCGCGTTCGGATCGAAGACTTCGAGGAAGTGACGAAAATCGTGACGCTCGGCTTCCTCACGAAATTGCTTGTACTGTTCGAGTGTCTCGAGATCGAGTTCGCAATGATTGTTGAACGTCACTGAATAGAGGCCCAGATCGACGCCGCGGCCACGTTCAGCCGGCTCGCAATTGAGATGGCCGCATTGCGCGTGATCGAGGTTCACGGTGCGGAAGGGCCGAGCCGGTTCGAGATGCGACGATCCGCCGCGGGGAATGTGCACGTCGGTGGCGTCGTTGGCTCGCACGGCTGGCGTGACGGTTGAGTTGTCGAACAAGCGCTCTTCGAGGCAGAGGGCTTCGCTCGTGCTAGCGGACATCAGCACGATGTCGACGAGCTGCTGCCGGATGACGTCGCGAATCTGTTGGCGATATTGGGCCAGCGACTTGAATCGATCTCTGCCGTCGCACCGCTCGGGCGAGCGGCCGGGAGCTCCGACGCCGAACGCCATGTCGGCATCCTTCGCGTCGGCCAGGATGAATTCCTTCGCGCCGTGCGGGTTGGCGTGAATCGCACACAACTTGCGATCGAGGGATTTTTCCATGGCTGGCAAACCGTGGTTCGACATGTCATCCCGGCGAGCCGCCAGCGTGAGCTGGCGGGCGCTTCTATTCGTCTTCTTTTGTCTTGCGATGGAGACGCAATCTGCGGACAAGCACCCGCAAGCTGACGCTTGCGGCTCGCCAACGCAACTCGCCTATCGCAGCACCTTGTCGACCGTCTCTCTAAGAACCTTCGCTGAGTTTTGCAGCGCCATCCGCTCCTTCGGCCACAATTCGATCTCCAGGTGACCCTGGATGCCGTTCGCGCCGACGACAGTTGGCACTGAGAGACAGACGTCGCGGATTTGATAAGCACCTGTTTGTAGTGTCGAGACAGGCAGAATTCTCTTTTGGTCGAGGACCACGCTTTGAATCACGTCGGCAATGGCGACGCCGACGGCGAAGCCAGCTCCGGTCTTCTTCTTGATGACTTCCGCACCGCTGCCCCGCGTTCGCTTTTCGACTTCTTGAATCACCGACGGCGTGACACCCGGCCACTTGTCCAACGGCAGGCCGGCGATTTGTGCGGCCGACCAGATGGCGACCATGCTGTCGCCGTGCTCGCCGAGCATCATGGCGGAGACCTGCGTCGGCGGCACCTTCAACTGGCTGGCGAGGATGCCGCGCAAGCGAGTCGTGTCGAGCATCGTCCCCAGGCCGAACACCCGTTGCGGCCCTTGCGGCAGCTCTTTCACGGCGAGATACGTCAACACGTCGACCGGATTCGAGACGACGAACACGAATGCGTCTTTGCGCAAATCGTTCGCTTTGAGGTCGGCGAGAATCTTGCGGAAGAGCTCGACGTTGCGATTGATCAGATCCAGACGGCTTTCATCCGGCTTGCGGCGCAGACCGGCTGTAATCACCACCATGTCTGATCCAGCGATCTGTTCCATTCCGCCGCCGGTGATCGTCTGATCGGCCACGAGCGACGAGCCGTGCGTCAAGTCGAGGGCCTGCCCCTCGGCCAGCTCGCGATTCACATCGATCAGGGCGATCTCACGCACGACGCGGCCGGCCTGCAGGGCGAACCCCGCGCACGAACCGACCAATCCGCCTCCGCCGATGATTGCAACTTTCATAGGTATCGATTCGTCTGCTGATGTTGTCGGGGGGATTCAATCCGGGTGGCTGCGGTCGGGCGCAGCAAGGCCCCCAGATGTTCGAAGGAATGGGGGCGAACCGAAGCGGTTCGACCCCAGGCACCCAAATGGGCTAGTTCTTCCCCAAAGCTTTCAGGACCTGATCCGTAATCGCCTTCACTAAGCCGTCGACGTCGGGCGCGTTGTTCCCGCTTGGCGCTCCGCTTGTCGCCGGCGACTTCGACGCGAGGTATCCCGGATAGTCGGGTGCCTGCTCGAAAGCGTTCGACTTCGGCAGCGACTCGCGGTAACCGTCGCGGAAGGCGCTATTGCCGCACAGGTCGCAGTTCTCGACGTGGAAACGCGGGTCATCGAAGCCGAGCTTCTTTTTGAGATCGAGCAGCTCGTTCGTCTGTTGCTGGGTGAAATAGTCGACGCGGCCCAACTGCCGGGAGAGCAGCAGAATTCGGCAATAGGCGTCGAGGATTTCGGTCTTCCAATAGGCCTCTTCGAGGTTTTTGCCGAAACTCACGGTGCCGTGATTTTTGAGGATCACGCAGCTCGTGCCTTTGAGGAAGGGCAGCACGGTGTCGGCGAACTTTTGCCCGCCCGGCGTCTCGTAGGGAGCGATCGGAATCTCGCCCATGAAGACTTCGACCTCGGGCAAGATGCACTGCGGGATCGGCTCACCCGCAACGGCAAACGCGGTCGCGTGCGGCGGATGGCAGTGGACGACGGCCTCGACGTCCGGCCGCGCCTTCATAATCGTCAGATGCAGCAGAATTTCGCTCGTCCGCTTCCGCGTGCCGGCGATCTGATTGCCGTCCAGGTCGACCGCGCAGATGTCCTCAGGCTTCATGAAGCCTTTGCAGATCATCGTGGGCGAGCAGAGGACTTCGTTCTCGCCGACGCGGATCGAGATGTTGCCGTCGTTTGCCGCGGCGAAGCCCTTGTCATAAACCCGCCGGCCGATCTCGCAGATCAGCTCTTTGAGTTTGCGGTCGTGCAGACGGCTCTGACCGTTCTTTCCGGCCCATTTGGAATCGGCCGCGGCTGCTTTCCCGTTATTTGCAATCACTGGTTTTGACCTTCTTATCTGATTCGGTTTCAAGAACCGCCGGCGGATACCGGCAGCTCGCCAGTTACTGTTGGGTTTGTCGGACGTCGATCGTGTCGAGAATGGCCGCGTTGTAGGCGTCTATCGGCTTGACGTCCGGGTGGAATGGAGCGGAAGCCTCGGCGCCTTCGCTGACGGCGATGAGCGATCCGACGCCCGCTCCCAATTCGTCGTAGGTCACGAACGCTTCTTCGCGACCAGGCCGCAAGGTTTGCAAAGCTTCCCGATCCAGCGGTGCGCAGAGCCGCCACGCGGCCCCCGTCAGCGACGGATGCCATTGCGAAAGCGTGACTGTTCCCAGCACCAATGCGATTCTCATGGTTGGATCATTCGCTCCAATCGGCGGGCACGGCCGGCTTGCCCCCGGCGACCATTTCCCGCAACAGATTCTGCAACGCGAACACCGATTGCTCGCCCGGATCGACGGCGAACAGGTTAGCGCCTAACGTGCGCTTGATCCGTTTTATTCCGTCGCCCGTTTGCACCGCTGCGGCCCGCACTTGAGCGCTGCGATTGGCGTGACACGCGAGCGCTTCCGGCTTGCTGGTGAACGTGATCACTCCGTCAGATTCGCCGCGACACAAAGCGCCCACCGCGCGGCGGGCCGCCTCGCGATGACAACCGACCAGCTCGCGCTGCCACTGCACGCCCGGCTGCCGCGCGACCGCTCCGAGTGCCGATTCGAGTGCGGGTGTCGAACGGGACACGAAGACCGACCAGGTGGCGATTGTCGTTTGCGCTGCGGGCGCTTTGTTGGCTCGCGTCCATTTGATCTTGCGACTCGAGAGGAAGTCGATGGCCGACGGCGTGAGAATCGCCTTAGGGGCGAAGACCACCGGTCCCGCGACGACGCCTCGTGTTTCGAGCAGGGCCGCCGTGATCACTGAATCATCCATTACGAGCGATCCGTTCGCGGCAGCGGTCGATCGAGACGCAGGCGCAGCAGCGACGGCTGGAGCCTGCAATTGCTCCAGCACGCCCGCCACGATGCGATCGATCATGTCCGCCGCATTCGTCATGGTTGCTGGGCTCCGCCGTTGCTTTCATTTTTCGACGGGCCGTCCGCCAATCCGATCACCATCCAACGCACGGGACTGTTTTCGGCGCCGACCAGTTCGCGAGTCGCTTTACCGTCACTGCTGATGATCACCCGGTCCCCGCGCGATCCCCCCAGTGAGTCGATCACCAGAATCGGCACGCCCTCCGGCTGCGAACGGGCATCGAGCGGCTGCACGATTGCCATCCGCCACCCGCGCAGCGTCGGATGCTTGACCGTCGAGGTCGCGTGTCCGATCACTTCGCCGATTTGCATCGCGTGTCCTATTTATCTGTCCGGGAAGATCTTCAAATGATCCGCAGGTCGTCGACCATCGCGCAGCGCCGTTGCCGCGTGAATGTCAGCGGGTTGGTGACCCCTTCGCCGGTCGGAGTCGCGATGCTGTACGAGAGATATCCCTCGCCACCCAAGCCGAGGCCCGCCATGCAGGGCCCGTTCTTGACGAAGAGCGTGGTATCCATCGCGCGGCCCATGGTGGTCATCGTCCGCACGTTGCGCGAGTGAATCAGGCTCGTGTGTTTGAAGTTGTGCTCGAACTCGCGGGCCAAGTCGATAGCGTGCATCGCGTCGCGCGCTCGCACGAAGGGCACGAAGGGCATCATCTGCTCCTCGGGCACGAACGGGTTGTTGACGTCGGTCTCGCCGTACAGGATTTGCGTTCCGGCCGGCACGCGCACGTTAATCAGCGACGCCAACACGGCCGCGTCTTTGCCGATCAGATCGCGATTAAGCACCGGGTGCCCGCCGGCTTTTTCAGGCGGAGCGAACGCCAGCTTGGTGAGCGAGTCGATCTGCGAAGCGTTGAGTCGAAAGCCACCGTGACGGCCGACGGCCTCCAGCAGCGCGTCGAAGATTTTCTCGACCGCAAAGACTTCTTTCTCGGCGATGCACAACAGGTTGTTGTCGTAAGCCGCACCCGTGACGATCGAGCGGGCCGCGTTCTCGAGGTCGGCCGTTTCATCCACGACGACCGGGGGATTCCCGGGCCCGGCCACGATCGCCCGTTTCTTACTCGCCAGGGCCGCCCGCGCGACGCCCGGACCGCCGGTCGCGACGAGCAGACGCACGCCGCGGTGATCGAAGAGCTGTCCCGCTGTTTCGAGCGTCGGTTCGCCGACGATCGTGATCAGATTCTCGACCCCGATCGCCTGATGAATCGCCTTGTTGAACCGACGCACGCCTTCGCACGCCACCCGCGCGCCGGACGGATGCGGATTGAAGACGACCGTGTTGCCGGCCGCCAGCATGTTCACCACGTTGCCCGCCAGCGTCGGCAACGAATGCGTGACGGGCGTGACCGCCCCGATCACTCCGAACGGGGCGTACTCGGTGACCGTCAGCCCGTGGTCGCCGCTCAACGCGTCGCACTTCAGGAATTCGATGCCGGGAACCAGTTTCACGATCTGCAGCTTCTCGATTTTGTGATCGAGTCGGCCGATCTTGGTCTCTTCGAGCTCCATCCGGCCCAACTCTTCAGCCTGCTCGTCGCACGTGCGATAGACACAGGCGACGGCCTTGGCGCGATTCTCCATCGAGACATCGCGGAACTTCTCGAATCCGCTCGTGGCCGCGGCAACCGCGTCATCGACGGTTCGAAAGACGCCCCAGTCGCCGTTGGCGTGGCCGTTCTCGCCACGTAGTGCCGCGCCGTTGCCGCGTTTTCCCAGTTGCGCGAGGACTTCTTGCACAACCTGCCGAATCGCTTGTTCGTTGGCTTGGATCATGACGAGCCTTATTCAAATCGCAGTGTTTGGAATCTCGGTGTTTCGAATTGCAGCATTTCGCGTCTGCGTGTTTCAAAAATCACATTGTGCTGGACACATCCGATCGGCCCTCGAACGAACGAAGCTCTCGTTGCTCGCGCACCCAATCGTCAAAGCGGCCCCGCGTCGGAAAGAAGACCGCCATCACGGCCAGCAGTGCGAGCGCCGTGCCGAGCGTCCACCAGACATGAGTCGCCATGTAGGCAACGCAACAGAAGAACGCCGCTCCCTCGAGGAGTGCCGAGCGGATGATGACCTGGGTTTGAAAGGCGGCAAAGAGCGCGGTCGTCGTCACTTCGCTGCCCTGGACTCCCAAAGTCCGCAATTTTTGGTTGGTCGCAATTTTCGGGATCACCAAACTCATAATGAGAGCGAGGGCCGAAAAGCCGACGGCGATGTATCCCAGCGTCTCGTCCCCAGGCGCCTGGCCCAAATTCGAGACGAATGCGATGCCCGCGAACACCAGTGGACCGACAATCAGCGCAGCGGCGATGATTTGCACCGTCTGAAACGGCACCGTCTCGCTAGGCAATCGTCCGTCTGATTCCGCCATGATTTTTCTTGCTGAAGTTGCGAGGGCGTGACCGACTAAGTTTTGGTAGTGGCCCGCGCGGTAAAGACTGTGTTCGAACCAACCTGAACCTGATCGACGATGCCGATTACCGCCGCGTCGATTGGCAGCTGTTTCGTCTCGGACGTGAAGCGAGCGCTGGAGCCCTGCACGCAGAGCACGACTTCCCCCTCGCCGGCCCCGACCGTATCGACGGCGACAAAGGTGCGGCCGGTCGGTGCCAGGTCGCTTTGATCTTTTTCATTCACGCGCAGCGGCTCGACGACCAGCAGCTTCTGGCCCACCATCGAAGCGACTTTCTGCGTCGCCACCAGGCTGCCTGTGATTCGTCCCAAGAACATCGGATGTCTCCCGTGCGCGGCCGCTTCACTTACCGGTTCGCTCGGCCACTAATGCGGCAGCCTGACGGGCCACCACCAACTCTTCGTTCGTCGGCACGACCCAGATCTCGACCCGGCTGTCGTCGCTCGAAATGCGAGCTTCGCCCTTTGCCGTCTCATTGCGTTTTGCATCGAGGTTGATGCCGGCCCACTCCATGTCACGGCAGACGCCGCGACGTACGTGCCGGCTGTTTTCGCCAATGCCCCCCGTGAACACGATCGCGTCGGCACCGGCCAGAACCGTGAGATACGCACCGATGTAATGCCGAATCGACGCGACAAAAGTGTCGAGCGCGAGCTGGGCTCGCGCGTGCCCCTGGGCGGCCGCTTCTTCCAAATCGCGAACGTCGCCGCTGAGCCCGCTCACTCCCAACAAGCCGCTGCGTTCGGCCAGTTCATCCAGCAGCGACTCGAGAGTTTTGCCGGTTGCGCGCATCAGGACGGGCAGTATGAACGGATCGAAGTCACCCACGCGGTTGTTGTGCGGCAACCCCGTTTGCGGACTCATTCCCATACTGGTGGCGAGTGACTTCCCGCCGCGGATCGCACACAGCGAGTTGCTGCCTCCCAAATGACACGAGATGACGCGCAAATCGTCCCGCTTCAGAATCTCGCCGATCCGGCCGCCGATGTAGCGGTGACTGGCTCCGTGAAATCCCCAGCGCTGTACCTCGTATTCCGTTTTCCATTCATACGGGACCGCGTAGCTCCGCTCCGCCTCGGGAATCGTCTCGTGGAAACCCGTTTCGAGTGCCGCGACGAGCGGGATTTCCGGGAAGGCCCGCTGCAACTCGCGCATCGCTCGCGCGTAAGGCGGATTGTGTGCAGGAGCCACCGTCGACAGCGTTTCCATTGCCGAGAGCAGTTCGTCATCGACGAGGCGAACGCCGCTGAGCCGACCGGCAAACACCGCCTTGAACCCGATCGCGGCCACTTCGTGCACCGACTTGAGGCAACCCCATTCCGGATGCGTCAGCTGTTCGAGACAAAGTCGCACGGCCTCGGCGTGATCCGCGCAGTGCTGCGTTGTCTCTTCGCGCTTGTCGCCGATCTGCGCGAAGCAGGTCCCCGCCCCTTGTCCGATGCGATCGATTCCGCCTCGCGCGAGCTGAGTCTCGCTTGAGCCGGGCAGATCGAACAGCCGGTACTTGAAGCTGGTCGAGCCCAAGTTGGCGACAAGGATTTTCATGCGGGAATCCGACGCCGAAAAACGGTGGGGCAGGGTGCCTGCCGACGGGGCCTAGATGAACTTGTCCATCAAGCCGGGCTCGGGTCGCGAAATCAGGTGGGCGCTCACCAGCTCCCCGACGGCGGTGGCCGCCGCCGCGCCCGCGTCGACCGCGGCCCGCACGGAGCCGACGTCGCCCCGAATGACCGTCGTCACGTAGGCGCCGCCGATCTGAATTTGCTTCACCAGTTTGACGTTGGCCGCCTTGAGCATCGTGTCGGCCGCTTCGATCTGCGCGACCAGGCCCTTCGTCTCGATCAATCCAATGGCTTCGTTCATGGTTTCTCCAAAAGGCAACAAGCGTTGCCGAGTTAAATCAAAAAACTAGACTGTCGCCGCCGCGCTGGACTTCGACTTCGGCAGCACGCTGGCCAACTCTTCGTGAGGACGCGGAATCACCTGCACACTGACGACTTCGCCGATCTTGCCCGCCGCGCTAGCGCCGGCATCGACAGCCGCTTTGACCGCCGCCACGTCACCAACGACGAAGGCCGTCACCAGGCCGCTGCCGACCTTTTCCCAACCGACCATCTGCACGTTAGCCGCCTTCAACATCGAGTCGGCCGCCTCGATCAACGCCACGAGCCCCTTGCATTCGATCATTCCCAGGGCTTCCATCGTCTTCGCCATGAGCAGTCTCCCCAAAAAGTGTGTATGTGATGTGAACTCAATGATTGAACTAGTGCTGGCACTGGCATCCGTGCGGCTTCACCAACTCCACTTCGGTGGCAGCGTCCAAGTTGACGGCGTTCCCTTCGTCCGTATCCAGATGCACTTCGAGCTTGATCTTGTCGCCGGCGCGAATGACGAGATCTTCGAGCACCGACGTGCAGCCGGCCGAAACGATCCGCAGATTCATCGAGTCGCCGTTCTTGACGCCGTAGTGCGCCAAGTCGGCGGGCCCCATGTGCACGTGCCGCATCGCGCGGATCACGCCTTGCCTCAGCTCGACAACTCCCGCCGGCCCGACGAGCACACAGCCTGGCGTGTCGTGCAGGTCGCCGCTGATTCGCACGGGCAAGTCGATCCCCAGCGAAATCCCGTCGGTGAAAGCCAGCTCGACCTGCGAATCGCCACGGCACGGCCCGAGCACGCGCACATTCGGAATCATCCGCATCCGCGGTCCGACGACGGCCACAGCTTCCTTCGCGGCATAGAACCCGTCCTGATAGAGCGCCTTGACCGGCTCGAGTTCAGCCTTGCCGAACAAAATGCGAACGTGTTCGTCGGTCAGATGCACGTGTCGGGCGGAAATGTTGACGACCAGCGGATTCGGTTTTGGTTGTCCCTCGCGCAGGCCGAGTTGCTGCGAAACGACATCGCGAACGATGCGTTCGATCTCGGTCCGATTGATCGTCGAGGTGCCCGACTGAGTGTTGGCCAGCATCGTTGCCACGCGCTAGCTCCTCGCCACGATGAGTTCGATTCCGGCCCTATCCACGATCTGCCGCCACTCGTCACTGATCCCCTCGTCGACGACGAGTCGGTCGACGACGTCGAGCGCACAAAGATGCGCGAGGGCCGAATGTCCGAGTTTGGAACTATCCGCCACCACGATCAGTTCCTCAGCCGACTCGATCATCTGCCGCTCGGTCTCGACCAACAGGGCGTTGCTATTGAACAGCCCAGCCTCAGTGACGCCGCCGGCACTCACGAACAGCCGGCGTGCATGAATGCTCCTGAGAGCAGCCACGGCGATCGGCCCCAGGTTGACTCCCGTTTTCGGGTACAAAAAACCGCCAATCACGATCAGCTCGGTCTGGAGAGAACTCATCAGGACGTTGACGATCGGCAGCGAGTTGGTGACCACCTGCAAGGGCTTGCCGACGAGGTGCTTGGCCACCTCGAGCGTGGTCGTTCCGCCGTCGAGCAAAACGGTTTCACCCGGCTGGACGAGGGCCGCCGCGACGGCGGCGATGTGCTGCTTTTGCTCCTTCGCCCGAGTTCCCCGGACTTCAAAAGGGGTGATGGAGTCGCCGACGTAGGCCGCGCCGCCTCTAGTGCGGCGAATCTGTCCAATTCCGTCAAGATAATCCAAATCCCGCCGCAGAGTCGATTCACTCGCTCCGACCCGTTCCACCAGTTCGGACAGCGCGACAAAGCCGCTTTTTTCCGTTATTTCCAGGATTTTTTGGCGCCTTTGATCTACGAGCATCCTTCGCCGCCTTGCGACTGAATAACCGAGCCAATGCTAGGATACTACGCAAATCATTCATAATCAATCATATCCGATCCAGTTGTTCCACAACTGGCCAAACGCAGTCAGAGCGCGCTGGGCGCGGCAAAAGAGGGGTTTGCCGGAGGGCGTCGACTTAGTCGACGATTCGCACGCGGCTCTCGCTCACGACCAAACGCGCGTCGGCAAAGAGCCGAATGGCCTCAGGATAGGCCTCGCATTCGGCCTGGAAAACGCGGGAAGCCAGCGTTTGGGGCGTGTCGTTTTCGAGCACGGGGACCGTCTTTTGGACGATGATCGGGCCGTGGTCGTAGAGGTTGTCGGCGAAGTGAACGGTGCAGCCGCTCAGTTTTGAGCCGTGAGCCAGTACGGCCTCGTGCACCTTCATTCCGTACTGCCCCTTCCCGCAAAAGGAGGGAATGAGCGCGGGGTGAATGTTCATAACCCGATTCGTGAAGTCCTCCGGCACTCGCAGCAGGCAGAGGAAGCCGGCCAAGACGACGAGGTCAACTTCGGCCTTGCGCAGCATCGAGAAGATTCGCTCGCTGTACTCCTCGATATCCTTAAAGCCTTTCCGCAGAACAGTTTCTGCTGGGATGCCGGCTTTTTCAGCGATCTGCAACCCGCCGCAATCAGAACGACTCGCGATGACCAAGGGGAACTCGGCGTCGAGGACTCCCGCCTCCCGGCACTTCAGGAGATTTGCCAGATTTGAGCCGCCGCCCGAGACGAGCACACCCAACCGAATCGGCCGTCCCAGCAGCTTGGGCAGGGGGCGAACCTCCGCGTTTTCGATCAATGGCCCGTCCTCTTGCATGATTTCCCTCGTCGCCATCGGGCTAATTCACCCGATTTTGCGACTCAATCGAAGGTAATGGTACGCCCTGGGGAGAGGCAAGCCGGGAAGCGGCGAAAGGCAATGCTTCGCAGCCGAATCTTTCGAAGTACAAAACCTTTACGACGATTGCCAACGGCGGGCAAAAGTTGACACACTAGCCGATTCCCCTATAATCCCCCGGCAAGCAAAACCACTCGAATTCAAGCGGTTGTTCGAAGTTGCGAGGCCCGTTCGGCTAACACAGGGCCGAGCGGTCACCGGCTCGATGTTGAGCAGCGCTCGAACTCCCGCAGCTGGCAAATAGGAGTCTCCCATGGGACAAGGACTCAAAGAATTTACCGACGCGAATTTCAAGGCCGAGGTTCTCGATTCCGCGGAACCGGTGCTCGTCGATTTTTGGGCGCCCTGGTGCGGGCCGTGCCTGCGTTTGGCGCCGACCATCGAAGAGTTGGCGGGTGAGTTCGAAGGCAAGGTGCGCATCGGCAAGATGAACACCGACGAAAACAACGTCACCCCCACTCAGTACAACATTCAGGGCATTCCCACGGTCATCTTGTTCAAAGGCGGCAAAGCCGTCGATCGGCAGGTGGGACTGGTCCCCAAAGACAAGCTGGTCTCGCTGCTCAACAGCCACGCCACCGCAAGCAAGACAGCCTGACCAAACGAAACAACCTAACCGAGCCGATTGGATCGGCTCGGTTTAAGCCTAGAATTTGGGCTCCTAGCAAGTTTGCCCGTTTGATTTGGGCTCGCCTCGGGAAAGGATTCCCAAATGAGCGATCCAGTCCGCAGTCATCGCGACCGGACTTCGCCTCCCTTGCCGGCGGGCCCCACCACGTCGTTCTTGCGGCGTCTCGCCGGTCAGCTGCTCGACCCGAAGAGTCCGCCGCAGCCAGCGGCAAGCGACGCGGAAGTGGAAATCACCCAGCGGCGAATCGATCGCGCGCATTCTCCGGCTGCTTCACGCGGCGTTTCGGATTCCGGTTCGGCGGACCGTCTGGCAGCCACGCCGACTCCCACGAAGGATTCGCTCGGTAGCGCCGCGGCCGCTGCGCCAGCTCCGTCGTTCTCGCGGCGTGAGGAAGAAGTTCTGCGTCAGACCGGGCAGATCGCCGCCCATCTGCGCACGGAACGTGAAGAACTCGAGCGGCGGGAATCTTCGCTGCACGAGCAACACGCGCTCTTGGACCAGGAGTGGCGCAACGCGCGGTTGTGGGTGCAGGAATTCGAAGAAGACATGCTCAAGCGCCAAGCGGAGTGCAAGGCGCGCGAAGCGGCCCTCAACGAAAAGATCAATGCCTGCGAATCGCTGGTCAGCGACCTGGAAGAGCAGGAGCGGCTCGTACTCGGCTTACGGGACCAGGTGTCGTCGGAGCGAGCAGGCCTGCGATCGGTCGTCGATCGCGACCTCGAGGTCGAACGGATCGCCATTCAACAGACACAGCAGGCCTTGCAGGAAGAACGCCGCGCTCTGGCGGAAGAAATCGAAAAGCGGCGCCGCGAACGCGAAGAGATGGTGCGGTCGCTGCAGGCCCAGCTTCAACACGAGCGCGCCGGCCTGCGGAGCCAGATTGACGCCCAGTTAGCCGGCGAACGCGCGACACTCGAAGCCGAGCGGGCGGCTTGGAATCGTCAGCGAACGCTCGACGAAGAAGAACTCTCGAAGCGACGCGACGTCGCGCTAACGGCGTCCGAGCGTGCTCAGGAAGAGATGCAGGCGGCGCGACGTCGTGAGTTCGACGAACTCCGTCGCGAGCGCGAGGCCTTCGAGGCAGAAGACCTGGCCGCACGTCAATCGCTGACCGCCGATCGCGAAAAGCTCGAGGCCGATCGCCGCCGCTTCTCCGAAGAGTTGACCGAACTCAAACGCATACAAATCGAAGAAATCGAACGCGAACGCGCGTGCGTGCGGGAAGAGATTGAGACTTCCCGCCGCGAGCTGGACGCAGTCCGTTCCCGCATCGAAGAGGATCTCCAGCAACGGGTGGAAGCCCGCGAGCAGAGCCTCCGGGACGAACAGAAAAAACTCGAAGAGCAACATCGCGAGCAGCTTGGCCGCCTGGAACAAGAGCGGAACCTGCTCGAAAGCCGCGTGCGCTTCCAACAGGAACATCTGCAAAAGGCACGACAGGAAGTCGAAGCGGCGCAGAACGAACTCCGCCGCCAGCATCAGGCCGACCGAACCGATTTGGAGGAGCGGGAAGCCGCTTGGCGGTTGCGTTGCGAACAATTGGCCCACGTGCGGGCGCTCGTCGAAGAACGCGAGCAGTCGCTGGCTCGGGAGCAATCGCTCGAGTCCGACCTGCGACACACGCGCGAAGCCGAACTGCAAAGCCGCGAGCAGGAGTTGCTGGGAGAGCGCGACTCCTGGACGCAAATGCGACAGGAACGAGAATCGGAACTCGAGCGGCGCGAAACTCTCGTGGCCGCGGAGAGCGACCGACTGGACAAACGCCGCGAACGACTTGAAGGATTGCGGGCAGAGCTCGAAGAGACGCATCGGGCCACGCTCGAAATGCGGATGGCCATCGAAGAGGTCTGGGCCCAGCTGTCGGAAGCCGCGGGACTCGAGACGGCAAAACGCCGGCTGTCCGAAACCCAACGCCGCCTGCAGGACGACACGCAGGAGTCTCGCGAAAGAATCGAGCGAGAGCGCAAGGAACTCGCCCTCTTGCAATCGTCGGTCCAGTCGCTGCGGCACGAGTTGGCGAAGGAAACCCAAGAAGCAGCCGTCGCCGCGAAAGAGCGCCGCGAGGAGTTTGAACTCCGCAGCCGAGCGCTCTCCGAAAACGCGACCGCGCTGCGAACCCGCGAAGAACAACTCCACGCACTTCGCGAGCAGTGGGTCAGTGAGAAGATCGAAGTCGAACGGATCATTCGCGGCTTGCTGATCCAAGTCGGTCAGCAAGGTCCGTTAGAAACGCCGCCCCAATCCGATGTCAGCCGCGCGGCTTGATGGCGACGTAAGAGATTCCCGGTCGGGTGGCACTGGCGGCTTGTCCGCCAGTGGTCTTCGCGCGGCAATCAAGGCACACTGGCGAACGAGCCGCCAGTGCCACCCAGCAAACCGGTGTCAGCAGCCCACTAGAAACGGATGCCGCCACGGAGGATGACTCCGCTGGTCACGTCGAATCCTTGCGGCGAGTCTTTGAAATCGACGTCGCGTTTGAAGATCCAACCGCCTTCGAAGAAGTAGTCGAAGTCGCCCCGGTCTTTGTTGATTCCCAACAGCGCCCGCCAGTCGGTGAATTGAGCCTGGTCACGCTGGGCCAAGACCGGGTTGTAGATTTCGTACGCCTCCGAGTGGTATTCGACACGACCGTAGAGCGTCGTCCGGAAGCCCCACTCATCCCACAGGAACGTCGAGATGCGGAACTGCGGGAACGTTAAGTCAAACTGCCAATACGGATTCGGACGATAGATGGCTCCGACCCAGGGAAAAAAGCGAACGGCGAGCCGGTCCCATTCGAAGAAGCCACACACAAAGGTTAGATCGGGCTGCGGCGTGTAGAGCACGGCGGCACGAGAGTCCCAGTTGTAGGCATTCTTCGAAAGACTCTGCTGAAAATCGCTGTCGATTGACGGGTTGAATCCGATGACCGCGTTCCATTGGCCGGGCAGAGACGTCTTCAACTCAAAATCCCAACCGATGCGTTGGAGCGATCCAGGCAGGTTAGTCGGCTGCACGCCGGGAGGGCTCGAGGGACCTTGTAGCAGTCGCAAATCGTATTGTTGCGTGAACGAGAAAATCAGCGGCGCCGGATAGAGCGGCGTCACATACTTCCACGCCAAGTCGAACGTTTCCTCCGCGAAATTGCCCCACCCATTGCTGGTGTGCGATGAGGGCATTCCGCCGAGTTCGTATTGCTGCACCCACCCGGCCCGGTTGGGCAGTGGACCGTTTACAGTGGTAGGCACCATCGTCACGTCGGGCGTCAGCGATGGATAGGAAAGGGGGCACGAATTGGGTCCGACAACCCCGCCCGGCGGAGCTCCGCCGTAAGGCGCGCCCATAATCGGAGCAGGATAACCCGGAGCGGCATAAGTCGGTGCTTGTCCGCAAGTGGCGCAACCGGGTGAACCAGGGCCCGGTTGTGCCATCACCGGGGGAGCCATTGCGTCAGGCCCCCCTTGCACCATCGCAGAAACAGGGACCACGCCATCCACCGATTGCTCGAGCGGCGAACCGATGTACGGAGCAGGGCCGGCCATGGAATACTCGTCGGCGAGCAGGGCGCCGCCCGAGAATACGAATACGCAGACGATGAGTAGTGATTTCACGTCGTGACCTGTTTTGCGGGAACGGGATAGACGAGCGTGCGATGGGTGCGAACGCTTCAATTCACGAAATTCCGAGTCGGCGGCCCGCCTACGGATTGAGTGAAATTGAATTGAGCCGGAAAGGGGCTACTTCGAGTCGAGAAATGAGGGGCGAAATCTCGCCGATGATCGCTGAAGCGTCAACCTCAACTCACCCCAAATGGGCCTTCGAAAGCGCAAAATCCGCCGAATTTTTGTCGCCCCCTGTTTTTTCTGGGGCGAAAACCGCGGCCGCCGGACAATTTCTTTCAAGAATCGGCGCAGAGCCTGCTAGTTCGCGGCAGCCGAAACGGTTCCGATAAGGCGCGCAGACTGGAAGGGCTTGGTGGCCGGCAAAAGCGAGCGGTGCGGGGCGACGGGGTGAGCCGATACATTCGGCGCAATGTCGGCAACAACCCGCACGGGAACGCCGCCGGGTCGAGCGAAATTGTCGACTGATGCGATGCGGCACGAGGCGGAGTATCCCGGTCAAATCGCGCGACACACGCGTGATGAGTGCAGCGCGACCGATGTCGCGGACCTACTTGTGGTAGCCCAGGCCGGCAATCACGTCGTACAGCTCCTCAAACGTGATGAACCGGCGGCGGTGCCGCAGCTTGTACTGGTCGATGGCCATCGCCAGTTCGTTGACTTCCTCGCGGGAGGAGTCGTAGGCGTTGGAGAACTGGCGGCGTTCCGCCCCGGTGCTCCATGGCGTCGCGGGAATTGAGCGACGATCGACGAACGGTGCCGGCTTTTGTTCGAGTCCCTGTTCCATTTACCATACCCTCAGCGCGGCCGTGCGATCCGCTTTCGGTCCGCCCACAAGCGGGTCGGTCGAGCAAGCACCTGTAGCATGTGTCGGCACGCGGTCGACAAAATTTAGCTCCGAATCCCTGGACGGGCAAACTCTTTCCATCCGTCAAAGACCGCACCGAATTTGCAACGTCCGTCCTGAATCAACACGCCGGTTGTGCCGAATCGGCCGCTTGTGAGAGTCGCTCCCGCGGCGCCACGCTGGGCAGATTGGTCGGCACCAGAAATCGGATCAAATCGATGGATCGGCGAATCGCCATTCTCGGCAGCGGAGCGATGGCAACGGCCTCCGCAGTTCTGCTCTCCGAACGATCGAAGTGCGACGTTCGCATTTGGACGCGCACCGCCGAGCGAGCGGCCGAACTCCTTCGCGATAAAGAAAACCGCAGACTGCTCCCGGGCGTCCCTCTTCCCCCCGGCGTCCGCGTTACCCACACCATCGCAGATGTCGTCGACCGAGCCGAGCTGATTGTCGCCGCCGTCCCGACCCGCTTCCTCCGCGAGACGCTGGTCCCCCTGGCGGGCCAGATTCCAGCGGGTTTGCCGGTGGTCAGCGTGGCGAAGGGGCTCGAAATCGGCACGCTGATGCGACCGAGCGAAATTATCCTCGACGTGTTGGGATGTCGCGAGGTCGCGGCTCTCGGCGGCCCTAGCCATGCCGAAGAAATTGCTCGCCGCATGCCGGCCGGCGTGGTCGCAGCGTCGGCGGACACGCGGCTGGCAGCACAGGTTCAACAGCTCTTCAACACCGATCGCTTCCGCGTTTACACCAACGACGACATCGTCGGCGTCGAGTTAGCCGGCGCGATCAAAAACGTGATCGCGATCGCCGCCGGCATCTGCGACGGTCTGGGGTTCGGCGACAACGCCAAGAGCGGCCTGGTCACTCGGGGCCTCGTCGAAATGATCCGCTTCGGCACTGCCCTCGGAGCCAAAGCCGAAACTTTCAACGGCCTCGCCGGATTGGGCGATCTGGTCACTACCTGCTTTTCACGGCATAGCCGAAATCGTCACGTCGGCGAATGTCTGGGCAAAGGACAGCGTTTGGATCAAATCGTTGCCGAAATGAACGGCGTGGCCGAAGGTATCACTACTACGCGGAGCATGTCGGAACTCGCTAGTCAGCGAGGCATTGAAATGCCCATCGCGGCCGAAGTCTACGCTGTCCTCTTCGACAACAAATCCCCCGCCGAAGCCACCGCCTCCCTCATGATGCGACCCCCGCGCGACGAACGGCAGGGGCATGCCCCTGCACCCGGTGCGGATTCGGGCGAGAACTGAATCCGGTGCTGCCTGCCGCTTTCACGCGAGGGCGGCGAAGGAGAGTCAGGTCGGGTGGCCTTCGTGTCATTGTGGTAAGAGAATTGAAGGGCCGAAGTTGCACTCATCGAGTCTTCCGAGTTGGTGCCGTTTTCTGGTCGCGGATTTTCCGAGCGCCAACCGCATTTTGTTGACCGGTCGTCATCCCGTCCTCGTCGACACCGGCTACGGGAGCGACTTCGAGCTGCTCGTCCAGGAACTCGCCTCGGCAGGATTGCGACCTGAGGCCCTTAGCGTCGTGGTCAACACGCATTGGCACAGCGATCACGTCGGCGGCAACTACCGGCTCCAGCACCGCCACGGTGTGCCGATTGCCGCTGCTCGCGAGGATGCGGTCGCAGTCAACGCGCGCGATCCACAGGCGTGCCTTGCCGTCTGGCTAGATCAACCGATCGAGCCATATCACGTCGACCGCCCCATCAATTCCGGCGACCGGATCTCGGCGGGCGAAGCCGAGTGGCAAGTGATCGCGACGCCCGGCCACACACCAAGCCATCTCAGCTTCTTCCAACCCGATGAGAGACTGCTGATCGTCGGCGATGCGCTGCATGCAGATGATATCGGCTGGATCAACCTGCCTCTCGAAGGCTCGTCGGCTATCGACCAAGCGCTGCGCTCGGTCGAAGCCCTTGCGGCGCTCCCCGCTCGTCTGGCGCTCTCGGGCCACGGTCCACTGATCACAGATCCGCCAGCCACTCTCGCGCGGGCACACGAACGCTACACGAAGCTGCGAAACGACCCTGTTCCCGCGGGTTGGCACGCGCTCAAGCGCATCTTCGCTTACGCGCTGATGCTCTACGACGGCATTCCGGTCGCGGAGGTCGATTCCTACCTGGCCCGACGCGCGTGGCTCGCAGACTATGCCGCGAACGTTTTTCGTATGGACGCGTCACAGCTCTCACGCGATCTTCTCACGGAAATGCGTCGGAGCGGCGCAGTCGTCGAACGGGACGGCAGGCTCTATTCGACGACCCCACACCATCGGCCGGCTGCGGGCTGGCGGCACGCGCCCGGCTTTCCCGCACAGTGGCCTGCTTGAAGAAGTGAGCCGCCTAGCGCGGCAACCAGAGTGGGGGCCCGTCGAGTTGCCGCAGGAAGGGCTCTTCGAACTTCGAGAATCGCTGATTGACCACTTGCTGGGCGGTCATCGTCGCGGCTCCGAACCGGATCGCTGAGTTGACCGGGTCGCCGCCCTCGGCTCCGAGTGGCTTAAGCAGACTCAAGGCCGATTTGACCTGCGGATCCGTCGCGAGGCCCGCTTCCATGGCTGGACGGGCCTGGGTTCCATCTTCGGTATCGCGGTCGGACCAAATGATCTCCCATTTTCCGTTGGCGAGTTGAACCACGAAGTCCGAGTTTACGGTCGCCTGGCGACGCTCGAGGCTGAAATCGAGACGCGTCGCGCGGAAGGCTCGTGCTTTGTCTCGCGCGGCCTCTTTGATCGCCGGATCGAGCCAGGCGTTGGGTGGTTTGGACGGTTCGGCCGCGGGATGGCCCTCGGTGAGCAGATCCTTGAGCAGCGCGTCGACTTGACCGCCAAAAACTTTGGCGACCAGCGGTGCCATGTCGCCGGCGTTACTCACGTGATCCGCGCGCACCAACAAGCCGCCGGTCCCCTGAAACTCAAGCGGCTTGCCGAGTGCATCGGTGACCAATGCCATCCGCGCGGACCATTCGCGATCATCCTGCAGCCGCAGAGGAAGACGATCGGCCAGATCGGGAACGGTCTGGGTCGGGTCGATCCGTTTATCTCGCAGCTCCCGCTCCAAATCCACGACGTCGCGCGTTTCTATGTTGGCGAGTTTTTCGTACCAGCTCCAACCTGCAACTCGCTTGAGATCGGCGCTTGCGGGCGCGATCTTCGCGATTTTTTTCTTCGTCAGCTCGATCCAAACAAACTGTGGCGGCTCGGCCGGCGCGCCTTCTGTGAGTAGCTTCTCGACCCGCTTCGCTTGCGTTCGCAGGAGGATCGCCGCACCCGAGTCTTCGGGCACTCTCGCCAGTTCTGGTTTGATTCGATCGCTGAGCTGCTTGAGAGCTGCCCCTCGCGTGCGTGCCTCTTCCGTCTCGACGATCGCGAGCAGTTTGGGATCGGCCTTTCGCAACCATTCGCGAGAAACGGCCATTGTGAGCGAGCCGTCGGGATCCGCATAGGCAATGGCTCCGCGCAGTGTTTTGCCGGTCTTCAGCTTGACCACGTCGACCGCGAGCCGCGAACCGGTCGCAGGAGCACGAGTTCGGCTGGAGTTAGAACGTCGAGCCGGGCCGGCTGTCGTCGACTGAGCCGGTATGAGCGAGCCCTCGGTCAGAAGGAATAGCACGAGGGCGGCTGCGACCCGGAGCTGTGCCGCTCGGCTCGCGGGACCTTGGCATGTGCCCGTATTAGCCCGCTCCCTCACGGTCGCGGCTCCAAGAATTTGATTTCGCGTGCGGATCAAACGATGGGCCGACCCGCGCACCCTTCCCCGTACGGCGCTTCCATTATAAACGTGGTCTCGCAAATTGGATCCACTCTTGTGACCGGCTTACGCGCGGACATGTTGCAAAATGCCTTCAACGGCAAGTTGCGTGGCCATGCCGGCGATCAAAAGGAAGTCGACGTGTCGCCGCGGAGATTGGCGCGAGACCAAAAGGCTATAGACGAAAACTGCGGTCCCGAGCGTCTGATGGCGGCGGCAACGCCACGGGAAAATGCGCTTTGCGTGGGCGGAAATGCCGGCCTGCTCTGCGCGGCTCCAACCGTTGCCGAACCACGAAGCAACCCAGATTAGGAATCGGTATACTGACGCGAAGGTGCGCCGGGCGCTGGCAGTACCAAGGCGTGGTTGGCTGTTTGATCCTGGGTTGGCACGGGAGGAATTCGGATGCAGCAGATCCTTGGGCCGGAGCGTGAGCGCGATTTGTTGGCACGGGGCTTTTCGCGTCGTAGTTTTTTCAAAGTCGCCTCCTTGATGGGGGCCGCCTCGAGCGTCCCGTTCTTTAGCGAGGCGGCATTCGCGCAGCTCTCGTCGTTCGGCAACGAGGTCCCGCCAGACGCGGTACTCATCAACGCCAATGAAAACCCGCTCGGCCCGTGCCCGCAGGCGATCGAAGCGGCGACCGGTTTCCTCAAACAAGGCGGCCGCTATCACTTCGAGTTGACCAGCCAACTTCGGGACCTGCTCGCCCAGCAAGAAGGTCTGTCGCCCGAGCAAGTGCAGATCTTTGCCGGCTCCAGCCCGCCGCTGACGCAAGCGGTCATCTCGCATACGTCACCGACGAGAAGTTTCGTCACGGGCGATCCCGGTTACGAAGCGGGCGAGGCCGCCGCGCGATTCATCGGTGCGAAAGTGCATCGCGTCCCGCTGACGAAGTCCTATTCCCACGACGTGCGAGCGATGGCCGCCGCCGATCCGAACGCCGGCCTGTTTTACATCTGCAATCCCAACAATCCGACCGGCACGCTGACGCCCGATAAAGATCTCGATTGGCTGGTCGACAACATGCCCAAAGGGGCCGTGCTGTTGTTGGACGAAGCGTACACACACTTTGCCGGTTGCAAGACGCGAGCAGATCTCGTGGCGTCCGGCAAACCGGTGATCGTGCTGCGAACTTTCTCCAAACTCTACGGCCTGGCCGGACTGCGAGCGGGCGCCGCCTTCGCGCAGCCGGAAACGTTGAACCGTCTCTCGCGCTACAGCCAGGGAATCATGCCGACGACGGGCATTTCGGCAGCGATTGCCAGCCTGCAAGCTTCAGACTTGGTGCCGACGCGGCGCAAGATCGTCGCCGATACACGGGCCGAGACTTTCAAGTTCCTCGACAAGCACGGCTTCTCGTATGTGCCGTCGGTGTCGAACAAGTTCCTGCTCGATGTGAAGCAACCGGGCGAACGCATCGCAGCGGCGATGCGCAAAGACAAGGTCTTCATCGGCCGCACCTGGCCGAGCTGGCCGACCTACGTCCGCGTAACGATCGGCACGCCGCAAGAAATGGAGAAGTTCCAGGCGGCGTTTTTGAAGGTGATGGCGTAGCGGATCACTTCGCCGCACCAGGCGCGGCAAAAGCGGGATCCGCTGCGTTGGGGTCGGGCTCTCTCTTGAAGCGGCCCTTGGTTGGCGAGATCAGTGTGCCTTTCTCGAAAGTCAGGTCGCTGAACTGCGTGATGAACCGCTCAGCGTCTGAGCGATGACGCAGCGCGAAAGGCCGATCGATGAAGATCGGTTGTTTGGGCTCAACTTTCTCTTCCTCAGGAATGTCGCAGATGATCTTGCGCCCTTTGATTGAGTACACCAGCCCGCCGATGCTGATGGGGACCCATTGACTGACGTCGTCCATTTCCCAGGTCCCGTCGGCGGCGAATGTGAGCCTCAGACCCGGATTATTTTCGCTGACGTAAGTGCCGGCGATTTCCTCCGGCGTCAGCGAACGGCCAAACATCGTTCCCGGTCGGGCGATCACGATCACCACGAACGCGACCAGTGCCAGCAGCACCGCGCCGGCGAGATACAACCAAATCGCGTCGCGGGAGAGCGCGGCCGATTTGCTTCTCCTCTTCCTCGGCTGTGTCTTCAAGACTTGTTCGGGATTGCGCTTCTTGACTGGAGAACTTGAGGCCCGGCGGATCGGCAACGCGGAAGGCTGACCGTACTCGTCGTCTTCCGCAAGCGTGCGTGCGTTGACGATTTCATCGCCGAAGTCGATGTCCTCTCGTATTGGTGGAATTGCAGCGACCGCCGATTCTGCGATCTGGTCGGCAAGGAACGGGTCAGCGACCTCATCTTGCCCGCGGTAATCGAACTCCTGCCCACAGCGCGGACAGGTCACGCGGGGCTTGGTACGGCGGCCAAATTTGAGTTTGGCATTGCACTCAGGACAGAAGAAGAACTCGCTCGTCGGCATGAGGGATTATTGTATCGTCGCGTGCGATTGGCGGCGGCTTTGTGCCGCCAGCGCTCTTCAATGTCATGCTCCCGTGGTGCCACCGGGGGCCAGAGCCCCCGTCAGTGGCACCATCATAGATTCGAAGCACTCGGGCCCGCGCCGGTGCCACTGCGATCTGTTGCACTGGCGGTCCTCCCTCGATCGCGGACTGAAAGCGAAGCACCTCGTGTGGAATTGGCTGTTAGGGCTGGTCCGATCGGCTTTCTATTCAGGATGTTTCACGAAGCGCCGAGAATGTTCCCACCGGTCATCCCGAGCTTCCAAGCGCAAAGCTGGATACGCCTCAGCGGGGATTTGGTTGGAGCGATTTGCTGTAATCTATTACTAAGCTTGGAAACGACCGAACACATGATGCTGTATTTTCCCCAAATCTCAGGCACCTGTGGATCGAGTCGGAGGGCCTCGGTGACGTCGTCGATGGCCTTCTCGTATTCACCCTTCTGGGCATAGCGCCAACTTCGATTGTAGTACGCAACCGCATCGGTCGGGTCGATCTGGATGGCCTCGGTGCAGTCGGCGATGGCCCTGTCGCGTACGCCCGCCGCCACGGGGTCGAGCCGGCCTTTCAGTTCGAGCCAGCTGGCATCGTTGAAGTCGGCGACGGCCTTGTCGTGTTCGCCCGTCTGAGCGTAGCACCAACCCCGCCCGGAGTGGCTTTCCTCATCCTGCGGATCGAGCCGGATGGCCTCGGTGAAGTCGTCGATGGCCTTGATGGGTTCGCCCGTCGCGCCATAGCAATTGCCTCGGTTGCGGTAATTGCGCGCAACTTTGGGATCGAGCCAGATGGCCTCCGTTAAGTCGTCGATGGCCTGATCGAATTGGCCGATCTGAGCGTAGCATTCGCCCCGCCCAGAGTAGTTTTCCTCATCCTTCGGATCGAGCCGGATGGCCTCGGTGTAGTCGTCGATGGCCTTGTCCGTCACTTTCGGTTCGAGCCGGATGACCTCCGCGAGGTCGGCGATGTCCTGATCGAATTCGCCGGTCTCTGCGTAGCACAGGTCCCGCCCAGCGTAGTTGTCCTCCACTTTCGGATCGAGCCGGACGGCTTCCGTGAGGTCGGCGATGGCCTTGTCGGGTTCGCCCTTTTCGTCGTAGCACTTGGCCCGAAAATAGTAGTGATCCGCCTCTGTCGGACCGAGCCAGATGGCCTCGGTGTAGTCGGCGACGGCCTTGTCGGGTTCGCCCTGCTCGCGGTAGGACCCACCCCGCCTGAAGTAGTGATCCGCATCGTTCGGAGCGAGCCGGATGGCCTCGGTGTAGTCGGCGATGGCCTTATCGTGTTCGCCCTTCTCGGCGTAGCACGCACCTCGACTGTTGTACGCAACCGCCTCTGTCGAATCGAGCCGGATGGACTCGGTATAGTCAGCGATGGCTTTGTCGTGTTCGCCCGTCTGAGCATAGCACCAAGCCCGCCCGGAGTAGTTTTCCGCACCTTGCGGATCGAGCCGGATAGCCTCGGTGCAGTCGGCGATGAGCTGGTCCGCCACTGCCGGATCGAGCCGGATGGCCTCGGTATAGTCGGCGAGGGCCTTGGCGTCTTCGCCCATCCGGACATAGCACTCACCCCGCCCGGAGTAGGTCTCCGCCACTGTCGGATCGAGCCGGATGGCCTCCGTGAAGTCGGCGACGGCCTTGGCGTCTTCGTCCGTCCGGACGTAGCACCGACCGCGCCCGGAGTAGGTCTCCGCCACTGTCGGGTCGAGCCGGATGGCCTCCGTGAAGTCGGTGAGGGCCTTGTCGTCGTCGCCCGTCAAGGCGTAGAACCAACCTCGCCCGGAGTAGGTATCTGCATCTGTCGGGTCGAGCCGGATGGCCTCGGTGAAGTCGGCGAGGGCCTTGTCGTCGTCGCCCGTCCGGACGTAGCACCAACCCCGCCCGGAGTAGTAATCCGCCACTTTCGGATCGAGCCAGATGGCCTCGCTGTAGTCGGCGATGGCCCTGTCGTGTTCGTCGTTCTCGGCGTAGCACGCACCTCGATTGTAGTACGCAAGCGCCTCTTTTGGATCGAGCCGGATGGCCTCGGTGAAGTCGGCGAGGGCGTTATCGTGTTCGCCTTTCTCGATGTAGCACCCACCCCGCCAAGAGTAAGTATCCGCCACTTTCGGATCGAGCCGGATAGCCTCGGTGAAGTCGGCGAGGGCGTTATCGTGTTCGCCTTTCTCCAGACAGCATTTCCCTCGAAGGATGTACAAAACCGCCTCTGTCGGATCGAGCCGGATGGCCTCGGTGAAGTCGGCGATGGCCTTGTCGGGTTCGCCCGTCTCGCTGTAGCACCTACCCCGCCAAAAGTAGTGATTCACATCTTTTGGATCGAGCCGGATGGCCTCGGTGTAATCGGCGATGGCCTTGTCGTCTTCGCCCTTCTCGCCGTAGCGCCGACCCCGCCACGAGTAGTACGCTGAGGAAGCCCTCGCGAAGAATGATTTCGGCCCGGCCATGGCCGACTGCACCGAGGCAGCAAGTTTGTTAGTTCCCATGTCACACCAATCGCCACGATCGGCAGAACGAAGATCAGGTCACCAACTTGAGTTCGGCGTTTATGCCAGGCGTGTCCCCGCTTTACTTCATGCCGAATCAGCGAATACCGCGCTTTGGAACAGAAACACCCAATGCGCATTTTGATAATCTCGTAAAACGATCCTACGCCTTTGTCGCCCAATGAGCGAGACAAATCGGTGTCGCTTGACACGGATAAAAGCGAAGCGCCCGCCCGCTTACGCAGGCGGCTCGCCGGGTCGCAGAGCATTGTCGTGCTCCGTCGCGCGCTGTCCCGGATCTTGAACGGGCGGACGTCGGGCCACCCACCAGCCAAAGGCGGCAAAGACCGCGGCAAACAGCAGATAGCCGACCGCGATGCCGAACGTGTGCGCGGAGAGAGCACCTTGCGCGGGCTGGGCGAACACGAACAGGAAGTCGACGACATTCCCTTTCAACTGATACGCGTGTGTCAGCCCCAGCGCGGCAAAGGCCGCCGCGATCAGCGACCAGATCGCGGCTGAATAGAATTTGCGGTCGATCAGAAAGGCGGCAATCGCCGCCAGGATCATGCAGGTGAAGATGTAACCTCGCTCCATCACCAACAGGCCGTGCAGCAGGAAGCCGTTGAGTTCCAGATTAGGTTGCCCAGCCAGCGCGCTCTGCAAAGTCGGGGCGCCCGGTGCGGAGCTGCCGACTAAAAAGGCGCCTTGCGCGACGGTGAGGCCCCAAGCGGCAATCGCGGGAAACAGACCGAGCGCGACGGCCGGTGCATGGTTGCGGGGCGTCGTTTGAAAGGCCTGAGCCGTGATGATCACGCCGATCCACAGCACGATCGGCATTCCGGCTTCGATCGGGATCACGCTGCGAATCAGGCTCACGGTTCCGGTGAGGCAGATTAGCGTGATCACCAGGCCATTCAACGGGGAATAGCCGGCCCGCGCGCCAAGTGCCTTCCAGCCGGGGTGTCCAATATAAATTGTGGTGGGGAAGCAACTGCCGAACAGCGAAGCGACGATCGTCGCGATTCCGTTCACCGACAGCGAAGCCCCTGTGGGGAAACGGTCGCCGGCCGCCTCGGCCGACTCGATGTTCTGCAGGCTGCCCAGCACGTTGAACAGTCCCATCGGAATAATCACCGAAACATAACCGGCCCAGTCGTGCGGATTGCGGCCAATCTCCGTGAGCAGGGCCCACAACGGCCGGCCGGCAAACCGCGGCAGGTGAAAACCCCGCTCACTCCAAGCCGATGTCACGGCGCTCGCGCCCATCGCCGGTCCGGCGAGCGTCTCGGGCAGAATGTGCGGCAGCACCCACGCGCACAGCGTCCCGAACAGAATCGCCACGAAGCCGCCGGGCAGACCCAGCGGAAATCCGACGCGCGAAAAATACGTGATCAGAATGATCGCCAAAGGCAGCATGGCGACGAGCGGGCGCTGGAAAATCTCCAACGTGAACTTCATCGCGATAAAGCCGATGGCAATCCCCGCCAAAGTGGACAACAGGGCAGCCCGCGGCGTGCGGCGGCGAATCGGTTCGGCGATGAACGCGCCGAAGAATTCGATCAGCCCGCTCCCCAGGCAGGCGACCATCCCTGCCTGCCAAGCCGTCTCCGCACTTTTTGTCCGCTCATAGACCGGCAACATCACGAAATAAATGTAGATCAACAGCGACGGCGTGTTGATGCCGAACGGAAGTGCGGTGACGTCGCTGCGGTTGCTGGCCCGGGCGACGAAATGAGCCTGGATCGCGTAATAGACGTTGCCGATCAGAATGCTGACGGCCGCTCCCGGCAAGATATACGAGAGCATCAGCTCGGAACCCGCTGGGATTCCGCAGAGTCCGCACAGTTGCACGATCAACAGCAACTGCACGAGATTGTCGACGAACAGGCCGAAGAATCCGTCGAGATCCCGCTTAACAAAGACCGGGTAAGGTGCCGGCATGATGCGGGCAGACTACTTGCGAGTTGGCACTGCGTCAAGAACTGACGCCTGAAGGAGCCGCGCACGCAGTAAGCGGTTCTTGGCTTTCAAAGGCAGAAAAAACCGCTTACTGCGTGCGCGGCTCTTTCAGTGCGAATGCGCAGAGTCAGTTCCAGCGGCAGATTTGCGAGCTGGCTTCCTGCAAGTGGTGCTCGAGCGTCGGCTTTTCATCCTCGGGGCAGTTCCGCAGGCACGAGCGCAGTAGGTCGAGCGCGTGGCCCGGACGATTGGCATGCAGCGAGATCAACGCAAGGTCGCGCCGTTCGCAATACGAAGAAGGCTGCAAGGCGGTCAGCCGATGCTGCACCATCCAGGCGGCCGACCAATTCGACTGGCGGGCGTAAAGCACCTTGAGGTTATTGAGCATGCGAATCACGATCGCCCGCGGCCCCACGGGTTTGAGCGCCACGCGCAAATCCGATCGCTTGAGCCCCACGCTCTGACTGAGCCATTTCGAGCATTCGTTGCGTGAGAGCACGCGGCCCCGCGAGAACGCGTCGACAAATAGCGTGCCCCCCACCGATTCATAACGGGTGAGAAAATGCTTGGGCGCCGAGACGCCGCGCAGGTCGATGCCGACGCGCTCCGCGACGGCCATGTAGAGCACCGACAACGTGATCGGCAACCCGCGACCCGTTTCGATCACGCGGTGCAGATAGCTGCTGTCGGCCCGCTCGTAGCAATCGTCGTCGCCGTAAATTCCGTGACGCTCAGCCAGGCACTGCGCCAGGATTTGCAAGCTCTCTGGCTCGCCTTGCGATCGTACGATCGATCCCGAAAGCTGACTGGCGCAGCTGTCGACCCAATCGAGCACGGTGCGAAAGTCGAGTTCCGGATAAGCATCACGGGCCAACTCGAGCGACAACACCGTGAGATCGATGTCCCCGCGCCGCGTGAGCAGCTTCAAAAATTCCGAGTCGCATGCGTAAGCCGGGTCAGCAGGCATCGGCCCCTTCTCGGTGGGCAGAAGTTTTAGTGAGATTGTGAGAACCAACAAGCTCAAAAAGCCGGCAGAATCTCTGGATGGACCGGCGACGAACGTCAGCGCCACTTATAGCGACTTCATGGCGCGCGGGCAATGCGTCCTCGCCGCCAGATGCGCCCCTGTTTGCGACACGATGTCGTATGGCTCGCGGTCGCTGCGCGCCTTGCGCTTACGACTCTCACGAAGCCACGAATCAGTCGGTTTTTCTGAGCGCGCGAATGGATACAATACTGATGCTGCACCGGCACAATTCGCCGGGATCGCGACCAGTTGATCAATCTTCGGAGTGACGCGATGGCCAGATCTTCGCACCAGAATATTCTCAAGCATCTGC
>DASRXU010000313.1:0-18264 GCA_035687365.1 Planctomycetaceae bacterium | reverse complement strand
CATCGTGGCTGTGCTGATCGAAGAGACCTTGTTACGAAACACGGCAAAGAAGAAGATCGCGGGCACGGCCAGGCCGACCCCTTCAAACGTCAACACGAGGGCCTCGGAAATTCCGCCGGCCACCTGGCTGGCTTTAAGTTGCGTGTCCGACATGGCGATGGCGCTAAAACTGGCAATCATCCCTTTCAGCGTGCCCAGCAGACCGATCATCGGTCCCAATGTGCCGACGACTGCCAACATGCTGATCTTCGTTTCCATTTCGACGACGAGCGTTTCGCCCACGCGATCCATGGCGTCGCGTGCCTCGACCAAGCCCTGCGGCAATTCGGCCAACCCCGCGGTCAGAACCGTGCTGAAGAACGAGTCGTCGCCTTTCACCAACTTATAGACACCCATGAAGTCTTTGGACTTCAACAGTGTTTCACACTGCTGCAGGATTTCCGGCGGAGCGGCGATCTCCATGCGCATCTCCATATAGAGATGCACGATCTTGGCGACGAAATAAATCGACAACACCAACAGGACGGCTCCGATCCAGCCCGAGGTCTCAATCAGCCAGATCAGCACGCTCTTGCTGGGGGCGGGGGCGGCTTCGGTTTCACTTCCTGCGGCCGGGGCACCGGGAGCGGCGGCCGGAGGTGCTGCGACTGGCGCTGCAGCCGGGGCCTTACCTTTCGCGCCTTGCTGAGCGAGGACCGAGAGCGGCCCGACGGCACAGAAATAACCCCAGACGGCCACGACCGCGCCGAGCCACCACAAGCTGCGCTTCCACTCAGGTCGTCGATTCATGTTCGTCCTCGTTCAGCGGCGCAGACTGCATCCTGGATGGGCGGTCATCTCGTTGCGGGGGCGGGCGAATCGCGAAGGATCCCGGAAGACCTTGCCGTCTCACTACTTATTACCGCTGTTCGCTCGACGGAGTCCACACGGCAGGCGAAGAACCTGCCGAATTTCGGTGAAAAAAAATTCGCGACCGTCGGTGAGAGGCCCACTTCGAAGTCTAATCGGCGCGTTTGAAGCATGTCAACTTGGCCAAAATCGCGTCGCCCTTGGGGCCACTACGGCTTACTTGCGACTGCTGGGGGTGCTGGTCAGAATCGCTCGTCGTTGCCCGCAAGGTCTGTCCAACCTCCGTGCATTGTCCGAAGTGCCCGTTGAAGGAACACGTTTTATGCCCGCAGACACGACCCGTCCGCTGATCGCTCACATGGTCTATTTCACGCTGAAAGACCCCTCCCCGGCAGCTCAGCAGAAGCTCGTCGACGACTGTCACCGGTATCTAAAAGTGGCACCGGGCATCGTCTACTTCGCGGCGGGTATGCGGGTCGCGGATCTGACCCGTCCCGTGAATGTGACCGATTTTCACGTCGGGCTGCACGTGGTCTTCGAGAGCCGAAAGGCACACGACGATTACCAGGTCGATGAGCGGCACCTGCGGTTCATTGCAGAGAACAAGGAGAGCTGGTCGCAGGTTCGAGTCTTCGACTGTAACGCGTCCTAGACCGTTCGCGACTCGACCCGCGTCTTATTCTCCCGAATAATGGTCGCATGGACGCTCGGCAAATCGGCAAACTCTTCGAGCGGATCGACCGCGAGGTCTGGATCGTCACGGCGGCACAGGGAGCGCGTCGTTCGGGACTGGTGGCCACGTTTGTCGCTCCGGCATCGATCGTTCCCGACCTGCCCCGAGTCGTCGCGGGCATCGCGAAAACGCACGAGACCTGGAAGGTGATCGATGCCTCGGGCGCATTTGCCGTTCATCTCGTCGAGGAGTCGCAAGCTGAACTCGTTTGGCGGTTTGGCCTGCAGTCCAGCCGCGACGTCGACAAGTTTGCCGGCCTGCAAATCGACACGGCAGCCACCGGCAGTCCGATCCTCCGCGAGGCGCTGGCCTGGTTCGACTGCCGCGTTGAAACGCGAATGGACACGGGTGACCGCACCGTTTTTTTGGCCGAAGTCCTCGCCTGCGATTCCAAGAACGACTTCCGACCAATGATGCTGCACAAGATGCTCACATTGGCTCCGCCTGAGCATAAGCAGACTTTGCGGGAGCAGATGACCGCCGACGCCGCTCTCGATGCCGAGGCGATCCAGCGCTGGCGCAGCCAGGATTAAGGGCCCGCCCGACTGCTCGCACACAACACTTCGTCGCGCCAGGTTAGGCGACTACCTTGTCGTTGATCGTGCGGCTGGAGAAGGACAGGCGAGCCGACTTGACGTGTAACGCTGCCGCCGCGGATCCTTCGATTGTCAGAGAACCCTCCGAAGTCTTTTCGACTTCGATTGATACACCGAGCCCGCGGCCGATGCTGAAGTTCTGGCCCGGGCCGGCACTGTCCAGAACTCGAGCGAACTCGAACTTGGTGTAAGCGGGCGTCTCTCCAACTACGAATGGCGGCTGAAACACGAGTGAGCCGAGTTCCTCGCGGTGGAGCGGGTTCTTGTCCTCGCCGGCGAAGCGATAGAACGCCAGGCGACAGGCAAAGTGCTTTTGAAAGAGTTCGCAGGCTTCGCGGGTTGGGCCGGCGAGGCAGGTTTCGACCGTGAAAGCAAAGCGGCCGGCCCGCGGGTTACGCATTTCCTGGGCGAGGATCGCCCGCTCACCCTTGGAGACTTGAGTTGCCCCTGCTCCCTCGTTTCGTCCAACGCCTAACACCACGTTTCGCTGTGCGCCAGTCTTTACCACGGACGCCGGAAGCAGACGTACGCCGAACGCGGGATCGTCGGCAGCCGTCAACGGTGCAGCCCGCCAGCCTTTCGGCCGCGAGCCTCGATCGACGGGATACAACGGGACCGATTGCGAGAAGTCCGTGTTGAGCAACAGACTCGTATCGAAGCCGGCTGCCAGCAGGCTTCCGCCAGGAGGAACACGATCCGCGGTTGCCACGCCGCCCCCTAGCAAGGCGCGGATTGGCGATCCCAGCGTCAGGCGGCGTTCGCGGCCCTCGGCGTCGCGGAAACTCGATTCATGATCGATGCCCAGCGAATGGAAAAGCGTCGCCGTGAGGTCGCCCGCCGTCACTGCGTCGCGCGCTGGGTACGCGCCGTCACGGTCGCTCGATCCATAGACTTGTCCCGCGCAAATGCCGGCACCAGCCAGCGCAAAGCTAAAGACGTGCCCCCAATGATCTCGTCCGGCGGCGGCGTTGATTTTGGGCGTGCGGCCGAACTCTCCGATCACTACCACGATCGTTTCGTGCAATAGGCCGCGCTGCTGGAGATCTTCGATGAGTGCCGTGAGGCCCGTGTCGAACAGGGGACACAATACGTCTTCGAGTCGGTCGGCGTTTTGGGCGTGCGTGTCCCACATCGGATTATCGACGGCCGAATCGCCAGGCTCACGGCACCAGTTGACATGCACCAGCCGCACGCCCGTTTCGATCAGCCGTCGCGCCAACAAGAGCGACTGGCCCCATTGCGTGCGGGTGTAGCGGTCGCGGACTTTGTCCGGCTCTTCTTGAATGGCGAACGCCCGCTGCACGCGACCCGACGTCAAAAGGTCGAAGGCCTGCCCTTGAAATGTGTCGTAGAGACCGACGCTGCGACTAGCGGCCACTGTTGTGAAGTGTCGCTGTACCTGTTCGAGCAAGGAGATCCGCTGATTGAGGCGCATGGGTGCGATGTCGGTGACGCGCAGACCTTCGACCTTATAATCGGGCCGCGAGGGATCGCCGACAAAACGATCGGGATCCCACTGCCGGCCGAGAATGCCGCCCGTTTGCCCCGCTGGAGTGACGTTCTCGTTGAGCCGCATGATGTCGGGAAGCCAGACCGAAGTGAGCGGCGGCAGTTTTTCGCTCGGCTTGACCAGTTTCACGACCGAGCCGAAGTAGGGCCAATCGGTTGGGCTGATTTGCCGCGAGTTGGCGCCGGTGTAACGATAGCCCGTGAGGACTTCATAGCCGCTGGCATCGTGCAGGTCGGTATCAGTGTGCAGCGAGCGAACGACGGCGAGCTTATCCGCCATTCGTGAAATGCGCGGCAAGAGTTCGCAGAACTGAATGCCGGGGACGTTCGTTTGAATCGGTTTGAAGGGGCCACGGATTTCTGACGGCGCGTCGGGCTTGGGGTCGAACGTCTCGTGCTGCGGCGGACCACCCTGTAACCAGACATAGACGATGTTCTTCGCCCGGCCGAACGTCGGATCGTTGATGATTCCCTTGGGGGGTGCCGCTGTTTGCGACGCTCGAAGCAGATCGGGAAGCGTCAGGCCTAGCGCACTTAACCCGCCGATTCGCAGCAGCTCGCGGCGACTGATGCCGTCGCAGAGCCGACCGCTTTCTCCGAGCAAAGAAAACATGCCGCTCCTTGGCTTTGGTGCTCACCAAAGCAAACGGGCGGATAAGCCGCCCGCGCCACCCGAGTGCGGGTGCGAGAGATTCGGATGCCACAAACGTTGCGACAAAAGACTTCGCGACACTGAGGCGAGAGAGCGCATTCGCCTCAGTGCACGCGAAGCTGGACTCTAGTGTACGCGAACGTGGAACGGCATCAACGTCAGTCGGGGTTCGCGGGCCAACAAATTGACCATCCACGCCCCCTGCAGAGCTTCGGCCAGCTCGGGCGAGATCTGCTGGAGCATTTGGGCCATTCCCCGGTTGAGGCTCGCGGACGACTCTGCGTCAGCATCCATCGAGCCGAAGATCGACTCGAGCGGACTGACGGGCGCGGGCAACAACCACCGCTCGGTCTTTTCGCCGGCCGGGAGGCCTCCGAGCTTCGCCGCATAGGCGACGGCGTCGTCGAGCGTGCCGAGTTCATCGACGAGGTTCAGCTTGATCGCCATGGCTCCGGTGTAGACGCGACCGCGAGCCAGCTTTTCGAGCTTACCGTATTCCATCTTCCGGCCTTCGGCCGCCTTGCGGGTGAACTGCTGGTAGATCTCGTCGAGCATTCGCTGCATGGCTTGCCGCTCGTTCGGCGTGAAGCCAGACATCATGCTCATGATGCCGCTATTCTTGCCGCGGCTAATCACACTGGTCGTGATGCCGACCTTCTCGAGCAGCCCGCCAATCGCGACCTTGCCACCGACTACGCCGATCGAACCAGTGAGTGTGCCTGGTTCGGCGAAGATGTGGGTTGCACCCATGGAGATGTAATAGCCTCCGCTGGCAGCAACGTCGCCCATGCTCACGACGATCGGCTTGCCCGCTTTTTGGAGCGCCCGCCACATCAAGTCGCTGGCCAGCGCGCTGCCGCCGGGGCTGTCGACGCGAAGGACGATGGCTTTGACGCTTTTTTCTACCGTCGCCTGCTTCACGGCCTTGATGAACGTTTCAGATCCCAGCGTCGCGCCGCCGAAGAAGCTGGCGGAACTCTTGCCACTCATGATCATGCCGACGGCATGTACGACGGCGACTTTCGGCTTGGAACCGACGTGCTTTTTTTCTTCACCCCCCATGAGGAGGTTCATCATTTTCATCATGCCGGCGAAGCCGCTGAAATCGTTGTCCGATTTCTTCTTGCCATAGTTCTTGACGATTTCGACGGGTCGCTTATCGTCCTTCACCGCGGCCTTGATGAAACCCTCGAGTTCGTCCTCGTAACCAACGCGGTCAATCAGACCGTTGGCGTACGCCAGCTTCGACGAGTAGGGGCCATTGTCGATGATCGAGAGGACCTGCTTGCCGGTCATCTTTCGCGATTCGCTCACGCAGTCGACGATTTGTCGGACATAGTCGTCGAGGATGGCGTCCATCTCCAACCGAAACTCTTTGCTCATTTCGGTGCGGCTGTAGGGCTCGGCCGCCGACTTGAACTCGCCGACGCGGAGCATCTCGGCCTTCACGTGGAGCCAGTCGAGCAAGTTCTTATAGAAGGTCACCTCGGCCCGCAGGCCCAGCATGGAGAGCTCGCCCGGTTCGGGCATCACGATTTGATTGCAGGCGGAGGCCACGAGGTAGTCGTGGGTCTCGCCGGAATCGAGATAGGCGATTGCGTGCTTGCCCTTGGCCCGCAGCCGCGAAATGGCCTGCCGAAGCTCGTTGACTTTCGCCCACCCCAGAGTCGCGCCGTTGATTTTGATCACGACGCCGTCGAGTTTTTCGTCAGCCGTTGCCTTGTCGAGCCGGCCGATCAGGTCGGCCAGCGTCTCGGTCGTTGCGCCAAACAGGCCTGAAGCCCCGGCCCCCTCGGGATAGGCGCCTTTCAGCTCGATCTCGCCAAACTTCAGCGGCTGCACTTTTTTCGGCTTGGCGTCCTTTTCAGCGGTCGCCGCTCGAGCGGTGGCACCGGCAGTTATGAGAGCGCAAAAGCAGGCTACGTACAGACAAGGGCGGAAAAGTCGCATCTCTTAACATCTCCCCGGCGGGTCGAGGTCGGAAGGAATTCGATGAGGAAACAGCCGATAAAAGGCGAACGCCCGCTAGACAAAAAACGGGAACGCCTGTACTCATCCGAGGTTCAGAATAGGTCCGCCACGAAGCCGGGTCAAGAAGGCCCTAGGCATCGCCGTTTGCCTGGACCTGCATCGCCGCTTGCCTGGACCCTCGCGCTGTGACAGACTTGATGGATCAGCCTCCGATGCAAAATCCAACGCCAGTCAGCCGGCGAAGGATCTCGGACTGATGCAAAGTTTTTGGAATTGATCGATCAGTAAAGAGCCGAGCAACGGCCTGGAGTCCGGTCATGGATCGTAATCGCATTTGGGCGTGGTCGTTGGCCGGACTTCTGATCCTGACCTCGTTGCCTTCCGCGTCGGCGCAAGGCTTGATTCTGAATCTCCCCAAGAAGGACGGCGCCTGGGTGCGCTTTGAGGGGACGGTCAAGCAAGTCGAATTTCGTCCCGACGCGGCGGAAGGCGACATCACGTTGGACTGGATCCAGCAATTGACCATCAAATCGGTCGGATCCGAAACCGCCCAATATCGTGGCAAGCAAGTCCCCTGCCGCTGGATCGAAATCAAAATCGTCACCGGCAAAGCGAGTGAAGCGGGGATCGAGGCGGGTCCGGTGGGCGAGCGGATCTATAAGGTGCTCGTTCCGGAAGAACGAGTCCTCGGCCAACTCGCTGACGGCGAGAAGATTCCGTTTTCGTTCCTTGACGTGATCAAAGGCTTTCGCAAAACGGGCGGGCAGGTGACCCCTGTTCCGCCCGGTGGGTTCCAGGTCTTTCCTTTGATCGCTCCGGTGATGCACTACGAAGCGGTGGAAGTAGCTGGCAGTGAGAACGAAGAAGTTCCGTTGCCCGGCGGTCCTGTCAAAACTCAAAAATTCAAGGCCAAGCGGACCATCGAGAGTCCGACCGAGCGGAGCGTGAACGAGGCCGAAGTTTGGCGGGGCGACGGAAACACCGTGCCATTTGGGCTCGTGCGCTGGACAGTCAAAACCACCTTGGAGCGCAAGGACAGTACGTCGCCGCGGCAGGGCTATAAGCCGGCCACTCAGACGAACGTCGAAATGACGGCTCACGAATGGGGCACCGGAGCCAAGAGCGAAGTGACGTCGAACTGACGGTCGGAAGCCGCCCCGAGATTAGATCGGGGGTCGCGGCTATTGATGCAGATCGAACCCCTTGGCCCCTTCTTGGACAACCTGGTGCGTGACCGGATTGAATTTGATCCGATCCGCCAGGTCCATGTTCCGTTCCGCCCCGATCTTGACCTGACGCCAAAGTCGCGCGGGGCCGGCACTATCGCCGATCAGCACGTATTGCGTTTTCGAGCCGTCATATGTGATGGTGTCGGACTCTCCGTTGAACGTCTTTCCTTCAATCCGGGCGTTACCCCGAGCTAGCATTTCGATGTGCTGAGCGACGGTTGGTGCTTGTGGAATCTGCATGACCTGCAAGAACTCGCACAACAAGCAACCGGCTTCCTCGGACAGTTCGTCGCGGGTCACCAGTTCCATCTCTTGCTCGACCGGACCGTAAATCACTTCGACGTGATCATGGAAGACGGTTGTCCAAGCCCCGCTTGTCGCCAGCAATGAATTAGGGCCCGCGGTCGGTTGGACTTTCGGAGGTGATTTGGGCCGTGGGCGCGATTGACCCGCCAGCAGATCGCTGAAGTCGCCGTCCATATGACCCGCGAATTGTACCTGCTCGAACTCCCAGCTGGACGCCTTCCGCGCTTTCGGTGGAGCATTCGAGTGCACGTTCGTGAACTGTGAGATTCCCGATTGTCCATTTTCGTTGTGCCGCCAAACTCGCAACTGTCCGGGACCGCTGGCCGTGCTTTTGCCGGTTCGTTTGTGGAACACCAGATCCATAAAGGTGCCCCGACGCACCTCGGCCAAGTGGCCGACCTGGTTGGCCCGGCTCTCGAACTCGACATCTCCCTTACAGAATACGGTTTCGATTGCCGGCCGGTCTGTTTCTGCTTGCGGCTGCTGCTGAGCAAAGGAGAACGGTTTATCGAGGGTGACATCCATGTTGAGGCAGCGGATATCGCTCTGCGACTGGGCGTCGGTCATCGAGGTGTGGACGTTCACGTAGAAGTGGGCCGTCTTCCCGTCAAAGTGCATTTTCTGATGCCATTCGACGTCGAGCGGTTGCGGGGCCTCGCCGGTGCGAGGGGGCTCTCCTTCGGTCCCGGCCGTTTGCTGAACGGGTAGCTGCAGTCGTCCCGGCCCGACGACGTCCGCCGTGCTCCGGAGGCGGTTGAAGACGATGCGTCCTCCCTCGATATGCGCGCCACGGTCTCTGACATGCGCTGGCTGCCCGAGCACGACCATATCCTGGTCCAGCTCACCGCGGTTGTGCATTTCGAGCACGTTTCCGTTGACCTGCAGCGGGTCGGCCGCGTCGCCGTGTGTCTGTGTCAGCTGAACGTTGTCGTTCGCCAGCATGTAGGCGACTTGCGCCTGCTGCCCTTCGGGACCTTGAACGACGTGGACGAGGACCTTCGCCGCGGTCAGCACATACGGATCACCCGAACCACCCGTCGTCGAGAAGAGATCATTCGGGTTGCTTTTAGTCTTGCTGGAGCTTGGCGGCTGAGCCCTTACCGCGTTCAAGGAACCATTGCGCGGAACCGCGTGGACATTTGCCGCATCTCCGGAACCTGCAGGGGCGGCCACGCGCACAATGCGGTCCGACGTCGGCACAAGGTTGGCGCGCTTGCGCGCTTGGGGGACGGGACCACGCCCCGGTGCCGCGGGGCCATTCTCGAACCAGATTTCCAGGTGGTCAGTATCGCACTCCATCTGTGGACTGACCATCGCCACTTTCCGCACGGCCAACATGCGGTCCAGATGCGGCCCGCTTTGCTCTTGTTTGGCCACGGGAGGTTGGTTGGCGCGAGCACTTTGCCCGCCGCGATTCTGCCGCGTCAGCCATAGGCGAATGAAGTCAGCGTAAATTCCGGACTGGTCTTTGGGTTGCTCGATCAGGGCCTCTTCCAGATGGATCAGATCGAACGCCGTTGAGTCGGGATCGGGATACTTGCGCATCTCCTTGTGCCAATAGACAGCCAGATCGACCAGCCCCGTCTTTTCTTCGACGTGCTGCATTTCTCCTTCGCCCAGGCACATGACATGGGTGACTTCCCCTTGCGGGTCATGATTGAGCTGAATCTTTTGAGCCCGCAATAAGTTGCCGTGTTGCGTGACCCAGACGCGATTAGCGGAGGCCGGCACCTTGCGCAGCTGGCCGCTTGGGTCACGAACGGTCCGTTCGCGGTCCGTGTCGCGCGGGATCCAGACGAGCTTCGCTTCGCGGGCCGTCTGGTCATACGTGAACTCTCGCATCTGAGACTTGAGGTCGTTGACGTCGGAGGTCAGCCTGACGATCTTGCCGCGAGCGTGGACGCTCTTGAAAGTCATATTGGGATCAATCGCGCCCGGTTCCTTCGCGGTGGAGTCAGTATTTCCAGCGACGGTTTTGGCGTCTGTCGCACCGGGCTTCTTATCAGCGGCCGCGGTGCTCAAACCGCTCTTCGCGGCGTCTTTGGCATCGGGTGCCTTCTTCGCGTCAGGTTTCTTTTGCTCGAAGGTGATCTCCACGTTTTCGTCCGCAGACAGCGCGTCAAATTGACCCGGCGAAGTCTCGCGCCGAATGAGGACGTTGCGTTCAAAGATTCCAATTCGCGATTCGACGTAGAAGACGAAGCTGCCGTCGCAGTGCGTCCGAACGATCCGCGGTCCTTTGTCGGCCGCCGTCTTCGAGAGACCGGGCAACGCACCAGGGCCGCCCTGACCGTCGCCTGCCGAGACCAGCACCATGTTGACGTCTTGCAGCAGCTTTACGCTGCTGACACCTGCGATTGCCAGCGCTTCATCCGATCGAGCTTTTTGCTCGGCGATCAATTCAATCTGAATGCCTTTTGCCGTGGCCGTGTGCTTATCGGCCTGGATCTCGACGGGGTTGTCGGAATAGATCCGCATCTCCTCCCGCTGGAAGAAGAAGTTGCGACCGCGAATCTTCAAGTTGTTCGGACCCGAGATCTCGACGGTTCCTTCCAGCCCGGCTTGGACGATGGGGCCCGGATTTTTCCCGGCCGGCCCGACTTCATCCTTGAAGGTGACATACGCCTTATCACTGATGATCGTGTAGGGGGGAGCGTCCCGCTTGTCCCCCTTGCGGTTTGTAACCATCGCGAATGGGGTGGCCTTGATGACGTGGGCTGACTCCTTGGTCCATTCTTGGAAGTAGCAGAAGGTCCGCCCGTCCGTCGACGCCATGTAGTGTGAGGCGTTCGGCACCCAGGTATTCGGCAAATACTTCCGCGCTTTGCGGGCGCCTTCGTCGTCGTTCGTCGGTTCTTCATTTGTCTTGTAGTAGGATGGCTCGGAGTCGGGACGCACTATGCGCTGACGGCCCGCGCGAGCAATCGGGCGAAGTCCGCGGGCCGCTTCGCGATAGACCACGAACATCACAAACAGAACCAACCCTGTTCCCAGCGTAATGCCGATCCGTTCGAGCGGCGAACCGGCGAAAATGGCTGCCGCGAATCCGTCGTATTGTCGACGTTGGGGGCGAGGCGATTTGTTCTGCGGCATGGGCTCTCGAATCGGGGAGCGGCGGCGACGACTCTGCAGGCTGGGCGCTCAGGCCGGGGCGGTCCAAGGGTTCATTGGGATAGGAGGCACGGCGGAACCGCAGCCGACGGATCCCTCATTGACCAGTCCGGTGGCGACCACGTCGGTCACGTCGAGAATGCCCAACGGATGTCCGTCGCTGTCGACGACTGGAAGTTCGCTGATGAGGTTATGGGACAGGATTTCGACCGCCTCCGAGAGCAACGCGTCGGGTGTGGTCGTCAGCGGATGACGCGTCATTGATTCGGCGATCGGTCGATCGAGCAGACTGTCCTGTCGCCGCTCGAGCAACCGTGCCAGGTCACTGTCGGTAAACAGTCCCGACAGTCGACCGGCCTCGTCGATCAAAATTACGGCACCTGTACGCCGTCCGGGTCGCGAAGATTCGGCGAAGACATCGCGGATCGATTTCGTCTCTTCCGCGATTCGCAATTGTTCACCGGTACGCATGATCTCGCCGACCGACTTCAACATCGCTCCCAAGCTGCCGCCCGAGTGATAGAGGGCAAATTGTTGCGGCGTGAATCCTTTGCGACGGCCGACCACCAGTGCGAGCGCGTCGCCGACCGCCAACATGGCCGTCGTGGTCGTCGAGGGAGCCAGCGCGTGTGGCCCCGCCTCGCGCAGGCGACCCAGTTCGATGGTCGCGCTGGCCGAGCGTCCCACCGTGCTGGAGCGGCTGGCGGTGATCGCAATGATCGGAATGCCAAAGCGTCCGACGCTCGGCAGAATGCGGCAGACTTCCTCGGTCTCTCCACTGTTGGAGAGCACCACCAGCACGTCGTTTGCAGCGAGGCACCCGAGATCGCCGTGGACGGCCTCCGCGGGGTGCAAAACATGGGCCCGTGTCCCCATCGACGAAAGGGTGGCGGCGATTTTGCGGCCGATCAGTCCGGCCTTGCCCATCCCCGTGACAACGACTGAACCGGTGCATTGGCCCAGCAGATCGACGGCCTCGCAGAATTCCTCGTCCAAGCCCGCCGCCACTTGCAACAGGGCGCGAGCTTCGTCGTCGATGACTTCCCGAGCCTCGCGAAGAACCTCGAATTCGCCGAACGGAATGACGGCGCGCTCAGCGGCAGAACCCATTCTCGTCGTCCTTGACGGGGGCACGGGCACCAGGGCCGCGGAGTATATCCCCCTCTCGACGACGGGTCAATTGGGACCTTCGACCGTTCAGTCGCCGAAAGTCTTTTATGGAAAGCAAGTTAGGACGACCTCAACGCTGGTCTCATCTGCCTGGATTGGAGGCGTTAGGGAGTCGGGTTGCTCGGCTTCACGACCGGAGTCGGAGCCGGCAGGAGCGGTTCGGCCGAAGGCGCCGGGTTGGGCATTGCCGGCGGAGCGGGCGCCGGTGAAGCGGTTGCACCGGTCGCCGGCGCAGCGGCCGGCGTCCCCGCAGGTGCCGGAGGTATGACTGCGGCCGCCGGTCCGGTCGCCGGCCCCGGTTGCGGCTCACGATGCAGGGTTTCAACACCCGAGGGAAGCTGATTCTCCTCCGGGATGGTGCACTTGAAGTTCGCCGGGATCGCGTGGCTCCGTGCCCAGGCGTTGCGCACGGCGTCCTTGTAGGCTTCGGGCGTCCAATCGGATTCCGCCAACGTCACATTGTGGTAATCGAGCAGCGTTCCTTTGCGGAAGTTGAGATCCATGATCGCCTCGGCGTAGTTGACGAGGCTCGTGTAGTAACTCTGCTCGGCCGAGGCCAGGTTCGACTGAGCCGTCAACACGAAGGACAGAGTCGTGGTGCCGACCTCATATTGATACTCATACAGCGCGAGTTCGCGCTCGGTGGCCAACCGCCGATTGAAATACGACTGGGCTGTTTGATAGTCGGCGGCCACGTTTTGAAACGCGACCGCGAGTTCTTGGGCAACTTCCATTTCCTGAACCGCCAGTCCCTCGCGGGCTTTGGCGATGCGCACTTCATATTGCCGCACCTGTGACCAGGCGGCCCGGAAGCCAAGCGGCATCGAGAATTGGAATCCCGCGGTCCAACCTGTTTGGTCCGCTTCCGCGAGCGACGCGAAAGCACTCGAAAACGGTTGGGCAACTTGGGATTGTTGGCTGATCAGGTCGTTGCCGAAGGCGTTGACCTGGTACGAACTGACGAAGGCCAGTTGAGGATGGACCAGGCTTTTGGCCGCCCGCAACTGCAGTTCAAGACTCTTGATCTGCCATTTCTGTTTGCGCAATTCCGAGCGACGAGTCAGGCCTTCCGTCAGTGAGCTGAACCAGTCGGGAACGAACTTCGCGATGGGTGGCTCGTCGACCGGGCGGATGACGCGGCCATCGTTGACCGGCAGCCCCAGCAATCGCCGCAGGTTCGTTTCAGCGGTGTACAGGTTTGTCAGGTCTTGCTCGGCCGTCGCGCGGGTGTTGTACAACTGGTCGCGTGCCGTCGCTTCGTCGACCGGCGTGAAGCCCGTGGCGCCGCCGATGTCGAGCTTTGCCTTGGCCTCACGCCACGATCGCAGCGCGCTGTTATGCGCGACGACCGCCGTGTGATACAGCCGGTACTGCAGGTACAAGTTCCAGTACGTGTTCTCTGTGTCTCGCAGCAGCAGCAGCGCCGCCAGCTCGAAGTCGGCAAGCGCCTGATCTTCGTTGATTCGTGCGATGGCCACGCCCTGGCTGACGCCGGTGACCGCGGCAAAGCTATTGTTGACGACGCCGGCGATTCGTGTGAATTCGACTCCCGATCCGGCCCACAAGGGCTGAGTGTAAGACACCTTCGCGAAACCGGTGTACGACGAAGGAAACAAGACTGCGTTCGAGTTGACGTCCAGGTAGTTCCATGAGTTCTGAAACTGGATCTGACCGCCGTTGGCAAAGGTCTTGGTGAGGGTGGCGTTGAAGGCATCGGTATGCTGTTCGAGCACGCTTCCGGCGCCGGCCCCGACGTTTTGGACGGGGGAGTTCACGACATTTTGGTTGAATCCAAAGACGTTGCTGACCGCAAACGTCGCGTCGAAGTCCGAAAGGGCCGCCTCCACGCCTCGCCCGCCAAAGAGCACGCCCGATTCCGTGATCGCCGAATCGTAGACCGACTCGACGGCGTTGGGGTTCGTCATCAACGCATTTCCCGGCGCGTTGAAGGAGCCAGCCGAGCGGATGATCTTGTTGTTCGCCAGCGCGATCTCAAGCGCTTGCGACAGCGTCAGGTCCCAGACCTGGTCTTTCTGTCGATTGGCGATGGTGTGCGGCTCATTCGTCGACGTGACTTGCGCCGGACGCTCTTCTTCCGTCGTCGGAAACTCGATCTGCGTCGCCACGTCTTTATAGTAGTCGGGGCCGTCCGAACCGAGGTAGTGCAGCTCGTCGGGGCCTTTGCGGTAGAAACAGCCGGCCAGCGCGATGACGGCGGCACTAACGACCAACGCGAGTTTCAGCCGCTGAAAACTCATGAATCCCCCCCCGTGAACCGATCCCGAGACCGCGACTTGTGACGCGAGTTTCGACGGGCCTGCCAGCGATCGGGAAATCCCCGACCACGCAGGTCCGAAAAACCGATCGCCCGGCGGCGCGGAACGGCCGCGCAATCCAGACAATCGTCAAGACCGTTACAGCTAGTATCGGCCGAAAATCCGTTAGGATGTGACTGTATTCACGCAAGATGGGCGAACCTGAAGCGTGTCGGTGGAGAGGCAGCGAAGGCACGTAAGATTTGCGTGCGCCTCGGCCGTCTTGGCGCAACAACGGCGATCTCTGCGCGTAAATTCTTGGCTGGAGAAGCTCGCGCGCGAACCAAGCGCGGCCGCAGCGGCGGGCCTGTTCGGCGACCCGACCGGGTGCTTGCAAAGCCCGATTTCATGTGCTACGGTCGCGCCCGCTCAACCGCCGAATTCGGGCGGTTTTCCCGCGATTTTTTGAGAGGCGATCCCGTATGTATCAGGTCACTTTAATTCCCGGCGATGGGGTCGGTCCCGAGATCGCGGAGGCCACTCGCAAGTGCGTCGACGCCACCGGCGTGAAGATCAATTGGGACGTGCAAGAGTGCGGCATTGAAGTCATTCAAGCCGAAGGCAAGGTTCCCGATCGGGTCCTCAAATCGATCCGCGCCAACGGCTGCGCCCTCAAGGCGCCGATCACCACCCCCATCGGCAAGGGCTTTCGCAGCGTCAACGTCTATCTGCGGCAGGAACTCAATCTTTTCGCCTGTGTTCGCCCGTGCAAACTGTACAAAGGGGTTCGCACGTTCTTTAGCGGAACGAAGGTTGATCTCGTCCTGGTCCGCGAAAATACGGAGGACCTTTACGCGGGAATCGAATTCAAGGCGGGTGAGGCGACCACCTCGAAGTTGATCGGCCAGATCAACGACGCCAGCGCGGGTAAGAAGATCGGGACCGGGTCAACTACGACCGGCGTGAGTATCAAGCCGATTTCCTACGAAGGGACGCGGCAGATTTCGGACTACGCGTTCGACTATGCCATCAAGCACAAGCGCAAATCGGTGACGTCGGTCTGCAAGGCCAACATCATGAAGTTCACCGACGGCCTTTGGTACGACGAGACTCGCGCCGTCGCGCTGGCCTACGGAGCCAAGTTCGAGTGGCCCGACCTGGCGACCGGCGTGAAGGCCGATTCCGAAGTCGCCGGCCGCGTGAAGCCGACGGGCGGCTCCATCTCTTACGTGGAGCGGCTTATCGACAACATGTGCATGCAGCTGGTGCAGAAACCGGAGGATTACGACGTCATCGTCACCGAGAATCTTTACGGCGATATCCTCAGCGATTTGTGTGCGGGGCTCGTCGGCGGACTGGGAGTGGCTCCCGGTGCGAACATCGGGACCGAAGGGGCCATCTTCGAGGCCACTCATGGCAGCGCTCCGAAGTACAAGGGCCAGAATAAGGTGAACCCGACGGCCCTGATCCTCTCGGCGAAGTTGATGCTCGAACACCTCGGCGAGACGGACGCTGCCGAACGGCTCGACCGCGCGGTCGCGGCCGTGATTGCTGAGGGAAAAGACGTCACGTACGACATGAAGGCCAATCGCAACGATCCGTCGGCCGTCGGCACGCAACAGATGGCCGAGGCGATCTGCCGTAAAATGCGGTCGATGTGACGCCGGGAAGGTGAAACTCCCGAGCCATCGCGACTTGATCTCCGGCCGCGCGAGCGGGCCGGCTGCGGTGCTGGCAAGGGGCGGACTTTCGTTCGCGTCGTTCTTTTACGGTGCGGCCGTCCGCGCTCGAAACGAAGCCTTTGACCGGGGCGTGTTGCGAGCGCATGCGGCCTCCGTCCCGGTCCTTAGTATTGGCAACCTCACGGCGGGTGGCACCGGCAAGACGCCGGTCGTGGCGGCGATCGTCGATTGGTTTACCTCGCGCGGCGTGCGTCCGGCCATTCTGAGCCGCGGGTACCGCGCTCACGCCGGCGGGGTCAACGATGAGAAGCTCGTCCTCGACCAATTGTGTCCGGGCGTTCCGCATTTGCAGGGGCCCGACCGAGTCATCTCCGCCCGCACAGCCTGCGAGCGAGAAGGTGCGCAGGTTCTGGTTTTGGACGACGGGTTCCAGCACCGCCGCTTAGCTCGTGATCTCGACCTGGTGCTGATTGACGCGCTCGATCCCTGGGGTGCGGGTCGTCTATTGCCACGTGGACTGCTGAGAGAGCCGCGAGCGGCCCTGCGCCGGGCGGATGCTGTCATCGTGACTCGAGCCGACCAGTGCACGTCCGAACAAAAATCGAGGCTGATCCAAGAAGTGCGATGCGATCGACCCAACGAAGTGCCGATCGAAGCCGTCTTTCGGCCGACTGGGCTCATCAATGCGGAAGGGACTTGCGCGGCGATTGAGTCACTCGACGCCGTCGCCGCGTTCTGCGGGATCGGCAACCCAGAGGGTTTTCGCCGCACTTTGACGGATGCCGGAGTCGGCCAGATCGCCGCGTTTCGCGCCTTCCCCGACCACCATCATTACTCTGAGGCGGACATGCGCGACTTGGCGCTCTGGGCCCACGAACAACGCGCCCGATCCTTACTCACGACGCAGAAGGATCTCGTGAAAATCCCTCACTGCCAACTTGGTGACGTGCCGCTTTGGGCCCTTGGCGTGCGTGCGGAGTTTGTCTCGGGGGAGCAACGCCTCTCTGGGATGCTTCAAGACTTGGTCAAAAGGATCTCCGCTCCGAACTTGAGCAAGTTCCAGTAGAACAGGAAGTAGGCGAATCCGACGCCCGCAAGCGCGACCAGGCTGTAGTGAACGCGGCCGGAAAACCTCCAATACCCTCGACTCCACGCGACAATCGAGCCGAGTAGCACGAGCGCGGCCAGTCCAACGCAAACCTGCGGAATGAGCAAGAGGTACTCGATCTCGCGAGGTGTGCCGAACACGACTCGCTCGGGTTCGCTCAATCCCCAAGCGAGGCCCACGAGGAAGGAAAGCGCCACGGCCGAGAGCAGCCAGCCGAGGGACGAGAACAACCCGGAGACAAACGTGCGGCGGAATCGTGTCGATTTCGATCCGCGGCGCGCAAAAGCCAGCACCGGCCAAAACAGCAGAGCCGAAAGGAACAGTGCCGCGCAGATTCCGACCAAGCCTTGATGGTAACGGGGCCTGTCGAGGAGCGGTTCGCGGGTCAGGGCTACGGCCGGCACATCTGCGAAATAAGCTTGCGTTATCTGACCTCCTTCATCTTCGTGAAAAACCAGCTTGCGCCTTCCGTCCAATTCACGAAAGATCAGTGGCTCGACCTGCGCATAACGCCGCGATTCAGGGCCGAATCCAGCGGAGAGCGTTCCGTCCGTGTTGGCGACAACCACGAAGGGCTGCAGAAACGCAGACAACTTGGCGTAGTTCGTGTGTGCATGCCGCGAGCCGCTGTACTCCCCTTCGAACCGCTTGAGCGCGGCAACATCGACCGTGGCCTTGACCCGCGGTTCTCGAGTCGCGGGAAAGTATCGATCGAGAAACGCGAACAGGACTTCGTCGCGAGCGCCGCCTGATTTGTCGGTGTTGTACGAAATGAAGAGACCGACCTTTTGCTCGGGGATCATGGCGAACAGAGAGTGGAACAAGAGCGTGTCGCCACCGTGATGAATGATGCGTTGGCCGTTACGGTTCAGCTCCCAGAAGCCGTAGCACATCGCATCGACCTTGGGGTCATGGGCGAAGAGTCGTTCGCGCATGCGGCGGGCCGTCTCCGGCTTCAGAATTTGGAGGTTCCCATACTTCCCGTCGTTCAAATGTGCGATCAGGAAGTGAGACATGTCCGCGGCCGATGCGCTCATCCCACCGGCTGGCGCCAACGGAACGTACTCGAATGCCTCTTCCTTAAATCGTCCTC
>DASRXU010000312.1:0-23105 GCA_035687365.1 Planctomycetaceae bacterium | reverse complement strand
TGGCGACAACTGACAAAGAATCTCAGAGTTGTTTCTACGCGCGTAGAACATTGGGCTGCATGGGTTGAGCGCGGTGTCGTAGGATCGAAGGATGCCTTCGCGCGCAGAGGGCTCGGGGTCCGTGCCTTGGCGACGGGTGTGGACGATATTCCCGCCGGGACAAAATGTCGTCCCTGCTGGGGGTGGGGATCCTTTTTCACTAGGAGAGAAAAGGTCCCCGGCAGACTGACCGAGGACGGCCCACCGCGCGCTGGTCCAAGTTGGACCGCCGGTCCAACTTTTTTTGGACCGGCGGGACGGTCCACATTTTTTGATAGGGGAGGGAAGTTGGACCACCGCGCGAGACGAGGGACCGGACGGAAACCAAGATTCGAACTGTACAGAATCTGGTCACCGGGTCGGGTCAGATAGTTTCACTAGGGAGTTGACCCGGTGAATTGGTGACCCGGTGCAGGACGGGACTCGAACGTGGGAGCCAGGTCCGGTCCGGACTCGGTCCGAGCATGTTTTTTGACGGCGAGTCCGCGGGTTGGTTTGTCTCGCCCCGGTTGGGGCTTTGGAGATGGAATAGGGCGGCCCGAGATCCCGGGCCTGCGCTGCGCTTCGACCCGGGCCATAGAGTCACGCCCCCGTTGGGGCTGGAAGAAAGGCCTGCGAGGTCGGGACGGGACACAAGCGCACAATTGCGCGCGGCGTTTCTTCGCAATCAGAGGCGTGGCCTCCAGTGCGTTTCCCGTCGCACACCTTGTCGGGCCACCAGCGATCTGCAATACTCGCGACGGAGGCAGCAACCGCCGTCGGACCTCAGCCCGCCTCTTCTGCCACCCAAGAATTCTGCTTCAACCGCTTCTCCTCTTTGAACTTACGGAGCCAGGCCAATCGCCGCGATGAAGCACCAGACCATCGAAACTCAGACGCTCTCAAATGGCCTGACGCTCATCATTGAACCGATGGAAGACGTGCAGTCGGCGGCCGTCTCGTTCCTGGTGCCAGCCGGCAGTGTGTACGATCCGCCCGGTCAGAACGGATCCGCTTCGGTCCTCTGCGAGTTGATTCCGCGCGGGGCCGGCAATCGCGACAGCAAGCACCTCTCCGCCGCGCTCGACAACTTGGGCGTGCAGCACAGCGAGGGTGTAGGCACCATCCACCTGACTTTCACCGCCGCCACGCTGGCCGAGAATCTGCCGCAGGCGCTGCGCGTTTATTCGGACATGATTCTGCGACCCTGGTTGCCGGAGAATCAATTCGAGGCGTCCCGCGCGGGAGTCGAGCAATCGCTGATGGCGATTGAAGACGAGCCGCGGCAGAAAATCATGGTCGAGCTGCGTCGTCACGCGTTCGACGCGCCCTGGGGGTTGCCGTCGGAAGGCTCGCTCGCCGATCTGCCCGCCTTGTCGCCGCAGTCGATCGCCGCACACTACAAGCGGTGCTTTCGCCCCGATGAATCGATCCTCGGAATCGCGGGCAAGGTCGACGTCGAAGAAGTCACCGCGATCATCGGCGAGTTGTTCGGCAGTTGGGCCCGCGGTCCCGAACCGAAATTTGTAACCTCCCCCAGCGGCTCGAAGCGACATCACATTTCGCACGACTCGACGCAGACGCATATTGGCATCGCCTACGATTCGATCCCCTATCGCGATCCCGAGTACTACGCGGCTTGGGCCGCCGTCAGTGTCTTGAGCGGCGGCATGAGTTCGCGGCTGTTCACAGAAGTCCGCGAACGGCGGGGCTTGTGCTACTCGGTGCACGCAAGTCTCGCCAGCCTGCGCGATGAAGCCCGCGTCTTCTGCTACGCCGGCACGACGGCCGAACGCGCCCAAGAAACGCTCGACGTCACGATCAGCGAGCTCAAGCGTTTGGGACAAGGAATCGGCGAGGATGAGCTGGCTCGCTGCAAGGCGCGGGCAAAAAGTTCGCTCGTGATGCAACAAGAATCAACGGTGGCCCGTTCTTCCTCAATGGCGCGCGACTGGTACCATCTCAATCGCGTCACGACGTTGGCCGAGGTTCGCGACAAGATCGACGCACTGACCGTCGCCGACGTGCTCGACTGCGTTCACGCGCATCCGGCCGAAGATTTTACGATTCTCACCATCGGGCCTGAGGCTTTGGAGGAACCCCGTGAAATTTCATGAGGCCACTCTCGACAACGGCCTGACCGTGATCGCCGAGCTCAATCCGCACGTGCAGTCGGTGGCGGCCGGATTCTTCGTGCGAACGGGAGCCCGCGACGAGTCGATGGACGTCAACGGCGTCAGCCATTTCCTCGAGCACATGGCCTTCAAGGGGAACGAAAAGCATTCGGCCGACGACGTTAACCGTATCTTTGACGAACTGGGCGCCCGCTACAACGCGTCGACCAGCGAGGAAGTCACCCTCTACTACGCGGCCGTGCTGCCCGAGTATTTGCCCGACGCCTTTGAAGTCTTGGCCGGTCTGATCCGCCCGTCCCTGCGCGACGCCGACTTCCAGGTCGAGCGGAAGGTGATTCTCGAAGAGATCGGCATGTACGAGGATCAGCCGTCGTTCATCGCTTACGAAAACGCGATGAAGATTCACTTCGACGGACATCCGCTCGGGCAGAGCATTCTGGGCTCCAGCGAAAGCATCGCCCAACTCACCCGCGACCAGATGGCCGACTATCACCGCGCGCATTATCGCGCGGGGAATATTACCGTCGCCGTCGCCGGCAACACCGACTGGAACGAGATCTTGCGTTTGGCCAATCAATGGTGCGGCCAATGGCAATCCGGCGGCACGCCTCGTAAGAGCGACGAAGCGCGGGCCAAAGGCGGAAGCGCGCTCACCAGGAAAGAAGCCTTCACGCAGCAACACGTGATGCAGATGTCTCCGGCCCCGTCAGCGACGAGCCCCCTGCGGATGGCGGCCGAGCTGATGTCGGTCGTCGTCGGCGACGACTCGGGCAGCCGGCTGTATTGGGACCTGGTCGACACGGGGCTCTCAGAGTCCGCCGACCTCTCGTACAACGAGTACGACGGCACGGGGGCCTACCTCACGTACCTCTGTTCGACCCCCGAATCGGCTGGCGACAATTTGAAGCGAATCCGCGAGATCTATGACGACGTCAATTCCCGCGGCGTGACCGAAGAGGAATTGGAACAGGCCCGCAACAAGGCTGCCTCGCGAATCGTGCTGCGCAGCGAACGGCCGATGGGCCGACTGTCCTCGCTCGGTTCCAACTGGGTGTACCGCAACGAATACCGCTCAGTGCAAGCCGACCTCGACGCCTACCGCGCGATCACGACCGACGACGTCAACGCGGTGCTCAAGAAGTACCCGCTCGGCCAGCTCTCGACGGCCGCGGTCGGGCCGCTCAAGTCGCTGTAGCCGTCTGTCTCGTGCGAACTGCGATTTCGGGTGGCACTGGCGGCTTGTCCGCCAGTGTCTTGAGCCGGAGACAATCGGTCCAATCGTCAAACATGACCATCGGTGATCCGGATTGTGTGCCACTGCTGAGACGCTTCGGCTCAGCAGTGCTGCATTTGAGATTCACCAACGGCACGCCTTATCGAGTCACGCGTTGACAGTCGTGGGATGCGATTCTTCGAGGCAGACCCAGATCGACCCGAAGTGACAGACTCTGGCCAACCACCGGTGACACCCGAACCGAAACTCGCCTAGCCCCAAATTCGCAAAACTGCAAAGATCCCCGCCCTCTTAAACCGCCCGAATTGCGGAGACAGATATGGCGCGGATTACGCTCGACAACTACCGTTCCGGCACCGCAGCCAGCGACGAGCAGTGTCGCGGTCTGGAGTGTGGCGAGATTCTGTACTTTCCTCGGATTCCGTTCCCCTTCCCGATCGAAGACCAGAAATTCCTGCTTGGGCAGAAGCAAACGGCCGGAACGCTGCACAAGAATGTCAGCTATCGCCCGGCGCAAGATCGGCTCACCGGAATCGACCAGCGCGACGAGGCCAAGCGAACCCGCGTGCACGCGGTGATGAAGACCTTTTCGAGCAACGCGGTCGCGTTCCTGGCGGCCTTCTTTCCTTCGTATGCGCGGTCGTGGAAGATCGACTTTGCGAGCTACCGCCCGCTCGAGGAGCAGGGCCGAGACGTTTCGCAGCGCTCGCGGAACGATCTGATTCACGTCGACAACTTTCCGTCGCGGCCGTCCAACGGTGACCGGCTATTGCGCGTGTTTGCGAACATCAATCCTGATCGGCCGCGGGTGTGGGTCACGAGCGATTCGTTCGAGGCGCTGGCCCGTCGTTATGCCCGGGAGTCTGGCTTGCCGCAGCAGCCGGGCGTCATCGATCGCTTGCGCGGAGTTGCGATCGATGCCTTGGCCCGGGCCGGTTTGCCGGTGGTCAACCGGCCGCCGTACGACCGCTTCATGCTGCGGTTCCACCACTTCCTCAAAGAGAACGCCGAATTCCAGCGATTGTGTCGCAAAGACCGCTGGGAATTTCCGCCAGGCTCGTCTTGGATCGTCTTTACCGACACGACGAGTCACGCTTGCATCAGCGGGCAGTACGCACTCGAACAGACGATGATCGTGCGGCACGAAAGCCTGGTCTATCCGGAGAAGGCGCCGATTTCGGTGCTGGGCGAACTGGCGGGATTTCCGTTGCGAGCGCACGCAAAGGCGGCCTAATTAAAGAGCCGCGCACGAAGTAAGCGGTCTTTTGGCTTCGAGAGTGGGAAATACACCGCTTACTTCGTGCGCGGCTCTTTGACGCACTGTCGGCATCAGCCCGGCAATTGCTCGACCCGCACGCCGAGCGGAAATGTCACTGGCTTCATCGCGTACGTGTCCGGGCCGAAGCCGCGGATTTGGTCGCGTTTGAGTTCGGCCAGCTCGAGGGTGCCGCTCCAGACGATCGCCTGGCCGGACAAATGCACCTGCGTCGTAAGCACGAAGGCCTTTTGCAGGTCGTAGCCCAGCACCTTCTGCAACACCTCGATCACATATTCGAAGGTGTGCAAGTCGTCGTTCTCGACGATGACGGCATAAGGCGGCTGCGTCTTGGTGCGAACCTTCTCGCGCTCGCGCGAGCGGGGTCTGACCTGAGTCGGCGGCTCGAGGACGACCGTCGTGTCAGTGTCTTGCTCAGACATTACCAAACGTTCCTACTTAGCTTTCGGCGTCGCGGTGCGTCTGCCGCCAAACGTCAGGCATGCCTTTCCGGACACTCTCACCCAAAGCTGTGGGCATGGCACCCGACAATCGCCCGACTGATTCAGATCCTACCAAGGCCCGGATATGCGGCCAGATCAATTCGGCTCGTAGCCGAGGTTGGGACCCAACCAGCGTTCCAGTTCGGCCAGCGGCATGCCCTTGCGGGTGGCGTAGCTTTCGACCTGATCGCGGGTGATGCGGTCGACCGAGAAATAGCGGGCCTCGGGATGGGCGAAATAGAGACCGCTGACCGCCGCGGCCGGCCACATCGCGAAGCTTTCGGTGAGGCGAATGCCCGTGTGCTCTTCGGCCTGTAGCAAATCGAACAGCGTCCGCTTTTCGGTGTGATCGGGGCAGGCGGGGTAACCGAAGGCCGGGCGGATGCCGCGGTACTTTTCCTCGATGATGTCGTGGTGCGTCAGGCCCTCGGTGCTGCCGTAGCCCCAGTCGATGCGGGCCTGACGATGCAACATTTCGGCGAAGGCCTCGGCCAGCCGGTCGGCGAGCGCCTTGGTCGTGATCGACTGGTAATCGTCGTGCTGTGACTCGAAGTCGGCCGCCAGCGCATCGCAGCCGATGCCGGCCGTCACGGCGAAGGCGCCGATGTAATCGAGGCGACCGCTGTTCAAGGGGGCGATGTAATCAGCCAGCGAGCGAAAATCAGACTGTCCCTTGCGCTCCCATTGCTGCCGTAGCATGGGGAAGCGGGCAACGATCTTGCTGCGCGAGGGATCAGCGTACACCAAGATGTCATCGCCGACGGAGTTAGCCGGCCAGAAGCCGTACACGCCCCGCGCGGTCAACAGCCGCTCGGACACGATTCGCGTCAGCAGCCGCTGGGCGTCGTCGAACAACCGCTTGGCTTCGGCCCCGCAGTTGGGATCGTCGAAGATGCTCGGATATTTCCCACGCAGCTCCCACGTTTGAAAGAAGGGCGACCAATCGATGTAAGGAACCAGTTCCTCGAGCGGCTGCGGGTCGCGGAACCGCAATCCGAGGAATGCGGGTTCGTCGATCCGCACGTTGGCCCAATCGGTCGCAAATCTGCGCGCGAGTGCGTCCGCATAGGGAACCAGCGTCTTCTGCTGCCGCTCGGCAAACAGGGTGCGGTCGCGCTCCTGATCGAGCGTGTTCTTCTTGATGAAGTCGTCCCGCTTATCGGTATCGAGTAGGTTCTCGACGACTGGCACCGAGACTGACGCGTCGACGGCGTGCACGACCGGCTGAGAGTAAGCCGGCGCGATCCGCACGGCGGTGTGCTTGGCACTCGTCGTGGCCCCGCCGATCAACAGCGGAATCGTCATGCCGCGGCGCTGCATCTCGCGGGCGACGTGTACCATTTCATCAAGCGACGGCGTGATCAGTCCACTCAAGCCCACGAAGTCGGCCTTGTGCGCAACAGCCGCGTCGAGAATTTTGTCCGCCGCGACCATTACGCCCAGGTCGATGACCTCGAAGTTGTTGCAGCCCATCACGACGCCGACGATGTTCTTGCCGATGTCGTGAACGTCCCCCTTCACGGTCGCCATGATGATGGTGCCGCGGTGCTGCGGGCCTTCAGCCTGCTGCTTCTCAGCCTCCATGAACGGCGTGAGGTAGGCGACCGCTTTTTTCATCACTCGGGCGCTTTTGACGACTTGCGGCAGGAACATGCGGCCCGAGCCGAAGAGTTCGCCGACGACGCCCATCCCCTTCATGAGCGGGCCTTGGATGACCTTCAGCGGTCGACCCAGCTCGAGGCGGGCTTCTTCGGTGTCGGCCTCGATGTAGTCGACGATTCCGTTGACGAGTGCGTGGCTCAGCCGTTGCTCGACGGATGCCTTTCGCCAAGCCTCATTCTTTTCGACGGCCGTGTCTTTCGCGACGACCGTTTCAGCAAACGTCACCAACCGCTCGGTAGCGTCGGGCCGGCGGTTGAACAGGACGTCCTCGACGTGCCGCAGGAGATCTTTGTCGATCTCTTCGTAGACTTCGATCTGCCCCGCGTTGACGATCCCCATGTCGAGCCCGGCTTTGATCGCGTGATACAAGAAGGCCGCGTTCATCGCCTGGCGAACCGGTTCGTTGCCGCGGAACGAAAACGAGACATTGCTCACGCCGCCCGAGGTTTTCGCGCCCGGGCATTCGCGCTTAATTTGCCGCAGCGATTCGATGTACTCGACCGCATAGTTGGCGTGCTCTTCGATGCCCGTGCCGACCGTGAGGATATTGGGGTCGAAGATCACGTCTTCGGGCGGAAAGCCGACCTCTTGCGTCAATAACGCGAAGGCCCGCTTGGCGATCGCGACTTTGCGATCGGTCATGACGGCCTGGCCGCCTTCATCGAAGGCCATCACGATGGCGGCAGCCCCGTAGCGGCGCACGAGCCGCGCTTGCCGCAGAAACGACTCCTCCCCCTCTTTGAGGCTGATCGAGTTGACGATGCTCTTGCCCTGCACGCATTTGAGGCCCGCCTCGATGACGGTCCACTTGGAGCTGTCGATCATCACGGGAACGCGGGCGATATCGGGCTCGGCCGCGATCAGGTTGAGGAAGGTGGCCATCGCCTTCTCGCCGTCGAGCAGCGCCTCGTCCATGTTGATGTCGAGGACGTTGGCCCCGTTGGCGACTTGTTCGCGGGCAACTTCCAGCGCGGCGTCGTAATCGCCCGAGCGGACGAGCCGCGCGAATTTTTTCGAGCCGGTGACATTGGTCCGTTCGCCGACGATCACGAAATTGCTGTCGGGCCGCAGGGTGAGCGGCTCCAAACCGCTGAACCGTGAGTAGTGGGCGACGCGCGGCCGCTGTCGTGGCGGCAAGTCTTGCACAGCGTCGGCGATCACCCGGATGTGCGCGGGAGTTGTGCCGCAGCAACCGCCGACGATATTGAGCCAACCGTTTTCGGCGAACTCCGACAACAGTCGCCCCATGTATTCGGGGGTCTCGTCGTACGCGCCGAATTCGTTCGGCAGGCCGGCATTCGGATGGCAGCTCAGAAAGCAGGGGGCGATCCGCGCCAATTCTTCCACGTAGGGCCGCATGCGATCCGCGCCGAGTGCGCAGTTGAGTCCGACGCTGAGTGCCGGAAAGTGGGCCACCGAATTCCAGAATGCTTCGACCGTCTGTCCGGAGAGCGTGCGGCCACTGGCGTCGGTGATCGTCGCCGAAATCATCACGGGGAGCGTGATGCCGCGATCGTCGAAGACTTGCGAGATCGCAAACAGGCACGCTTTGAGGTTCAGCGTGTCGAACGTCGTCTCGGGGAACAGGATGTCGACGCCGCCGTCGCACAGCGCCTCGATCTGCTCGCGGTAAGACATCACGAGCTGGTCGAACGTGACCGCGCGGAAGCCCGGATCGTTCACGTCGGGCGACAGCGAGGCGGCTCGGCTCGTCGGGCCGATGCTGCCGGCGACGAATCGCGGCCGGTCGGGGTTTCGCTCGGTGAATTCGTCGGCGACGCGCCGCGCGATCTGGGCGGAGGCCCGATTGATCGCGGTGACTGCACTTTCGAGCTGGTACTCAGCCATCGAGATCGACGTCGAGTTGAACGTGTTCGTCTCGACGATGTCGGCCCCGGCCTCGAAATACTGCCGATGGATGTCTTCGATGATGTCGGGCCGGGTCAGGCTGAGCAGGTCGTTGCAGCCCCGCAGTTCCTTGGGGTGATCGGCGAACCGTGTGCCTCGAAAGTCGCGCTCCTCGAGCTGGTGCGCCTGGATCATCGTCCCCATCGCGCCGTCGAGCACGAGAATCCGCGTGAGGAGCAACTCTTCGAGTCGAGCGATCGCCGGTGTGGGGGTCGAAACAGACATCAGATCATTCTATGCGGGCGAGGAAAACGAGTTTGGCGAGCGGCCGGTGTAAGCCGGCCGGTTCTTTGTTTTGTATGACTTCGTCTACGAGAGATTGAATTCGCGCGTCGGAGCCATTCCCAGTTCATCGAGAATCGTCTCACAGGCTTTCGACCGGTTGAGCACATAAAAATGGATGCCGGGAACGTCCGCCCGGATGAGCTCGGCGCACTGTTCGACCGCATGCCCCACGCCGATCTCGAACTGCGCCTGAAGATCGTCCTGCGCCGCCTCGAGCCGTGCTCCGAGTTCCCCCGGGATCGACGCTCCGCACATGCTGGTGATCCGTTTGATCCGCGAGAACTCGGTAATCGGCATGATGCCGGGGATCAACGGAACTTTAAGTCCCAGCTTTTGGTACCGGTCTCGAAAATCAAAAAATCGCTCGTTGGAGTAAAACAATTGTGTGTAGACCGCATCGGCGCCGGCTTCGACCTTCCGCTTGAGATTTTCGAGGTCGGTCGCCAGGTCGGGACACTCCTGGTGCTTTTCCGGATAGCCGGCGACTCCGATTCCGATCTCCGGATGCCGGCGGCGGATCAGCGAGACCAACTCGTTCGCGTAGCGGAAACCGCCGGGGGCCGGGCGAAAGACCGTCTCGCCGACGGGCGGGTCCCCGCGCAGAGCCATGATGTTCTGCAGGCCGCACTTCGTCGCCAGGTCGAGCCACTCTTCGATTTCGCGAACGGAACCGCCGAGACACGTAAAGTGAGACGTCGCGGTCAGGCCGAAGCGGTTCTGAATCTCGGCGCACCAATCGATGGTTCGCGTGCGGGTCGTTCCACCCGCGCCATAGGTGCAAGAGATGAAGGCCGGGGCATAGGGGGCCAATCGCTCGAGCGCGCGGCGGAGGCTTTCGTCCCCGTCGGGCGATTTCGGTGGAAAGATCTCGAACGACACGCTGCAGCGGTCGTCCTGATACATGTCTCGAATGCGCATCGACTTACGGACCTCGTCGCGCGGCCACTCGCTCATAGGCCGAGCGCTACAAAAAGGGGACGGCCCCAACCGTCCCAATTCCGCATCTTCTCAGCTCAAAGTATAGCCGAAGGCCCAAGGGCTTGACACGGAAAGTCGCGACCAGGCTCGGCCTGTCGCCGACCGCCACTTGTCGCCCTAATCGGAGCCTGTGAAGATAGATCGGCCATTTGCCCCTCGTCTGGAGACTCGCTTTGCGTGCAATCACGTTGTCGACTGTTGCCCTGGCCCTGGTTTGCGGATCTGTGCTGGCTGAGTCAGGGGCGGCCGAGCCCCATAGCGCGGTGGAGCTGCGCTATCGGGGAACGTTTTCCAAAGCATCGCGCGACGCCGAGGCGACGGGCGAGCCGGTCAAGCGGTTCGATTTGTACTGTCTGTCAACGCCCCACGCTGACGGTGGGCGCGACGTGGCCTACGTTCTCGACGAGCAGGGGGCCGGCGGCTGGCCCTGGCCGGCCCGATTCGGAACGCTGGCGGCTGATGCCGGGCTCCATCCAGGAAAGAACCGGATGCGACTCCTGCACGACCATGGCGGCACGGCCTACCCCCTTGTGCTCCCCTTCCCTTACTTCGAGTTCGCCAGCCATCTGGCCGAAGGTGCTCGCTGGGAGGCGCATCGGCCGGCCGAACTGCCCAGTCAGAACGATACGGCTCCGTGGAAATACCGCGTATCGGCGCGGACGAAAATCGGCGCACGCGATTGCTGGCGCGTCGACGTCTCCCACAACTTCGGCCCGCAAGAATCTCTCTGGATCGACGTCAGTCAGCCGCTGTTGGTCAAAGCCGAGCGGCGGATCGTGATCGGCCGCGGCGAAGTGCACCTCCTGAAGATGGAACTCGACTCAGTCACTCCGCTGACAGGGGACGCCCTCGCGCGGGTCCGCCGACCGCTCGACAGCTTGCTCAAGCTGCAGCGGGACTTGAAACGGTCCGACGATGACCAATCGGCCGAGCTGAGCGACATCCAACTCAAGCTCGTCGCCGACCAGGTGAAGTCCCTCGAACAGCAGGCGGAGAGTACGCCGCTCGAAGGGCTCGTGGCCGCGATCGTCCGCGACGTGAATTCGCAATCGCGTCGCACAGGAGACGTCGAAAGTCTGGGTCGGCGGATGGTCGGCAAACCGGCCCCGCCCATCCGTTTGAAGTCGCTCGACGGCGAAGCGATTCCAGCGGCAGAACTCGCTGGGAAAATCGTCTTACTCCACTTCTGGTCTTACCAGGGAGACCCCTTCCCGCCTGAGCCCTATGGGCAGATCGGCTTTCTCGACCATTTGTATCACCGTCGCAAGAAATTGGGCGTGCAAGTCTATGGCGTGGCCATCGATTCGCGCTTGTCGGAGGCCGCCCAGGCGCCGGCTGCGTTGCGCTCCATTCGCAAATTGCAAAGTTTCATGAATCTGACTTACCCCGTCGTTCTGGATAATGGCACGCTCGAACGACTCGGTGATCCCGAGCGCGTCGGCGCGAAGCTTCCCTTGTGGGTGTTGATCGACGGCAAGGGCACCGTCGTCCAATACAAAGTCGGCAACTACGTGATTAAGGCCGACGAAGGCCTTTCGCAGCTCGACCAGGCGATTCTTGCGCTGATCAAACAGCAACGAACAACCAAAGCCAATTGAGGATCGTGATTCGCCAAGTGTCGGCCGGCCCTTTGCGAGGCCCGCGACACGGAGGCTTAACACGTCCGCGCGCCGTCTATTGCCTGACCAAGGCTCACCGGTAAACTGATAGACGGACGCTGACTTTTCCGTTGATTAACGGCGACTATGGACTCCGGATACCTCGCCATTCTGCTGCTGGTCGTGGGACTGGCGCTGATCGTCTGCGAAGTGTTCATTCCCTCCGCGGGATTGATTGCCACTCTCGCGACGTTGTGTATTGCCGGCTCGGTTGCCGCCGCCTGGAGCGCTTGGGCGTCCAGCCATCCGACTTACTTCGCCCTCTATGCCCTGGCTTTGCTGATTTTGATTCCCTCGGCGATCAGTAGCGCCTTCTACTTATTGCCACGCACGGCGTTTGGTCGCAAAGTGCTGCTCGAAGCGCCCGATCTCGATGAGGTGACTCCGTATCAGGAAGAGCAGCGGCAGCTCCTGCGTCTGGTCGGACACGTTGGGAAGACGCTCACCTTGCTCAATCCGGGCGGCTTAGTGGAAGTCAATGGGACGCGGCAGCACTGCGAGAGCGAGGGCCTGCTGCTGGAGGCGGGCACTCCGGTCGAGATTGTGGCCGTGAAGGGGAACAGCGTGGTGGTACGGCCGGTCGAGCATCGACCTTCCCAAGCGAGCGACGCCGACCTCAAACGCGATCAGTCGGCCGGCGAATCTCTCGACTTCGACCTGCCGCGTAGCTAGACCTTGAGACCGTCCCGCAGCGTCGATCGAGTGGCCGGTCGCGGCGTACCGCGAAATCTCAGCGGGTCCCCTTCTTCTGGCCGCGTTCCGTAGAGCACTTATCGTCCCAATCATCAAACGCGGTTGCGCCGGGCGGCGTAGCTCACAGAGAGGCTGTGGCAGGAATGTTTGGCGATCAGCACGCGAGGCTGTGATGAGCGGAGCACACGCAAGCCGACGACGGCGGGCCGGCAGTTACTTTCCTGTGACCTTGTTGATGTTGCTGGCATACGCGGCGGCGTATGACGAGTGCGTGCGAAGGCCCACGCCGATCGCCTTTCATCGCTTGGCGTGGCCGTACTATGCGATCGGTCAGCATGGGTGGTGGGGCGTAGGAGAATATCGCCTGCCGGAGAAACCGGCCGAGGCCTTCTTTTTTCCGGCAAACTGGATCGATCGCCAGATTCATCCGAATAAATGGGCCGAGAAGCGTCCAGTCTGGGATTGAAGCGGCCCCGCACTGTCGACATCTGCGGCGGGGATTTCAGGGGGTTGCGAGAGGCTACGGCTGCGTCGAGTCCATGGGGTGCGGTGCTGCATCGGGGCGGATGAAGAAATCGTAGGCGAATGCGCCGAGCACACCGCCGGCGAGCGGTCCGACGATCGGCACCCACCACCAGTAATTGCTGGCCAAGAAGACGTTTTTGCCCCAGCCGGCGACGGCCGTGAACAGTCGCGGGCCGAGGTCACGGGCCGGATTGATGGCGTATCCGCAGTTGAAGCCGAAGGTCATCCCGATCAGCACGACGAGCGCGCCGATACAAATGGGGGCCAGATTCGGCGGGGCGCCGATATTCTTTTTGTCGGTGATCCCGAAGATGCACGCGACGAGCAGCGCGGTGCCGACGACCTGATCGATCAATCCGCCGGGCAGCGTGCTCAGATGGGGAGACGGATAGGTCGCGAAGATTCCCGCTGTCGCCGTCTGGCTGCCGAAGCCGGGCGTGGTGCGAACGCCCAAGTCAAAGGCTGACAGCGCTTCGACGTAGACCAAATACGTCACCGCAGCTCCGGCAAAGCCACCAGCCACTTGGACGATCCAATACGGAATAACCCTGCCCCAGGCGAACTTCTTCTGAACGGCCAAGGCCAGACTGACCGCCGGATTGAGGTGCGCGCCGGTAATGCCGCCGGCGACATAGATCCCCATCATCACCCCCAGGCCCCAGCCCAGGTTGATCGATAAGTACCCGCCGTTCTTTTCGTGACTCAGCAGGACTTGTGCGTCGACGGCCGTTCCGAAAGCGACCAGCACGAAAGTGCCGAAGAATTCGGCCGCCAATTCTCGCGTGAGACCCTTCATGCCCCTACTCCCGGCGCAGTGAAATGGTGAAGCGAGCGGCGACCGTCGGGGCTCTCGCAGAGACTCAAGCGCAGATCGCCGCCAGACGAGCCCTGACTGCGGGTCCGATTATGGACCTGCGCCCGGCGCAACTGCAAACGCAAAATGGCCGCCGGCAGATAATTTTAACTTGGTTTGGAATCTGTCGACGCCCGGTGTCACCGCACTGAAAGTGAACCGCCTGCCGGCCGCGCCTCGGTAGATCGTTTCGGCCGAGCCGCTTGGCCGATGCACCACAAGTGGGTCGGCGTGCGGATGAAGAGTTGACCTTGAGAGATGGCCGGCGTCGCGAAGATCGGCTCGTCGATCGCATTCTGCGAAAGCATCTCATAGCGATCGGCGCGAGACGAAATGACCGTCGTCACCCCGTCCTCGTTGAAGAAATAGATCCTTCCGTCGCCCGCAAGGGGTGAGGCCGTGTATCGGCCCGGCAGCCGCGCCTGCCAGCGGCGCGTGCCGCGTGTTGCGTCCAGACAGGTCAGCACGCCGGCGTCGTCGACCAACTCATAGGCCGGACCCACGACGATCGCCGACGGGACAAAAGGCGCGCCGCGAATCGCGCTCCAGGTGACGTGCGAGTTCGTGACGTCGCCGCGGCCCCCGGGACGAACGGCCAAGGTCGGCCCCTTCGGACCGCTGACTGCATAGAGCAGTCCGTTGTCGAACACCGGGGTCGGGATGCACTCGCGCAGCATTCCGTCAACCGTCCAAAGCTTGCGGCCCGTCGCCGGATCGAACGCATCGAGTTTTTCTGACCCGCACAGCACCAACTCGAATTGGCTCTGCGACTGACTCTTCGCGCCGGCAACCGGCACGAGTTGGGGCGAGGCCCACGAATGCCAGTAGCCGGGCCGGTCAACTTTCCAGGCCGTGGCGCCGGTCGCTTTGTCGATCGCCAACACATACGAGTCGCCGTAGTGATCGCATTGCACGATCAGCAGGTTTTCGTAAAGCACGGGCGAACTCGACGCGGCGAAGCGATTCTCAAAGGCTCCGTACTCCGACGCCAGCGACCGTTGCCAGACCAGCTCTCCCTCCACGGTCGTGCAGAAGACGTCGCCCGTACCGAAGAACGCGAAGACAAACTGGCCGTCGGTTACCGGAACCGGCGTGGCCATGCTGCTCTTCGTGTCGTGATGCAGCGTAGGCGACGTGCCCCAGAACTGGTCGTGCCACAACTCACGTCCGGAATCGCGCGCGAGACAAATCACGTGCAGGTTGGCTTGGTGCGGGCCGTCGCAATCGGTCACGAAGACTTTGTCACCCCAGATGATCGGGCCGGCGACGCCCATCCCGGGCAACGGCGTTTTCCACGCGACGTTGTCGCTACTCGACCACTTCAGCGGCAGCCCCGACTCGTGCGAGACGCCGTTGCCGCCTGGGCCGCGCCACCCGGCCCAATTGTCGCCGTGCGTCGCATTTGGCGCTGCCAGCATCAGGAACGATGCGGCAATGCAGAGCGCCGGCAAACTGAATTGAAACTGGAAGCCTCTCATTTGCCGGACGTCACTTTCTCGAAGGGTTTCGATCGCAAGGTGCTCTCGACTGCAGGCATCCTCTTGAGCGGAACGCCGGCGCCGTCGGCCGAACAAAATCGAACCTGAAACGTCCACGCGTTGCCTACAGCCGGGTCGCGGTGATGCGGGCCCTGGCAGATCTTCACCAGCACGCGATTCTGTCCGGCCTTCAAATGCACGGGCGTGCGGAAGCGGTCGAAACGTGTGCCGTTCAGCCACATGTCGCGGCCGAAGACTTTTTCCCCGTTGAGCCAGATCGACAGATTGTCGTCAGCACTGCAGCGCAGTTCGGCTTGTTGGTCGCTCGGCGATTCAACCACCGTATAGGCATAGGCGACCGCCTCGTCGGTCGGCCCGAGGGACTTGATGAGGTCGACGGTGCCGAACGCGTCGCTCGCGTGAGCAGGCAGCCATTGCAGCGTCTTCTTGTCGGTCTGTGTGACCGCGGCCAGCGGCTCACGCGCGGTTTCCGGCGGAAAGATCGCGCGGAATCCGGTCATTCCCGGTGCGGCGAAGGGCCCGATCACGGACCAATCGGTGATCAGCCCCAGATGTTCGACAATGTTCGCCTGCTCGCCGAGCGATTGAAGCTTGGAAGCGGCGGCCGTCACTTGGTCGGGGCTGAGCGCGTGGGCGAACGCCAGCTGAAACGCGCGTTGGGCGGCAGGCTTGTCGCCACGGGTTTGTGCCGCGACACCCTGCTTGAGCACCGCCGCAACCGCATCGTCCCGAAATTCGCGGTCGTCGAGCAGCGTCGGAATGAGAGTCGGGCCAAACTTCGGGTCGAGGCGGTCGACCGCGGTCAGTGCCAGCCGACGCGCACGGCCCGAGTGATTCTGCTGCCGAACGAATTGTTTGAAGTCCTCGATGGGCAAGCGATGCCGCGGATCAGCAAGTTCTCGCGCGACGACGCGCTCGAAAGCCGCGCGATACCAATTCGCCGCAACCACGTTCGGCGTATTCATCGCGGCCAAGAGCCTGGGCACGACTTCGGGGCCGCGGCCGGCTATTTCGCGACAAGCCGCGCGGGCGCGTGCGGCTCCTTGGCCCTGCGGTCCAACTGAGGCAATCGCCGCGATTTGTTGGTCGATGTCGTCTGCCCGCGCGACGGCGGCAGCCAATACGAACGCGCATAAACCGCGGCCACAAGCGATCAAAACTGCAACGACGCGAGTCCGCAGATCACGTCGGGCCCGATCGTAAAAACTCGCATCGTTATGCAGCGACATCCCTTGCGATGCTAACGGTCTCCCGTCGGGTGGCACAAGCCGTGTACATCGCTGGAAGAATCGGGCTGCCGCGACTAGCATCCGCAAAGAGCCAGTCCGAGCCCTCGGCCCCAACGATTCTATTCCCGTTTATGGCCTCACCCCGAGTTTGCGTTCTGCGAGCGCCCGGCACGAATTGCGACGTGGAAACTGCGTTCGCCTTCGAGACGGCCGGCGGCCAGCCTGAGCGCGTCCACTTGTTTCGCCTGCTCGAGCGGCCCGAGCTGCTCGACGATTTTCAAATCGTCTGCGTCCCCGGCGGGTTCAGTTACGGGGACGACATCGGAGCCGGCGTGATCTTTTCGCGGCAGCTCCGCGGCCGACTGGGCGAATCGCTGGCCCGCTTTCTCGCCGCCGACAAGCTCATCCTGGGCATCTGCAATGGGTTTCAAGTTTTGCTCAAGGCGGGCATTCTGCCGGGCGGCGCGGGCGCGTCACCAAAGGCGTCGGCACCGCAGCAATCTGGCCAACAACCTGCGTCGAATGAACAATCGCCCGACGCTACGCTGACCTGGAACTTGAACGGCAAATACACGGCCGTGTGGGTCAAGCTGCAAGTCGAATCGTCGAAGAACGTTTTCCTGCGGGGAATCAAAGAGATCGAGCTGCCCGTCGCACATGCCGAGGGCCGAATCGTGGTTCGTTCGCCTGACGTCATCCAGACTTGGCGCGAACGCTCGCAGATTGCTTTGAGCTATCGACCGATTCCGCACGAAGAAGGACCGGTGTCCGGGTCGGACGGTGACTCGCTTTTGCCCTTTCCTGACAATCCGAACGGCTCAATCGCCAACATCGCCGGCCTGGGCGATCCGACGGGCCGAATCCTCGGACTGATGCCGCACCCCGAGCGCTTTCTGCATAGCACGCAGCATCCGCGTTGGACGCGTCGGCCGCACCGTAGCGGGCCCGGCGAAGGACTGAAGCTATTCCACAACGCTGTCGCGTACTTTGGCTGATTCGCCTGACCGATGACAGACGCGGCGGAACCATCGTGCAAATCGCCAGTTAGGGCGGTCCACTGGCTCAACGCTGGAACTCCGCATCCATCGAATTCCCGAATCCCCCGTCTATAATTGTCCCAGCGACACGATTCCCCGGGCGTATTTAAGGGTGGATCGAGTCCTTTGGAGAGAGCCATGTTTTTTCACTTTGATCCGATGTATTTCGTCTTTCTCGCCCCCGCGTTCCTGCTGATGATCATCGCCCAATTCTGGGTGAAGCACGCGTACGCGTCCGGCATGCAAATCCCCTCGCGTCTATCGGGCGCCGCGGCCGCCCGTTACATCCTCGACGAGGCCGGCTGTCAGGACGTCGCCATCGAAGAGGTGCCCGGCACCATGTCGGATCACTACGACCCGCGCTCGCGCGTGTTGCGTCTCTCGAGCGAGGTCTACCGCGCCCGCACGGCGACCGCCGTCGGCATTGCCGCGCACGAATCGGGCCACGCTTTGCAACATGCCCACAACTGGATGCCGCTGGTCATCCGCAATGCGGCCGTGCCCGCTGCGACCTTCGGAAGCCAGGCGTTCTCGGTGCTGGTCATCGTCGGTATGCTGCTGAGCTTTGCACGAATGTATTCGCTGGGCATCAACCTGATCTTGATCGGAGTAGCCCTGTACGGCCTGGTGCTGGTCTTTCAGCTCATCAACCTACCCGTCGAATTCGACGCCTCCGCGCGTGCCAAGCGCATCTTGAGCCACTATCAGATCGTCGACGGCGACGGAGCAGTCGCAGTCAACCGCGTCCTCAACGCGGCGGCCCTGACTTACGTGGCCGCCACGCTCGCGACGCTGATGACGATCGCCTACTACCTGTGGCGGATCTTCGGCAACAGCCGGAACTAGGCGGCCCGCTTTTACAGGGGCTCTGGGCTTCGATTAGACTTCCATTGACGCGCTTTTGCGCTGCGCCCGCCAAGCTGCGATCCTACCTCGACAGGAGCCCTCCGGTGACGAATCCCCAGCAAAATCTGCCCTCTGACCTTGATCGTGAAACTGCTCCGCCAGCGACTCGTCGCGACTTTCTGAAGACGTCGGCAGTGGCCGCGACCGCCGCGGCAACGGCCCCGTTCTGGTTCGCGACGGGCGAGAACCCGGCCAAGGCGTTTCAGGGTCCGAACAATCGCCACGTGCTGGGTTGCATCGGCACGGGCAGCCGTTGGGAAGGGGACGATGGGCCGCGGGCGATGAAGTTTGCCGATTGCGTCGCCATCTGCGATGTCGATTCGGGACACGCCGGCAAGGGGCGGGACATCGCCGAGAAAATCCAATCCAAGAAGGGCCGCCACTCAAAGCCCGAAATCTATGGCGACTACCGCCGCGTGCTCGACCGCAAAGACATCGACGTCGTGACTATCGTCACGCCCGACCATTGGCACACCAAGATCGCCATCGAGGCGATGAAAGCCGGCAAGGACATCTATTGCGAGAAGCCGCTGACCCTCACCATCGATGAGGGGAAGCAGATCATCAAGGTGCTCGAAGAAACGAAACGGGTATTCCAAGTCGGCACCCAACAGCGTAGCGAGATGCACCTCAACTTCTTGAAGGCTGTCGCCATGGTCCGCGACGGGCGGATCGGCAAAGTGAAACGGGCCCTCTGCGACATCGGCGGCGCCCCCACGAGTCAAACGCTCGACCGCGTGCCGGCCCCGAAGGAACTCGACTGGGAGATGTGGCTGGGGCAGGCTCCCAAAGTCGATTACATGCAGAAGAAGGTCGTCAACACGCGCGGGCGAGAGAGTCTCGAAACGCGCGGCCACTATGAGTTTCGCTGGTGGTACGAGTATTCAGGTGGCAAGCTCACCGACTGGGGCGCGCACCACGTCGACATCGCTCAGTGGGCCATCACGGGCGACGAAATGGCCCACACCGGCCCGCACACGATCGAGCCGGTGCACTTCGTGCATCCGGTCCCGTTCAAAAACGGCTACCCCACCGTCGACGACCGCTACAACACGGCCACCAACTTCACCGTGCGTTGTGAGTTTGCCGGCGGAGTCGAGATCGTGATCAAAGATTCGCTCCCAGAAGGCAACGGCATTGTCTTCGAAGGGACGAAGGGGCGATTCCACGTCGGCCGTGGCCGCGAATCGTTGTTTGGCGAGCCGGTCAACGAGCTGAAGTCGAAGCCCCTGTCGCCGGAGTTGATCAGCGAACTCTACAAGGGAAAGAAGCCCGGCGATCACATGCGGAACTTCTTCGAGTGCGTGAGGACCCGCGAGCAACCGGTCTCGGACGTTTACACGCACCACCGGGCGCTGACTACGTGCCACTTGTCGAACATCGCCATGCGCCTGGGCCGCACCCTCAAGTGGGACCCGAAGACCGAGCAAATCGTCGGCGACCCCGAAGCGCAAAAGTGGCAATCGCGCGAACAGCGCAAGGGTTACGAGATCAACGTCTGAGAGTGCGATGTAGGGTGGGACCAGCCCGCGCCAAGTGGGCTCAGGCCCACCATTGCTTCTCAGGCTAAATGGTGGGCCGGCGGGCCGTAGGGGCCCTTGTCCCACCCTACGAAAGCGTCAGCCGGAAGACGGACTCTCGCCCAGGATCGTTCGCAGTCGCCGCAGCGCGCGGAGATAGCGCATGCCCGCCGCCGCCGCTGAGAGGCCGAGGGCTTGGGCCGTCTCGGCGCTGGTCAGTTGCTCGTGATGGCGCATCAGGATGATTTCGGCATCGTCTTCGTCGAGTTGTTCGAGGGCCGAAAAGAATCGCACCTCGAGTTCTTTGCGAATGGTGGCGGCTGCCGGCGTCAGCTCGGCGTCGCGCAGTTGGGCGGCCAAGTCGAGCGAGGAGCGGTCGGGAAACTCGGCGGCGAGTGAGCGTTCGCGGTCTACGCTGCGGCGCTGGGCTTTGCGGTGGCGACGATGCGCATCGATCAGGTGGTCCTTAGCCATCTCGCGTAGCCAAAGATGGAAAGGCATCTTGCCGTCGCGGATGTAATCCTGGAGGCGGCGGCTGGCTTCCCAGAGCACGTCCTGCACGATATCGCTGGCGTCGACGCGCCCGGCCACAGCTCGGTCTAACCGCACTTGCACCATCCGCCGCAACGATTCACGATGGCGTTCGAGCAGACGATTGACCGCCTCACCGTCGCCGCCGCGAGCGTTGTTCAACAACTCCTGCGTCTGATCGGCTTCCGGCCACATCGGAGCACGTCCAAAAAGGGCGACTAGTCGGCAGCCGGTTTGCGATAACGATTTGCCAGCCACCCTCGAATGCCGAGACCTGACTGTTCGTTTCCGCCGCTCTCACTCGCGGCGGTTTGCCCGCACAGCGCGAACGCCACCAGCACGAGGAGCGAACTCGCCGCGAACAGTGGCACCCGCACCGTGCGGTCTTCGGAAAGCGTGTCCAACAGCGGCCCGTCGAGCAACACGGCTCGCACGGGTCGAACCTCTACGTCAGTTGTCTGATCGGAGCCCCAAGCAGCCAAACTCAATTGCGGGCCGACGGGAATTCGCTCTTCTGGTTTCGGCGCGTCAAAATTGACGCGTGCTAGCTCGGACGCAAATTCTGGATCGTGCTCGAGCGCATCGGCCACTTTGGTCAGGGATTCCGTGCGCCGTTCGGTGGCAACTAGCTGACGATGCAGACCGTCGTAATCGTTGGAAAGGTGATGATAGGCTCGCAGCTTAGGCGCGAGTGCTAGCACCGCGAACAAGCCGGCCGCGATCAGCAGACTGCACCAAAACGCGAGCGCGGCGACTGGACGAAAGCCCGCGTCGGTCGAACCGTCGGATTCGGCGTCTGTGCAGTCCGCGTTCGTGGTCATCAGGTTTCATCAATCCGGGCACGCGTTCCTAGCTGAGCGTGCCCCCATAACGAGCTGAGGGGCCGATGATCTCTTCGATTCGCAGCAACTGATTGTATTTGCACACGCGGTCGGTTCGGCTGGCGGAGCCGGTCTTGATTTGGCCGGTCCCCAGCGCGACGGCCAAGTCGGCGATCGTGGTATCCTCGGTTTCGCCCGAGCGATGGCTGATGACCGCCGTGTAACCGGCACGGGTCGCCAACTGCACCGCGTCGATCGTTTCGGTCAGTGTGCCGATCTGGTTCACCTTGATCAGAACGGAATTGGCATAGTGTCGGGCGATGCCGTCGCTGAGCCGCTTGACGTTGGTGACGAACAGATCGTCGCCGACGAGTTGGCATTTGGAACCGATCGCGTCGGTGAGCAACTTCCAGCCGTCCCAATCGTCTTCCGCGCAACCGTCTTCGATCGAGCAGATGGGATACTTCGAGGCCAGGCCCGAAAGGAACTCGACCATCCCGGATGAGTCGAGCTTGTGGCCCTCGAGCGCGTACTTCTTGGCCTTGGAGTCGTAGAACTCGGTCGAGGCGCAATCGAGCGCCAGCTTGATATGCTCGCCCGGCGTATACTTCGCCTTTTCGATCGCTTTGAGAATCAGTTCGATCGCTTCCTGCGTGGTTTTGAGGTCGGGCGCGAAGCCCCCTTCGTCGCCCACTGAGGTGCTGAGCTTTTTCTCCGACAGAACCGATTTGAGCGAGTGAAAGACTTCGACTCCCGCCCGTAGCCCTTCGTGGAAGGAAGCAAAGCCCGTCGGCACGATCATGAATTCTTGAATATCGATCGGATTGTCCGCGTGGCGACCGCCGTTCAAGATGTTCATCATCGGCACGGGCAACCGATTGGCGCCGACACCCCCGATGTAACGGAACAAGGGCAGAAAGCTGGCGCGAGCGGCCGCGTGGGCGCAGGCCAGCGAGCAAGCGAGGATCGCGTTCGCGCCCAGGTTCGATTTATTCTCAGTTCCGTCCGCGTCGATCATCGCCTGGTCGATGCCCGCCTGATCGGCGACGTCGAGATCGATCAGCACTTCCGACAGAGTCTCGTTGACGTAGGCGACGGCCTTTCGCACACCTTTGCCGAAGAAGCGGTTCTTGACGTCGGTATCGCGCAGCTCGTGAGCTTCGTGTTTGCCGGTGCTCGCTCCGCTGGGGACGGCGGCCCGACCGACGGTGCCGTCTTCAAGCTCGACGTCGACCTCGACGGTCGGGTTGCCTCGGCTGTCCAAGATCTCTCGAGCATTCACTCCGGTAATCGGCAAGGTCATCGCGATCCTGTTCCTTTCCGCTCGTCTGCTTCAAAGCCTCGACTTCGGCAGGGGTTTCCTGATGGGAATTCCCATTGCCAACGGCCCCGGTTTTAACAGATTGAGCGCTTCGCCTTCTACCGGTCGTCCCTGAAGCAAGCCCCTTTGCCGGCCAGTGCGAATCGAGAAATCGTCGCAGGTCGAGACATCGTCCTCGGAGCCGGCCGCGGATCAACCATTGGCCCGGCGCTGTCACGATCGGTTCACAGGTATCGCTGCGTGTGGCGACAACTCGGGCGACCTGCTCAAGATGCTGAGCGTACGCTGGGCCATTGTGACGTCATCGTAATGGGCCCGGACGGCGGCTCGTCCACCGCGTCCCAATTCCGTGCGGCCGTCAGGATCCTTCAGCAACTCTTCGAGCGCTCGGGCGAGATCTGCGGGATCTCCCGGTTCGAACAGCAATCCGCCCCCGGTGGCCTCCAGCAATTCGGGGAACGCGCCGTGCCGCGGCTGCACGACTGGAATGCCGTTGGCCAGGGCCTCGAGCACGTAGATTCCTTTCGGCTCGCG
>DASRXU010000311.1:0-2997 GCA_035687365.1 Planctomycetaceae bacterium | reverse complement strand
GGGATCGTCCAGTCCGGGTATGCGTCGAGCACGACCGAAACTGGCATGCCGGGATGAACGCGGCCGATGAACGACTCGTTAACGTCGACGTCAACCTCGATCGAATCCATGTCGACGAGGGTGCATATGCCGGTGCGCGTGAAGCCGCCGACTGACAGAGGCGAGATCATCTCGCCTGGCTGCGCGTCGCGCGCGACGACAACACCGCCAAACGGTGCATGAATCGTGTACTGATCGACCACCTCGGCGGCGTGTCTCACATCCTGTTTGGCAGTCTCGAACTGAGCCTGGTTTTGCTTAAGTTGGGCGCGGAGCATGCCGGCCTTAGCCTGGGACGCGGTCAAGTCAGCCTCGGTGACGGAGACGCCCACCTGCAGGCGCAGGTTCCTGTTCATGATGCGCTCGGCGTCGGCCAGATTTGCGGCGGTAGCTGCGATCGCGGCTTCCGCGGCGTCTGCCCGCGTCCGCGCCAGCGCGAGGTCACGCTCGGGGAGCACGCTATCGAGCTGGGCTAGCACATCGCCCTTCTTGACCACCATCCCTTCGGTAATCGGCACGTCGACGACCTTGGCGGTAACCTCCGCCGCGACCGTCGCCATGCGACGCGCGACGACGTAGCCCGAAGCGACGAGGGCAGGCGGTGGCGGCGGCGCCACAGCGACTGGCGGGGGCGGCGGCGGAACCGGCGCCGCCGAGTCTCGCGCCTCTTGCCGGTCGGAAGAAAACGGAAGGCGGATCGAAGACGGAAGGTGTACCGAAGACGGAAGGTCGACCGAAAACGGAAGGTGGACCGAAGACGGAACGGCGAGGAGGGTAAGGGGCCCAACCGCCGCAGCTACCGCCACCACGACGACAATCCTAACGGCCGACCGGCGTCGCGGCGCGGGTTTCGGGACCGCGTCGGATCGCTCGATACGCAAGGAATGCAGCAATTCACCCTTGTCCGCGGCCATGCCGATCTCGGATCGCTCGATACGCAAGGATTGCAGCAATTCAGCCTTGTCCGCAGACATGCCGATCTCCCCAAGGTTGATATCTTTCGCCAGGGCAGGGCAGGACGATCTCGCCGGCGTCACTCGGCGGCTTCAAGCGCACCGGCATACTCATCCTCGTCGAGATGGATTCGTGCCACCAAGGCTTCGGTGCCCTCTCCCTCCCGTTGGCGACCAACGCGATTACGCTGACGAGTCGTCGTCGCCCCTAGCTCCTCGATCAGCGCGTACGTGATCGCGGGTGGCTGTATCGCGGGTAGCTGTATCGCGGGTGGCGGCGCCTCCCTCATCATCGCGAGCCGCGTAAGCACGGAGACAGACATGCTGAGCGGAATGCTGGTGTTGGTGCTGTGATGCGCGGGGATCAGCGTCTCCAGCGGATTACCCCAGGAGTTCAGCAGCCCGATCCCGTCAATCAGCCCCAGAAACTGCGAATAGCGGGTGGTCGGCGTATCCTCTGCGATCCGGCATCCGAAGGTCACTACGTGTAGCCGCTGGGTCGTTTCCCGCGGCAGGCTCTCGATAGCGTTCTTGATAGCCAACGCCCCCTTGCTGTGGCCGAAAACACGGTCGATGTGGGGCACGTCTTTGAGGATCGCGTACAGGACGTCGGAAGACCCGTTGCCGCGCCGGAACCCAGATGCATCAATATTCGCCTCGGCATGGTCCGGGGCAGTCATCGTCAGATGGCGGTCTGATCGAGCTGCCAACGGCATCGTGTGGGCGAGGATTTCCTCCGCCATCTGCCTGAACCACCAATTGTACGCTCCGAACCAGCCACCGAGCCCTTGCTGAATCGCGTCTGCGACACCGTAGCCTGGCACGATAGCGACTACTGGCTCGTCGAGCGCTGTCGAAACATTCCAGGCGAAGGCGGCAGAACCGAGGGCAGAGCTGCCGACCCCGGTGACGGAAGCGGTTCTGAGGGTCTGGCCGTGCGTTTTGACCCAGCTGATGAAACTCGCGACGTCCTCGAACTGAGTAATGCGCGGCGGCCGACCGGCGTCCACGACCAAGATCGAGCCTTCCGGATTGGACAACGCACCGAGATCGAGTTGGCTGAGGCCCTTGGTCATTTCGGAGATGCCCGAGTCGGAGATGCCCGAGGAGGGCGATACGACCGTTCCCTTCACAACGATCGAGCCATGCAAGAACAGGTCGGTCACCATCCTGTTGACGTCGTAAAAGAGCGCATCGAGCGCGGTATTCCCCAATCTCAGGGCGCGGAGCGCCGGTTCGATGAAGGGCGGCCAGGTGAAAGCGTCGGATCCCGTCGTCGCCATGAAGCTACCTTTGGTGCGGTGCAGCACGAGAAGTTTGGCGCGCAAACTGTTCATGCAAGATGGAAAAGCGAGAAATTAAGGAGTAGCACGCGAGAGAAATTAAGGAGTACCACGTTAGAGTGAGGGACAGGGTCCGGTTTATGTCTCTACGATTTCCTTTTCGAATTGAAACAGCTGTTTTATTATTCCACTTAAAAGAACAATCTATTGTATCCGCTGTAATAAGTGCCGGGAAACGCTTTGAGCTTGGCCGGTCTGACTACAAAATGATTTCAGCGCCGGAGAAATGCGCTACGACCGTAGCTCACCCAAGCGCTCCGCAAGTGCCGCAGTGCTCGAGGCAGAGACCGGGCGTTGCGAACGAAAAGGTCGGCTATCGTGCGCCAAGATCGTCGTGCAAAAAAGTCTGCGTTGGAAAAATTAGAAAAATTGGAATAAGGAAGTACCTCGTTGTAAGTGGTCTTGCGAAGGCGGGGTCTTTATAGTTACAACTCATGCGCAGTTGCTGTTGAAAATTACCGTGATACGAGAAAAAGGAGATGATAAAAATCTCCAACGCTTAATATAGCGAGTGGCAAGCTTCTCGAGCTGCTGAACGATCCATCGCGGTTCGGCAAAAACCCGATGGACACGGTAGCAGACGACATCATCAGCGGTTGGTGCGACCTCGACCCAAAAACTCGTTACCGCGTGGCAGCCGCTGTTGTCCGACTGTTCGAGCG
>DASRXU010000310.1:0-16235 GCA_035687365.1 Planctomycetaceae bacterium | reverse complement strand
AATTTCACTATGCCCCTGCGACGAAGGTTTATGGCACAACGAAGGATCCCTGCGTGGCGCCGGGTTCTCGATTGACTCTCTACCAGTCGCCGCCGGCGGGCTACACGATGTTCGACATCATTCCGAATTTCGCGTGGATGGCGCTGACTCCGGTTCAGCTTTCGATCAATGGAGTTCCGACAGCCTGGGCCCAAGACTCAGCCGGCAAGGTCGCGCTGATTGATAACGGCGGCGGTGCAGTTCTCTTGAGCGATTTGTATCACCACGTCTGCAACGGTGCGTGTCCCGACACGGTGCCCTGTGACACGAACTCTCCGGACCCCTGTCCCAGAAATCTGACAGGGGATTCGAAAAACTGCCAATGTAGTCGCGCTCCGATCGCCTTTTCCCTCAAGGGCACTCGCGGCAACGCGACCTACAACTTCGCGATCGACATGTCCTCCTTGCCGCAGCCCGTAGGCGGCTTGACCTTCTTTGTGTGCGAGGAGAATCACTACATCCCGGATGGCTATCAAGGGATGAACATCGGCGGCATTTCGATGCTCTTCCATGACATGCTGATCGACTACCGGTGCGCCCGAGTTGGCTTCAAACCAAGCCAAGTCGTCTGATCGACACGCCGACGTCACTTCGCGACCCAGCGGCGGGCTGCAGCCCTGCCCTTAGTAGTCGATTCCGAAGGGGGGAGCGTAGTGAGCCTTCCCGGTAACGCCCTTCAGCGCGCCTGGAATCAACTCGGCTGCCATAAAAGACGGTTTGCCCGAAAAGGGCGACTCCAGCGGGCGGGCCAATTCGGACGAGAAGCCAAAGTCTCGATAAAAGTCCGGCTGACCCAAGACGACGACGATTCGGTGGCCCATTGTTCGGCACGTGTCGAGTGCCGCTTCAGTCAAATGTGAGCCAATTCCCCGACGCTGATACTGCGGCAACACAGCCAGGGGAGCTAGAGCCAGCGCAGCGACTGTATCCCTCTCATCATGGATCGGCAGATCGCTAAACAGAATGTGCGCGACAACGACCTGTTCAACCTCGGCGACGAGCGAAGCCCGCACATAACCGCCGTCGCGCAGCGCCTCAACCAAGTCGGCTTCATCGTCACGACCGAAGGCGAGGCTAATCAACGTCCGAACGGCTTGGCGGTCGTCGGCTGTCTCGGCGCGAACCAGAATTTCAACTCTCCATTCTGGAGTGGGCTCCGCCATGCGGCAACTCTGAAATACACCCGGCAGGATTCGAACCTGCGACCTGCGGTTTAGGAAACCGCCGCTCTATCCAACTGAGCTACGGGTGCAGTAAGGACTTACGACTCAGTTTACTTTCTGATTACTACCGAAAGTAAAGGCTACCCGCCGTGGAGGCGACGTCAACATGTCGTCAAACGATGACGCACTGTCGAAGTCTACCCGCGCTCCTGGAGCCCGTAAATCGGCCGCAAACCAGTCGCTGCCGAGGATCGAACTGACGATCGCGCGGCCGATCGGATCGGGTAATACTTACTGCCCAGAGCGCGCGCCGACTGTGGGAAAGTCCGAGATCCCTAACTGGGAATCCCGGCTGAGCCGCGCGCGACGTGGTGAAAGCGGCAGGAACGCATCCGGCTCACGTCCGAGCTTGCCGCGAGGACTCCGCCCGGCTCCTTGACCAACGACCAGAGTGGCTGCGAGACCTGGCGAATGGCTGGAAACGCCGCCCGGAGCAGATCATCCCAGCGCTCGGCGTTTCGCAAGGCGTCGTCGGGTTCGATCAAGCCCCGACATTGCGGCCGCGAGCAGGCACACGTAAAGCTCGATTCCAGATTCAGCGTACCGTAGTCGTCGGTCAGTTCGTCGCCCGCTTGGAGGTCACGCACGGCCACTTCGAAGTCGTAGCCGGCACTGAGACAGCTGGCGTCACACGAATGGTTCATGAATCGGGCGTGGTCCCAACAGAGGATGGTCAATCCGTTCCGGTCAACGTAGCCATACCTGTCGAGGACTTGCTGATAAGGTTCATCCATCCCGAGCACTTGGCTCGCGGAAAACGCCTGGTCGAGTTTGTCGCGGACCCAGGTGATCGTTCCGCGGGGAATATACCGCGTGGCAAATACCCCGTATCCGATGACATCGTTCACATAACGCAGTTCTGTGTCTGGATGAGTCATTGGCGGTGACAGGTCCGGAAGGAGTTTTTGGGGGGCGCGTGGTGTCCCTCCGTTCAAGGACGGCCCATCGCGGCGACGAATCTTTCGTTCGCAGAAGATAAATACTGTGAGAAAACGTGATTGTCTAGACTCCTTTGCCTGAGGTCTCCGGGTGACGTCCCGACTAGTCAAACTGAAGCGGTAATCGTCGCGGAACTTCGCACGGCGCCTGGGAGCCGCCACGGACATCGCTGGCCCCTGTCGGCCCACCGGACGCAGGCTATGCCCTGCCCTTAGTAACGGTCTGCTCGACTTCGTGAAGCGCCCCTCACGCCTGGCACAGCCGAAAAACGGTGATCTCCGGCCGTACATTGAAGCGGACGCGGTGCAGGTAACCCAGCCCGCGGTTGATGTAGAGTCGGCGGCCGTTGCCGAGGTCGAACTCGCCACAGGTGTAACGCCGATTGCGGACCGGGAGCAGCGGGGGCGGGAGAAAGGGCGGTTTGCATTGGCCGCCGTGTGTGTGCCCGGACAGGATCCAGCCGCGGCAACCCGCGAGGCCCGAGGAATCGACGCCGTCCGGATTATGGCACAGCGTCAGAGTCGGGAGGTTCCAGTCGACCTTGGGGACGACGGCTTCCGGCGCAAAGCGCGGGCTCCACAGATCGTCGATGCCGACGAGTTGCAGGCCGGCGATCGAGGTCTGCTCGTTCCGCAGCACGTGAATGCCCAAGTCCGGCAGGCGTTTCGCCAACGTGTCGGCCACGTCTTTCCGCGACCAACCGAGGCTGTAGTCGTGATTGCCGAAGACAGCGAAGCACCCGAGTGGCCCAGGTGCCAGGTGCTCAAGCACGCGTGCCACGTGATCAACCTCTTCGGTGCCGGAACAGGTCATGAAGTCGCCGGTGATCACGGTCAGAGCTGGCTCGAGCGACGAGACTCGCTTCATCGCCGCGATCATGTAGTCGGTGTCGACGACGCGGCCGACATGCAGATCACTGATCTGAACGAGCCGGTGACCGGAGAGCGCGTGTGGCAGCCGATCAATCGGGAGGTCTCGCTCGACGACTTCGATCCAGTGCGGCTCGATCCGCCACGTGTAAAGGCCCGTCCCGCAAACGGCCAGCGCGCTTGCGGCGAGAAAACGCCGCCGCGTCAAATGTGACCGCCAGCCCGGTCGAGGTTTTATTTGCGGTTGGTCACTCGCCATGCAGATCGATCAGTAAGCCTCCCAGACCTGGCAATAATTCCATTCGTCGCCGTTTGTCGTAGGCTCGGCATCGGCCGCGAGAGAACGCCTCTGCTATCTTAGACGGCGCCTTGTTCGTCGGCCATTCGTCCTCGTGCGAGACGCGGCGGACTCCCAGGAACCAACATGAACGAGCCTGTTGAGGACGACGATTGGTGGAAGCACGGCGGCTCCCCGAATCGAGATTTCCCGGACGAAGATGATGACGTGGAAGACTACGCCGACGAACCGGCGACGATCCGCTGTCCCCACTGTGGCAAGGAGGTCTTCGACGACGCAGAGCAATGCCCCGCCTGCGGCTCTTGGTTCGTTCGCGATCGCCACCGGTTAACCGGCCGACCGAGTTGGTTCGTCGTGCTCGGGTTTGTCGGTGCTCTGCTCGCGGTCGTGACTTGGATCTTGCTGCGTTGACGAGTCGTCAATGCTCAGCGATTCAAATGTTGGGCGACCACCCGCGTGTAATCGGCGTTGCGAAATTGGAGCCGAACGACGGCGCGTGATCGATCTCTGTCGGCGATTTTTGCAGGGGCCGTCTTCTTGCGCGCCACGAAGACACCGATTCCAAAGGCAATCAACAGCAACACGCCGCTGACGATCCAGAATTCCGCCCAATCCAGATTCAGCGGGATCACAATCGCAGCCGTGACCAGAATTCCAATCGTCGCCACATTCCACCAAATGCGTCGGAAGTCCCGCCTCGCCGAATGCGCGCAGCCTTCGCACCGGGGGATCGTGAGTTTCATCGTGTTAGTGACCATCATGCGATGTCCGCGCTCGAGTGTGCCGGGTTGCAAACAATCGCAACAGACCAGGGGCCAACTCTGTCTTCCGACCTGGAAGTCGACCCATTCGTGGCTGACGTCGAGCGACTCGCCCTGCTTGGCGGTGACGAGCTGTCCGCTTTCGGGATCGAGGACCAGGGCCGGCGGAGATCCTGGAGGGAGTTGCGGCGGAGAGGGATGATCGCGGTTGGGCTGAATGCGGTTGCGCAGCCCGTTTCGCAGCAGGAGCAGTCCGCCCGCCGCGGCGAATAACCCGGCCGGGACAATGAGGAAATAGACCAACGAGGCGGGAGCGGCGACGGCACAGCTCACGCCAAGCACCAGCGCGAGAATCCCAGCGATTCCGGCGATCAGTTTGGCGGCCTGGCCCACGTTGCGGTAGCGACCGAGTCGAAAACCGGCGACGAGTTGGTCATTGATCCAGTGACATTTGGGGCACGGGACCAATTCGGCCTCCGCGGCCAATCGACGCTCCAAGTCTTTTTGAGCCTGGTTATTTGCTGAACGAGTCGCGCGGTCGACCCCGAGGCCATAGTGGGCCGTGCCGCTGCCAACGCCGACTCGCGCGAATTTGTAGAAATACTCGCAATCGCATCGTGCGCAGGCGACGCGAACCACGCGCCCGCCGACGCGCTCGGCATGAATGTGTTTTGCCCAGTGGACGAACATCTCACACTCACTTGTGACCGAGAGCCCTACTCTCGGTCGGATCCTCCGCGTGAAATGGCACTCCCGTTAACGGCCCGAGGCCGCATCCGTGTGCCATGTAGACGCCGACCAGGCTGCCGACGATCCCTCCACCGATCACATCGCCCACGAAGTGATAGTTCATTCCGATCAATCCGATGGCGACGGCCAGCGTGGCCAAAACACAGGCCCACCGCCACCGCGGAGAGGCGATCCACACGACGGCAGTCATGGACAGAGTACGGATCATATGCCCCGACGGAAAACTGCCGAAGGCCACTCCGTGATGAAACGGGTGGAAGCCATACTCGCCATCGCCCAAGAGCGACGGATTGTCGTGGATCCACGTGTCGGGCCAGTAGCGGCCGAAGCAAAATTTCAGCGAGCTTTCGAATTGCACCGCAACAAGCAGACTGGCGCACGCGGCCAACAGCGTCCGCTCCCAGTGGCGAAAGGGACCGCAAGCCCGCCGAATCGCGAGAGCGGCCAACACGGCCGGCGCCCACATCTGAATGATCGGCGGCGGATCCTGCAGCCACACCAAGAACCGAAAGCGATTCGTGTGATGATCGCTCACCCAAAACGCGACGGGCCGATCAACGAAGAAATAACAGAGAGCCACCAACACCGCGCAACACGCCACCGCGACGGTCGACCGAACGAGCAGAGTCTGATAGACGCCACGACTTGTCACAGAAGCCTTGCCCGCGATTGAGTATTCTGATCGAGCACGTTTGGCTGAGAGGGTTCGCGCCGCACTCGATCTTGTCGTCAGATTGTCTCAGGCGACTGAGTCGTGGGGCAAGCAATGTGATGCGGGTGAGCGGCCGCGCCGACTAGCGGAGGCCGAAACTCAAATGGGACGAGTACGACTACGGTCGGTACGAGGAAGAATGGATCGACGAACTTTGCGTTCGCGGGTTCGAGAAATCATTCTTCGCCTCGGACGGTTCGGTCGCGCTCGCGAACTCCGGGAGTGCCGTCGACCGGGACAGTTCCTGTGTCCAAGCTTCCACCCAGGGCTGGTTTCGCTGCACCAATCTCGAGGTGTCGATATGCTGCGCCGCAACAAACCCGGAGGCCGTCGCCAGGACACAGCTGACCACCACCCCAACGGTTTTCAGGGTTCGTTGCTCGTGATGTGCGATCGGAGCGGACATGGCTCGGCTCCTGCGGAGATGCGAACTCAGCCCGGCTGTTTCACCCAAATTACTGAGGCGAGAACTTGCCTCGCCTGGAGTATACCCACAACAGAAGCGATTGCTGCAAATTTTGCGCCAGTGAGGCTACCGTCGGCGATGGCTGCGAGGCGTCGCCGCTGAACCTTGTTGATAAGACGACAGATCGATCGACAGGTTTTGCGAGGAGACCCCCATCTTGCTCGGATCGTATTTTGGGTCGGACCAATCGATCAGCGGCTTTTGCTCGGGCAAATCCAACGGCTTGGAGAGCTGCTTCTTCCACGTATCAGCCCACAGCTTGTTGCGATCGGGAAGCTTCACACCTTTGATGGTGTCGGCGTTTTGCCACGCCAAGAACCCGCCTCCGACCAAGAGCGCGCTGGCGACAACGGTTCCAACGATCCGGTTGGTCTTCTCGGTTTGCCGGTCGGGATGAGCGTTGTTTTCCGGCATCGTTCGGCTCCTCAGCGGCGTCGGGTGCGATCGGGCCAAGAAATGCTTCGAACGAAGTATAGGCCACAATCATGCGCGTGCGTGGTCAATCGTGCGCTGGTGGCGCGACTGACTCGTCGAGAGGAGCCGCGTCGCGGTAAAATCTCGCGGACTGGCTCGTCCGGAATCGTTCCCGGTTTCACTCGATTGGTCCAACCATGATCAGCTTACAAGAGGCTTGCCGCGCGGGAATCTTCGTTCTCTTCTGTCTGTCGAGCGCGGCGCCGACTTTCGCCGCGGGATCACCCGCGGCCGTCGAACAAGTCCGCATCAATCAGTTGCAGTTCATCGGCACCCACAACAGTTATCACGTGCGCGATCCGGCCAAGCCCAATAAGAACTTTCCCGATTGGAGCTACAGCCACGCACCGCTCGATGTGCAGCTTGAACACGGCGTCCGTAGCTTCGAACTCGATTTGCAGTATCGCAAGGGAGAGTTCCTCGTCTTTCACGTGGCGATCCTCGACGAAGGGTCCACGTGCCACACGTTGAAAGAGGGACTCGAAACGGTGCGCAAGTGGTCCGACGCGCATCCGCGGCACTTGCCGATTTCGTTTCTGTTCGAGCTGAAGCAGGAAGGGCCGACGCTCGACCCTACGATCAAAGTCCCCGATTCGGCGGCCCTCGATCAACTGGACGGCATTTTGCGTTCGGTGTTTCCACCAGAGCGCACGATCACGCCGGACGACGTGCGGGGCAGTGCGGCGACTCTGCGCGAAGCGGTGCTGAAATCAGATTGGCCCAGACTCGAATCCGCGCGGGGCAAGGTGTTCTACATCCTGCACGACGAAAAGAAGGAGCGCGAGCTTTACACGCGCGACCATCCGTCGCTACGGGGCCGCGTGATGTTCGTGCGCTCGTCCGAGAACCGCGAGGATGCGGCCACGCTCGTGATGGACAGTCCCCACGACCCGAACATCCCTCGCTTGGTCAAAGCCGGCTACTTCATCCGTACGCGGGCTGATTCGGGTTTGAAAACCAAAGGACATGGCCCGATGGCGCGTCGCGATGCGGCGTTCGACAGCGGCGCACAAATCGTGAGCACCGATTACCCCAACGGCGAAGCGCAGCCGACAACCGGCTTCGTCGTCGAGTTCCCTCAGGCGGCTCCCGGTCGGGTGAACCCGATCAATGGCCCGGAGGGACTGCGGGGGCAAACGATTGGTCGCTGACCGTGTAAGCGAACCTCCGGCCGGCCCATGGGCTCCCTTTCGCTGGCCCGACTTCCGCAGCCTCTTTGGGGCCGCCTTCTGCTCGACGCTCGCCAGCCGGGCGCTGGCCGTCGTCTTGGGCTACGAAGTTTACGCGTTGACGGGGAATCCGCTCGCGCTGGGAATGCTGGGACTGATCGAGGTGATTCCTGCCGTCTCACTCGCACTCTACGGCGGGCACATCGCCGATCGGCGCGATCGTCGCCAGATTCTGCGGATCACGCTGGGAGCGCTCGTGGTTTGCGCGTGCGCGCTTGCCGCGGTGGAGGCCAGCGGCGTCGGACACGCCAAGTTGTTGCTGCTGTACGGGGTCGTGTTCGTCGCAGGAATCGCTCGCGGGTTTGCCGAGCCGGCCGCTCAGGCGCTCGAAGCGCAAGTCGTGCCGTTCAAGATTCTGATCAACTCGTCGACCTTGATGGCCAGTTGCTGGATGTCGGCAGCCGTCGTGGGACCGCTCGCCGGTGGATTTTCCTATCAGCACCTGGGCGCCGCCTGGACCTTCGCGGGAATTGCCGTTTTGTATGGGCTGGCTTGGATCGCGACCACCCTCATCGCACCACGGCCGCGGCCCGCGCCCCCCGAAGGAGAATCGATCTGGCAGAGCGTGGCAGTGGGCGTGCGATACGTGCTTCACGACCAAATCCTGCTCGGTTCGATGTCGCTCGATTTGTTCGCGGTGCTGTTTGGCGGGGCGATTGCGATGCTGCCGATCTTTGCGAAGGACATCCTCAAGGTCGACGCGACTGGCTTGGGCATGCTCAATGCGGCACCGACGCTGGGAGCGCTCGTGGCGGTGCTGTTCGCGAGCCGACGACCGCCAGTGCGTCATGCCGGCCGCACTCTATTTCTCGCCGTGACTGGGTTCGGAGTTGCGATGATCGTGTTTGCTCTTTCGCGGACATTTTGGCTGTCGATGGTGGCGCTCGCCTTCAGCGGGTTGTTCGACGGCCTGAGCGTCGTGATCCGGCGGGCCATCAATCGGCTCTTCTCGCCCGATCACTTGCGCGGACGCATTGCCTCAGTCAGCACGATTTTCATCGGCTCATCGAACGAGCTGGGAGCCTTTGAGAGCGGAATGATGGCGGCCTGGCTGGGAACAGTCCGCTCGGTCTGGGTCGGCGGAATTTTGACGCTAGTCGTCGTCTCGTTCGCCGCCGTAATGGCCCCCAAGCTTCGAAAGTTGAGCCTCGACCCGAGCCGACTCAGCCGCCGCGATCAGGAGATCGATTGCGAGCTGGATGCCGAAGAAGTGGCCAGTCGCTGAAGCTGCACAACGAACACCTGAAGACGTCAAACGTCCAGGTCGCGGACATCGAGCGCGTGCTTCTCGATAAAGTCGCGGCGGGGTTCGACGTGGTCGCCCATCAGCACGCGGAAGATCTCGTCGGCGCCGGCCGCGTCTTCCATCGTCACTTGCAACAGTAGTCGCTTGGCAGGATCCATCGTGGTGTCCCACAGATCCTCTGCGTCCATTTCGCCCAGGCCTTTGAAGCGCGTGACCTTCCGCCCGCGCTCGCCGATTTTGCGCAATTCCGGCAGCAGTTCTCGCAAACTCGACAGGGGGACCGTCGACTCGTCCTTGCGAATCCGTTGCGGATAGAACGGCTCGCCATTGCGGTTACCGGCGGGGACGAAATCCTTGAGCGTGATGCCGTGCGGCTTCAGGGCGGTCAGCGCGCGGTTGATCACCCGCACTTCGTGCAGGTCGACGACTTGCAGCCGCATGTCCTGATGCGCCTCCGCATGTCCGTTCTCACCGGTGTGCGGTTTGGCGCCCCCGGCGACTGTCTCGTCGTCTGCAATCTCGAATTGCTCCCCGTGCTTGGCTTCTTCCTCGGCCAGAAACTTGTCGAGATGCTCCTTGTCGGCGAACCAGTGTTCCTGGCGCCCGACAAACACCCGATAGCGGGGCAAGAGCCCGTCGGCCGTCTGGTGATGGGTGAGCAGCCAGTGCAGCTCGATGCCGCGGCGCTCGAGCGTCTCGAGCGGCTCTTCGAGCTGCCCAATGAGTGCAATCAGTTCTTGCAACGGCTGATCTTTGAACGCCCGCGGTTGCCCGTCGGAGAATTCCAGCTCGGTATCGGCCGAGCCGAGCTCGAGCAACTCACCGTTCATTTCCTCGTGCGTTTGGACGTAGCGAACCGTTTTCTTCTGCGTCACCTTGTACAACGGCGGCTGCGCGATGTAGACGCAGCCCTGCTCGACCAGTTCCCGCAAGTGGCGGAAGATGAACGTGAGCAGCAGCGTGCGAATGTGGCTGCCATCGATGTCGGCATCGGTCATCAACACGAGCTTGCCGTAGCGGCGCTTGGTGACATCCTCGAGCTGGGCTCCCGGAGGGACGCCGACCGCCTTGAAGATGTTGAGGATTTCTTCGTTGTCGAGCACCTTGACGAGTTGGGCTTTTTCAACGTTGAGGATTTTCCCGCGCAGCGGCAGGATCGCTTGAATGGCCGAGTCGCGACCCGTGTCGGCCGACCCGCCGGCCGAATCACCTTCCACGAGGTAAAGTTCGGTCTTCGCGAGATCGCGACTGCGACAGTCGCGTAGCTTTTCGGGCAGGCCGCTCGATGTCAGTTGACCCTTGCGGCGGACCATTTCGCGAGCTTTTTTGGCCGCTTCGCGCGCTTCGGCCGCGCGCAGACCTTTGGCCGCGATCAGTTTGGCCGCCGAAGGATTCTCCTCGAAAAACTTGTTCAAGCCGTCGTTGACGACCGACGTGACGATGCCCTCCACCTCGCTGTTGCCCAGCTTGGTCTTGGTCTGTCCTTCGAATTGCGGATCAGGCAGACGAACGGAAATCACCGCGGTCAGCCCTTCGCGGAAGTCGTCTCCCTGGGGAGCGAAGTCTTTGAAGAGATTGGCTCGCTTGCCGTAGTTGTTGATCGAGCGGGTGAGCGCACTGCGGAAGCCGCTGAGGTGTGTACCGCCCTCGAGATTGCCGATGTTGTTGGCGAAGGCGCGGACGTTTTCCGAGTAGCCGTCGTTGTACTGCAGGGCCACCCGGACTTCGGTCTCCTCGATGCGACCCTCGATGCGGATCACGTCTGCCGAGAGGGGTGTTTCGGTGCGGTTGAGATGTTTGACGAACTCGACGATGCCGTCGTGATATTGAAATTCGTCCGCTTGGCCCGTTCGTTCGTCGGAGATCAGAATCCGCGCACCGGGAGTGAGGAAGGCCAGCTCCTGCAGACGCTTGTGTAAGACGTCGTAGCTGAAGCGCCCGTCGGGAAAGATTTGCGAATCGGGCTTGAAGGTGATCTTGGTTCCCGTGCGCTCACTCTTGCCCAGCTGCTTCAGCGCGTTCACCATGACGCCGCGGGCGAAGTCCATGGTCCAGACGTGCCCTTCGCGGCGGACTTCTACCTCGAGCCATTCGGAAAGCGCGTTGACGGCCGTGATGCCGATCCCGTGCAGACCGCCCGTGCCCGTCTTGTAGCCGCTCGATCGGTCGAACTTGCCGCCCGCGTGAATCTCGGTCAGCACGACCTCGAGGGCGGAGCGATTGCCCATTTCCGGCATGGCGCCCACGGGAATGCCGCGCCCGTCGTCGGTGACGGTCACGCTGCCGTCGGCGTTGATCCGGACGATGATCACCGAGGCGAAGGCGTTGACGGCCTCGTCGATGCTGTTGTCAACGACTTCGTAGACGAGATGATGCAGTCCGCGGGCCGTGGTATCGCCGATGTACATCGCCGGGCGCTTGCGGATGCCCTCGATTCCCTCGAGCACGCGAATATCGCTGGCATCGTAACTGGGGTCATCGTGCGTCTGGCCCAGCTCGCTGGCGTCCTGCTCGCGTTTCAGATCGGACTCTGGATCATTCGGTTTCGGATCGGAGCTCAAAATGTTTCCTCGATGGGTTAGTCGAACCCATGTGGTTCGTCCCAATAATGCAAGCGAATGGCTTGCCGCCAAATCGAATCGGGCGGCCTAGCAAATCGATCAGTGCGGGAAGAGGTTGCCTCTCATCACGAATTTCAGGTCGCGAATCTTTAAATCGGGATGATCTCGGGACAAGGCCGCGAGGAGCGTTCCCTTGTGGTAAGAGGCCAGTTCGCTGAGCAGAGGGGAATTCCCGACGGCCACTTGCAGCACTCCCCGACGAATACCGACGACTTGAGTTCCACTGGCAACGGATTCCCCTGCGACACTCTTCCAAGCTTCCGCGAGTTGAGCGTTCCCACGAACTCGAGCCCAACCTCGCAGCGCGATCAAATCGGTGAGAGCCTGTGACAGGCGCTCGGGCGGTTTGCCCCGTCCCTGCGTCATTGATCCCTCAATGCCAGTGGCCGTTCCCTGCCAGCGCTGCGTCGGTGAGCGGTCGCGCGCTCTGCCCGACGACATTAGCGATCCCTCGATAGGGGCATGACGACGTACGTGTACGAGTCGTCGGTGCGGAAGACCGCCGCGCTCTCCGCATCAATCAACTCCAGGCGGATGCTCTTTTCCGGCTCGAGCACGCGAAGGAAGTCGGCAATGAACCGCGGGTCGAACAAGATTGCCAGCTCGTCCCCTTCGTAACTGATCGGTAATTGGATCACCGATTGCCCCACGTCGGCCGATTTGCTGGTCAGCGTCAACAAGCCAGAGGCGAAGCGGAAATCGACGCCGCGGCTGTCTTCTTCCGTGACAATCTGGGCCTGGCGGATGGCCGAATAAAAGGGGCCGACCAGCAGGTCGATCGACTTCTCGAACTTGGCTGGAATGACGTCGCGATATTTCGGAAAACGTCCGTCGACCAACCGACTATAAATGGTCGAGCTGCCAACTTTCACCAGCGCCTCATTGGCATGCACGGCCAACAGAGCTTCGCTCTCGGCATCTGGGATGCTGCGCTCGATGAGGGTCAGCGCCTTGGTCGGAATCACGGGGGCCTGATTCTCGGAACGAGTGCCCTGGTTGCGGCACGCGACGTCGAACACCGCCAGGCGGCGCGTGTCGGTCGCGGCAAAGGTGATCTTCTCACCGGCTAGTTCGAGCTGCACTCCGCCGAGTGCGTAACGCGAGCTCTCTGCATCGGTAGCAAAGGTCGTGCGACGGATGGCATCCTTCAGCGCCTTGCCGGGGATGGCCGCGTATTTTTCTTCGTCGAACTCGGCAACAGGCGGGAACTCGCTCGGGTCCTGTGCGGAGAGCCGGAATTCGCTTTTATCACTTTTGATCCAGATGGCGTCGTCGCTGAGAGAGAGGTCGACCGAGTCTTCTCCCAGCTCGCGGATGATGGCGGTGACACGCGCGGCCGGCAACAGCACTTCGCCTTCCGATGCAATCTCGACGCCGGGGATTTCATAACGCACGCCAACCTCGGAATCGGTGCCCAAGAGAGTGGCCTTCCCCCCTGCGACCTCCAGCTTGATATTCTTGAGCACTTCCTTGGGCGTGCGCGATGGCACGACGCCGCTGACGACTTGGAGCGCGGCCGCTAACGCCGGACGGTGACAATGCAGTTTCATGTCCGTGAGACCATCCTAATTTGCTCGCGCAACGGAAGCGGGATGAGGTCGCCGCGGGTGTGAAATCGTGACGCGAGACAGGGCAATCCGTTCTCTTGTTTTCGAATAGGAATTATAGGATTTCGTAGTCGTAGCAGCAACGAAGAACGACGTTGAAAACGCCCAGAATCGTTAACCATAAATTATTATTCGGCAATAGTTTGCGATGCAGCGATGTGCGAATCTCCGGCGTGAGCGGCCTGTCGAAAACCAGTCGGCTCAGGGGCGGGAACCTGATCGCAATTTAGGGCTTTTGAAAGGCCGTCAGGGTGGATTGAAAACGCTCACGCTCGTGCGTCGCGGCGTCATCAAACTGTCAGCCGTGAATTCACACTTTGGCTGAATTTCTGAACGAAGCGCGGCGGATGCGCGGTTTCAGCCGCGACGCAGTGCGCGGCGCATGCGCTCGACGTCCCGTTCGAGTGCCGAGTCGGATGCGAGCAGTGTCCGCGTGCGGCGGCAGGCATGCACGACCGTGGAATGGTTCTTGCGCCCAAAGAATCGCGAGATTTGCCCGGCGGGTCGGCCGCTCAACTCGCGCGCGAGCAGCATGGCGATCTGGCGCGGAAGGGTCGACCGCTTGGCTCGATTTCTGGTCCGCAGCTCCGACGCGGGGACTTTGAAGAACTCGGCGACGGTGGCAGCGATCTCTCCCAAAGGAACCTCGCGCGCCGGGTGCGACGACTTGAGATGGGCCCGCATCAGACTGTCGTCAGAATCGGCAAGCCCCTGCCGCGCCCGTAATTCCAGGTTCACAACCGCAGCGAGCAGCTCGCGCGGCGTTCCTGGGCCGTCCTCCGCCAGCATGCCCGCCGCCTCTGCGGAAAGCGGAATCTGACGGGAAGCCGCCACCTGCTTGGCAAACCCGAGGCGACTGGCCCGTCCGAGCAGTTCGATGGGCACACACAAGCCGCCCCGCAGACGGTTGATCAACCGAGGCAGCATCTTTTCGAGGCCGCCGGGTCGCGTGGCGCAGGTGACCAAAGCCCGTCCGCCGGCCCGTTTCAGGTCATCGAGGATCGCGATGAGCATGCGTTGGGCCGGCAGACGACCTTGCAGCGGTGCCAAATCCTCCAGAACAAGCAGGTCGGCCTCGGCATAGCGCTGTTGAAATTCAACGCGGTCCTGACGCGAGAAGGCGATTGCCAGCGCCTCGAGAAACTCCGCCGTCGTCTCACAGACAACCTGGCGGCGCGGCGTTTTGCGACGAGCCTCGCGGACGAAATGTCGCACGAGATGGGATTTGCCCACTCCGGCCGGCCCGTACAAATAAACCAGCCAGATCCCGTCATCTTCACGCGGCGAAAGCAGGCGGTGGGCGGCCGAGTGCGCGAGCCGATTCTCCTTCAGCAACACCAGCGGCTCGCTAGGCGAGAAGGTCGAGCGATCGGAATTGGGAAGGGATCGGGCCATCGAGCGCAATGCTTTCGCTCTTATGCTGGGCTCTTGCTGATCGATTCGCGTGGCCGGCTGTTGGGCGCAGCCGGAGCGGTTGATTCACTCCCCGCCGAGCGGAGCCGGGCAACCGCGCGCGCGATCCGGGCGACGGCGTCGTCGATTTCCTCGCCCGTATTTTCGAAGGACAAGCTGAAGCGAACTGACGAGGCAATAACTTCAGGCGGGCATCCCATTGCAATCAGGGCGGGCGGTGGCTCCGTCGAGCCGCTCGCGCAGGTGCTTCCCAGTGAACAGGAAATGCCGGCGAGATCGAGCGCGACGAACAGCGCGTCACCCTCTACGCCAGGAAATGCGATGTTGAGCGTGTTTGCCAGCCGGTGCGCGGACGACCCGTTCACCACGACTCCATCGCATGAAGTCTTCAGTCCTTGTTCCAAGCGATCCCGGAGGCCTCGAATCTGCGCATCACGATGCGCTTGCTCGGCGTGCCATCGCTCCAGTGCGACGGCCATGCCGACAGCCAACGCGACCGGTTCAGCCCCCGCGCGGCGATCGGCCTCTTGATGTCCGCCGACTTGTCGCGGACGTAGCGTCGCACCGGAATTAAGCAACAGGGCACCGATTCCCCGCGGACCGTGAAATTTATGAGCGCCCAATGACAAGGCGGTGGCGCCAAGGCCGTGAAAATCGACAGGCATTTTGCCGACGGCCTGCACCCCGTCGAGGTGCAGGGGAATGCCTCGCTCTTGGCAGCGCCGAGCGAGCGGAACGACATCCTGCACGACGCCCGTTTCGTTGTGCGCCAGGATCACGGTGACCAGACCGATCTGATTCCAGGGAAGATCGTCCAGCTGGTCGACGATCAGGCGCCCCTCGCAATCGACATCGAGGAACTTCAGCTTCCAGCCTTCTTCCTGAAGCCGCGCGGAGGCCCGCCGCACGGCCGGATGTTCGCCCGCCGTCAAGAGCACGGTCGCGGGCCGCTGTGATGCGAGACCGAAAATAGCCAGGTTGATCGCCTCAGTCCCGCCACTGGTGAAGATCACTTCTTTGGGACTGGCATGGAGAATGGCCGCGATTTTCTCTCGCGCATCCTCGAGCGCTCGCCGCGCAATTCGACCTTCCGCATGGCGGCTGCCCGGATTGGCGTAACCGTCCCGTGAATGGCGCGCGACAGCCTCAACCACTTCCGGCAACGGCCGCGTGGTGGAATTGTTGTCGAGGAAGATGCGCGACATGCGAAGTCCACCGAGCGCAGAATCACTTGCGCGGGACGCTCGAACGAATGCGATCGACAATTGCCGCGCCGACCGCGACTGTTGTGGAATTGCCGCCGAGATCGGCCGTCCGCGGTCCCGACTCAGCCAGCAGGCTAGCGACTGCCGCGTTCACAGCTGCGGCGGCCGCGGCAAGTTCGAGGTGCTCCAGCATCATACCGGCCGAGAGGATCGCGGCAAGCGGATTGGCGATGCCCCGACCGGCAATGTCGGGGGCCGAGCCATGCACCGGCTCGAACATGCTCGGATTTCGTCGCGTCGGATCCAGATTGGCGCTCGCGGCCAGGCCCATACTGCCCACCAAGATTGCGGCCAAATCGGTGAGGATGTCGCCGAAGAGGTTG
>DASRXU010000309.1:0-23688 GCA_035687365.1 Planctomycetaceae bacterium | reverse complement strand
CGCAGGATGATCCCCAGGCTCCGTCGACGGAAGCGCTCTCGCCCCGGGCAAGAGCGGCTGCCACTTCGACCAGCCCCTCGCTCTGCAATAACCTGGGCACCAGGTCCGTAAGGGCCGTGGCGACGATTGGGCCCGTCGCTGGCATCGACGGAATTGTATCCGCCGGACAAGTTTTGAGAACCCCGCAACTCCTGTTTGCCCATTCAGTTGCGTGGCGGCGAGCCGTCCGCCGCGGCGGAACAGCCGGCCGGTGCTTCGTCAGTTTGCGCGAGTCACCCGAGCCGCCTGCGTCAGCGGGCGGAGCCGGATCGCTCTTAACCTCGACGAGCATCACCCGATCAAGGCATGTGATTTGCAAACTCCGACTGCGGGAGGTCGCGGACTCTGTCGACCCGCGACTTGTCGCGACAGGCCCTCGCTCACGCGTCGGGTTAATAATTCGTGTGCTTCACCAAGCCGCACTACCAACCCGACGGGTGAGCGAGGACCCATTCCAGCCGAATCACAATCTCGGAACACTCGTCATGGAACGCCGCCACTTTCTGAAGACCGTGACCGTCGCCACCAGCCTGTCAGCCGCCGCGCCGAATTTCGTCGCAGCGCAAACCGCACCGAATAGCACTTCCAACACCACCGGATACAACGTCGCCCCCGACGAAACCGTCCGCGGCGAGATGCGCTACCGCACGCTCGGTCGCACCGGTGAAAAAGTCTCAGCCATCGGCCTCGGCGGCTTCCACATCGGCGTGCAGCCCGACGAGCAGGACAGCATCAAGATCATCCGGACGGCCATCGACCGCGGCATCACGTTCCTCGACAACTCGTGGGACTACCACATGGGCGGCAGCGAAGTCCGCATGGGCAAAGCCCTCCGCGACGGCTACCGCGACAAAATCTTCCTGATGACCAAGATCGACGGTCGCACCGGGGCCGAGGCGACCAAGCAACTCGACGACTGTCTCAAGCGCCTGCAGACCGACCGCATCGACCTCGTGCAACACCACGAAGTGATCCGTCTCGAAGACCCTGACCGTATCTTCGCCCAAAACGGCGCGAACGAGGCCCTAGTCGCCGCGAAGAAGGCGGGCAAGATCCGCTATATCGGCTTCACGGGCCACAAAGATCCGCTCGTCCATCTGCGGATGCTGCAAGCGGCCGAAAAGCATGGCTTCCACTTCGACACCGTGCAGATGCCGCTCAACGTGATGGACGCCCACTTCCGCAGCTTCGGCCGCAACGTCGTGCCGGTCGCGGTCGAGCAGGGCATCGGCGTGCTCGGCATGAAACCGATGGGCAGCGGCCAAATCCTCATCAGCCAGACCGTGACGCCGATCGAATGCCTCCACTACGCGCTGAGCCTGCCGACGTCGGTAGTGATCACCGGCATCGACAGCCTCAAAATCCTCGACCAGGCCTTCGAAGCCGTGAAGACTTTCCAACCCCTCAAGCCCGAGCAGATCGCCGAGCTTTTAAAGAAGACGGCGAAAGCCGCAGAGAACGGCCGCTTCGAGCCATTCAAAACGACGAACGGTTTTGATGCGACCGCGAAGCATCCCGAGTGGTTGGGCTAAGGCCCTCCGAACCGGCCTCTTCAGTCGGCGCTCCGAGCCGCCTGCGTCAGCGGGCGGTGGCTGTCCGCAGCTCCCGCGCGAGAGCAACGCGAGTCCGCGTGGCATCGAGCGAACGCTTGTCTTGTCCCCGAACGCGTGTCACCATTAAATCTCGGCAGGCTGTTCCCGATCCTTACCAAATGTGAGTCGCCGGATGATGCAACGCCGGGATTTCGTCCGCCTCGGCGGCTGTGGGATCGCGTCGCTCATGGCGCGGCCACTCTGGGGTCAAGATCGGGGTCGGGATGAATCCACGCCAGCTCCCCGGGTGGTGCTGAGCTGGGGGAAAAATGGGCACGGCAACGGAGAGTTTGACATCCCGATTGCCGTCGCGGTGAACCAAAAACAGGAGGTCCTCGTCACCGACTTTCGACAGTCGAACGCCGCAGCCAAGTCGCGTGTGCAGCGATTCGATCAAGAGGGGCGATTTTTGGGATCCTTCGAGACCGACCCAATGCCCGGCGGTCTGGCTTTGGACCAAGACGGCCTGCTTTATGTCTCACACATGATGAAGCACAAGGTTGCCGTTTACGATCCGGCTGGAAAAGTAGTCAGAGAGTTTGGCAAGCAAGGGACTGCGCCAGGAGAGTTCAACCAGCCTGGTGGTGTCGCTGTGGCGCGAGATGGATCGGTCTACGTTGCCGATCAGGCGAACCAACGCGTGCAGCGACTCTCTCCCAAGGGCGAACCCCTGAGCGCTTGGGGCAAACACGGCGTGGCGACGGGCGAATTTGGCGGAAACGCATCTCCGAAAGGCCGGGGCGGCGGCCCGCACTTTCTGGCCTTCAACGGTCAGGGCGAACTCTACACGACAGAGGCTTCCCTCGGTCGCGTGCAGAAATTTAAGCCCGATGGCACATTTCTGCTCGCCTGGGGAGATAACAAAGTGGGGCCGGGTCACTTTGGCGGCCACAAGTACATGCCAGGTCCGCTGGCCATCGCGGTTGACTACAGGGATCATGTGTGGGTGAGTTCGACCAACCACTACATCCATCACTTTACGCCGGAAGGGCGTTTTGTTTGCCGAGTGGGTGGCGAAGGGTCCGCACAGGGCCAATTTCGATTGCCACATGGACTGGCTTTCGATAGCAATCATCATCTCTACGTTGCCGATGCGCGGAACTCACGGATACAAAAGCTAGCCATTTGAGTGTGGCGTCCGCCTCGCTCGCATCAGATGTGAAGAGCCAGAATTCGTATGGGAAGAAATTTCGAGAATCGCAAGCAATCGATCTTCAAGACGGCTGCTTCGAAATCCAAGCTCTACGCCAAGTACGGCAAGAAGTTGTACGTGGCGGCCAAGAATGGCGTGCCCGACCCCCACGCCAATCCGGTCCTCCGCAGCATCGTCGAAAAGGCCAAGAGCGAAAACGTCCCGAGCCATGTGATCGAAAAGGCGATCCAGAAGGCGAAGGGCGGCGGGGGTGAGGACTTTCAGCCGGCGCGTTACGAAGGATTTGCTCCCGGCGGCGCCTTAGTCATCGTCGATTGTTTGACCGACAACAATCAACGGACGATCTCCGAAGTCCGCAGTTGTTTCACGAAGACCGGTTCCAAGTTGGCGGCAAACGGCTCCGTCGCCATGTCGTTCGACCACGTGGCCGTTCTCTCGTTCAAGGGAGACAACGAAAACCAGGTGCTCGAGGCCATGTTTGGCGCGGACGTCGCCGTCGAAGAGGTCGAAAGTAAAGACGGCTACATTACGATCTTCGCCCCTCCGGCCGAGTTCTACAAAGCCAAGACGGCTCTGCTCGAGGCCCTCCCTAACGTCGAGCTGGAAACTCAAGAGATCACGTTTCTCCCGCAGGCCACCAAGACGCTCAGCGCGGAAGATCTGGCGATGTTCGAGAGGTTTCTTGAAATGCTGCATGAATGCGACGACGTGCAGGACATCTACCACAACGTCTCGCTTCCCAGCTAGCAGACTTCGCTGAAGTCGCGCTCTGCCGAAGTCGCAATGAAAGTCGCCGGGGTGAGGTCGGTCTCGTCTTACTTCTTCCCCGTGTACGCCACGCGCCAGACCGTCCCCGAGGCGTCATCGGTCACCATCAACGCCCCGTCTTTGGCGACGGCTACACCTACCGGGCGGCCCCACACGTTGCCCTCCTTGGTGACGAACCCCACCAGAAAGTCCTCAAACTCGCCGGTTGCCTTGCCGTCCTTCATCGGCACTCGGATGACTTTGTAGCCGCCGCGTCGGGCTCGGTTCCACGAGCCGTGCTCCGAGGCGAAGCAGTCGTGATGGTACTCGGCGGGGAATTTGTCGCCGTCGTAGAACGTCAGGTCGAGCGAGGCCATGTGCGATTGCAAGAGCACGTCGGGGATGATCACTTTGTCCTTCAGCTCGGGATGCTTTCCTGCGTGTCGCGGATCCTGGTGCGGGCCGATGTAGTACCAGGGCCAGCCGTAGAAGCCGCCCTCTTCGACGTGCGTGATGTAGTCGGGCACCAGGTTGTCGCCCAACAAATCGCGCTCATTGACCGACGTCCAGAGCTGGCCGGTCTTCGGATGTGTGGCGAGGCCGACCGGGTTGCGGATGCCGTACGCGAAGACGCGCTCGTTCTTGCCATCAGGGTCGAACGCGAGGATGTTGGCCCGGCGGGTTTCGCGTTCGTCATCATCAACGTTCGAGCGGGAGCCGACCGAGACATACAGAGTGCGGCCGTCGGGCGACAATTCCAGATCGCGCGTCCAGTGCCCACCGCCGCCGACACTCTCGTTTCCGCTAGGGATGTTCCCAATGATCGTCTCGGGCTTGCCCGAAACCTTCGTGTCGCCGTTCGCATACGGGAAGCGGACAACGGAGTCGCTGTTCCCGACGTAAATGTACTTCGGCTCGGGGCCGACGGGGTAAAAGGCGATTCCGAACGGCCGGTTCAAGCCGGTGGCGAAGACCTGATTGAGATCGGGTTTGCCGTCGCCGTCGGCATCGCGCAGGATTCGGATACGGTTGGCGCGGCTCTCGGCCACGAAGAGGTCGCCATTCGGAGCGCGGACGATAACGCGTGGCTCCTCGAATTGCGTGGCATACTCCGTCACTGCGAAGCCTTCGGGCACCTTAGGCCAGGCTCCTTCGGGACGACTGACGACGTGGGGGTGATTGTCGGCCGAGGGTGTGTCGTAGGGCTTGCCCAGGTCGTCCACCGTGACTTTTCGGCGGACACCCGGCGCGTCGGTCGTCCAGTCACCCAAAGCGTTCTGGCCGGTGAGAGTGCGGCTGGAATGCGGACCGTCGGCCCGTGCGGCCGCGGCGGAAAGGGCCGTCGATGCTAAGAGGGCCAGGCACGTAACGGCAAGTCGGAGGTGATAGCTCATCGGAGAATTTCCTTCCGTGTCTGAGATCCTCTGCTGGCATGCTCAATCGGGGACCGAGAAAGCGCCGGGAGGTTCCAGCGTGCTGCAGCAGATTGCGCGCCGTAATTCTAGTCGGGGCCAACCGCATCGCTAGGCTCAGCAGCCCAATGAAGCAGAGCGACGCCAACATCCATCGGGCCGTCCTTTGCCGCGCATTTTCTCGGTCCCAAGCTCTGTTTGGGACCGCACGCTTCCGTAGCTGCGCTTCGGCCCCCGCGAGGTGCCGAGATCGCTTGCGTGTGGACGACTCTATCCGTCTTCTTTCCAGGCCCCCAACAGCCGCCGGACCACGATCAACTGACCGAGATGATAGGCGTTGTGGTCGGCGACCAGCAGCGCCTCGCGGAGCGTCGTCTGACCGTCCCCGTGCGGCAGCGGCGTGAACAGGTCCGTGGCCGGGTCAGCCACCAGGCTCTGCATCGCCCGCAGGTCGGCGCGGAAGCCCGCCACGCTACGGTCCCAGGCCGCGTCGTCGGGCGGAGCATCGCCGGCAGGCCAATAGCCCTCCGGCCACGGTGGCGAAACGTGCTGCGGATTGCGCGTGAACTCCAAGATGTCCCACTGGGCAAGGCGCAGGTGCTCCAACAGCCGCCAAGGAGTGTGCGGGACGCCCGGCGGCTTCGCGCCGCGCAGAGCCGTCGGCAATCCGGCGATCGCCTTTTCAAAATCCAAATGGGCGCTTCCGCCCTTCAGCAGTTCGAGCACATGCTCGCGAAGACCGGCCGTCTGATCTGCAGTCATTTCGATGTTCCTCCAGGCAGGTGTGTCGCGTGTAACTATTCTACGCAACTCCGCAGCGTGGTCGCGGGGAGGGAAGGAAAGATCGCTGGCACTCACGCCCCCGAGCCGCCTGCGTCAGCGGGCGGACCTTTCGTTAACTTGCTCACGCCGGCGTCTAGCTAATCATGGCTTGCAGCACACACAGCAGAACGAAGAGGCCGCCCGCGCCGATCACGCAACCCAGCAAGAACGCGAACACCATCCATCCCCAAAACCGCAGCCCGGATTTTTGATTCATCGTGCTCATGGCTTGATTGTACCGGATCAACTTTGCAATGCAAAGTTAATCTGCAAAACAGTCCGCTGGACCCATTATCGCGAAAGCACTATGGTCGAGACGTAGAAAAGACTTTCTCCAACGCCGACCACTATTGCGAGCGCTCCGTCGCTCGTTCCGAATGAAGCTCCGAAATCCGCGCGAGCGTGAACGTCTCAAGCGACTGATTGAGGAAATCGCGAGTCGCGTCTTTCATCTCAGGCAACGCGGCCTCCTCTGACGCGTGGAACAGATCGAGACGTGTGGGCGGGTGCCGACGGCCGTTCGGACCTGGGCCAATTTACATTTTCTGCCTCAAGGTTCGCCGTTTTGCTGCCTCGAGGTGAGCTGTCATCTCTTTGTCCCGCCGGATGTCGCTCATCCGATCGGAGAGGAACTGCGAAAGCGGCTCCGGTTGCGACAGACTGTCGAATTCGAGTTTGCATCACTGCATGGCGTGCTTCATCCCGGAGTGACTTCCGATAAATGGGCGCACGCGACGCCTGTTCCCGCCGACTTCAATGAACAGGATGGGCTCGGGCGTACTGCTTTATGGCGAGCGGCATTTCGTGGGTACGGCGATCAGGTGGCAGCGCTGCTCGAAACCGGTGCGGATGCGAGCCTTCCTGGTCCCAAAGGCAAGACGCTGCTCGAGCACGTGCAGCTCGGCGATTTGCCCGATTACATCGGATACTTGCTCGAGCGAGCCGCCAAAAAATGATCTTGGTGAATCGGACGTCCTATGACGTTGCAGGAGAGCGATTACTCGGTCGTGTTAGCGATCGCGTGTTGGAGGGCGGCTTTCACTCCAATCGGGCGAATCGGGAAGACATCCAGAGCCGTCTTGTCCCGCACAACCGTGGGGCTTTTCAAGCCTTCGATCAAGTGGCGGCCGACTTCGTAGGTGGCGGGAGTCACGAGGGCCAGCCAGAGTCCCGAAAGATAGGGCGTGAGGACCGGGACCGAGATCAGCCAGCGACTGAGCCCCTTTTGTCGAGCGTATTCGCGAATCAAGTCGCCGTAGGACACGACATCGGGGCCCGCGATCTCGAAGATGCGGCTGGTGCCCGCAGGCAGATCCTTCGCGGCCAGCAAGTAAGCCAACACGTCGTCGATGGCGATCGGCTGCGTGGCTGTGGCGAGCCAACGTGGACAAAGCATGACGGGCAGTCGGTCGGTCAGTGATTTCATCAGCTGGTACGACGTACTGCCGCCGCCGATGACCATTCCGGCCCGGAACTCGATCGTTTCGACGCCCGAGTCACGCAGAATTTGGCCGACCTCGTGGCGGCTGCGCAGGTGAGGCGAAAGTTTGGGATCAGAGTCGTCGCCCAAACCGCCGAGGTAGATGATTCGCCGCAGACCGGCTTGTTTGGCGGCTTGAGCAAAATTGGTCGCCGCGAGTCGATCTTCCTTCTCGAAATCCTGCGACTGGCCCATCAGATGCACGAGGTAGTAGGCCGTGCAAACGCCTTGAAGCGCTGTCTTCAATGACGACGGATCAAGCACGTCGCCCTGAACAATTTGCGTGGACGGTTGGACGGACGGCCGCAGCTTGTCGGGGTTTCGCGCGAGGCAACGCAGTAGAATCGGCTGTTCTCGAGAGGATTGGCGTTCGAGCAGCGGAATCAGCCGCCCGCCGACGTAACCCGAGGCGCCTGTTAGCAGCACGACGGAAGCGTTCGATCCCCGCGGAGCATGGATGACTGGTGGCGACATCGACTTGGGTTAACTCCGCGTTGGGAAGCCGGTTCTGTTACCGATACGATTCGATCGCAGCCTCTTATTGCTGTATTGCTGATCGATGCAAAGGCCGCGCCGTGCTTGGGTCGGTAGTGGAGTGAGAATGAAGGTCGGAATGGTGTCGCTGCAAAAGCCGTCCGCCGATTCGATCCGCCGGTTCTTGGCGACGCAGGTGAATCTGCCGTTCAGCTATGCGGGAATCGCAGCGAGTGCCGAAACTCCGCCTGATGGCTATGACGTCGATTCCACCCGCATCAAGCTGGGCGAAGGCGAGGCGGTATTCGGCCTGGCGAAGGCCGCGTTGCGGCGGTGGGAACAGTTTCGGCTGGGGTGGGTCGAGGCTTGGCCGTCCGACACGCCGATTCAGCCCGGCGCGGTCGTCGCGGTGTTGGGGCGGGCCGTCGGTCTGTGGTGGCTCAACGCGTGCCGCATCGTCTATGTCGTTGAGGAGTCGGGACCGGTCAGCAGATTCGGCTTCGCGTATGGCACGTTGCCCGGGCACGTCGAGAGTGGTGAAGAGCGATTCTTGATCGAGTGGGACCGGGCTGACGACAGTGTCTATTACGACATCCGCGCCTTCTCCAGACCGAACCATTTCTTGACGCGGCTCGGCTACCCGGTGGTGCGTCGAGCGCAGAAACGATTCGGCCGGGATTCGGCAGCGGCGATGCTCAGGGCGACAGCGGTCACGCAGGGATGAGCGAAAGTTGATTGCGACGCGGACGAGCGCTGTCGGCCGGAAGGACGACGCCCTCGTGCCGCAGGAGCCATTGTTTTCGCTCGATGCCGCCGCCGTATCCAGTCAGGCTGTTGTCCGACCCGATGACGCGATGGCAGGGGACGACGATCGCGATGGGATTGGATCCGTTGGCCAGGCCGACCGCGCGAAAGGCCGTCGGTCGACCGATGCGAGCGGCGATCGTTCCGTAAGAGACGGTCGTGCCGGCTGGAATCGTCCGCAGGGCGGCCCAGACTTGTTGTTGGAACGCGGTGCCGTTCGAGGCGACGGCAAGGTCGTCCACAGCGTGGAGGTCGCCGGCGAAGTAGTCCTTCAACCGGACGACCGAGTCGTTGGGCTTTGCCATCGAGTGCAGCGTATAGTCGTCATAGTAACGCGCCAACAGCCGCTGCCACCGATCCTCGTGACCTTCGAACTCGACAACTCGCAAGTTCGTGCCATCCGACACGACAGAAACGACGCCGACCGGGGATTCGAACTCGCTCTGATACAAATCGATCACTTGATTGCTCCCTTTATCCTTTTTTTGCACTCAGTCGACGATCGGTTGGACCGCCGGCGTGAAGGCTCCCGAGTGAATTCCACAATAAAACGGCAGCGTAGCTCCGCCACGGCCGCCAACGATCTGCTCTGACTCGCAGTTCTGCCGGTGTGAGACCGGAGGCTTTGACGAGGCCGAGGTCGGTCGCGGGAAAGGCGTCCGGCCAGCCGACGGCTCGCAATAGGAGGTATTCGACAGTCCATTCTCCGACGCCGGGAAGATCGAGCAGCGCGGCGCGAACCCGCTCTGGGTCGGCTCCGGCATCCAATCGCACTTTGCCGTCCGCGACTGCCATCGCGAAGCCTTTCACGGTTTCCGCACGACGGGCTGTCAAACCCAAGGCTCGCAGGTCGGGAACGCCGGCCGTTGCCAACGCGCTCGGCGATGGGAAGGCGATTGTTAGTGCTTCGTACGGAGTTGAGTGGGCTCGCCCGAAACGGCTGGCCAATCGACCCGAGAATGTTGTTGCCGCGCGCACACTGATCTGTTGCCCGAGAATTGCTCGAATGCCGCACTCGAATCCGTCGAAAGTTCCCGGCACGCGCAGGCCCGGCCACTGCTCGAGCAGCGGCGCCAGCAACGAATCTTCGGAGAGACGCTCGGCGACTCCGATTGGATCGGCACGCACGTCGAGCATCGCCTTGAGTCGTGACAACACCGATGGCAAAGCCGGACCCAGTCCGGTCGACACCAAGACTTGAACCGTGTGATCTTTTCGGCCAGGTCCCACGGCCACCCATCCGGAATGATCACCAACGACGGCCGTTCGGCGGTACCAGCCCTCCGCGACTTGCTCCACGCCTGGAGTCGCGCGGGCTTCCCAAAACGCGAGCAGCGGGGCCAAGTCGAAAGGCGGGCGAACGGCGAGATCAAAACTGTAAGCGTCGTCCCGATCAACTTTGCGTCCGTTCGTTGATCGGCGCAGCGACGTCGGTGTTAATCGATAGCGTTCTTTGAACGAGGCGTTAAACCGCCGCAGACTTTCGAATCCGGCGGCGAACGCCACTTCGGTGACCGACATTTCCGTGTCGGTGAGGAGTTGCTTTGCGAGGAGCAGACGTTGGGTCTGAGCCAACTCGACTGGGCTCAGTCCCGCCTCCTGATGGACGGCTCGACGCAGATGTCGGGCGGTCACTCCGAATTCAGCAGCCAATTCATCGAGACTCAATTCGGAGAGGGCTCCATCCTCAATTCGTCGAATGGCCAATGTCGCCAAACGAGAAATCGCATCGACCGGCGCGGACGATCCGGGGGCCAACTCGGGACGACAGCGGAGGCACGGGCGAAAGCCGGCGGCTTCGGCGGCCGCTGCCTTGCGATAGAACGAGCAGTTTTCAAATCGCGGCGGTCGAACCGTGCAAATCGGCCGACAATAAATACGCGTCGAGCTCACACCCACGAACATCCGCCCGTCGAAGCGTCGGTCGCGGGTCAGAACGGCGTCGTAAAGATCCCGCGCGCCGAGGCCGAACACGGTCGCGTCTTCAGTCGACTGAACGACTCGTGGTCGAGCGCCCGCCGTTCGACCCGGACGAATCATCAAGCCGAGACCGAGATCGGCACGTTGGGAGAAGGCCGCCTTCGCGATCGGCTTGTTCTGAGAAATCCTTCCGCCGTTCGTCACTCGTCGTTCCTCCGCTGCAGCGCTCTGCCTGGCAATCAATCGCCTTCGAGATGCCAGCATTCTACGACATCGGTCCGCGTTTACTCGCCGTTTTCGGACGTCGAGATGGATTGTTTGTTGCCTGAGTTTTCGAGGATTTGTATGTAAAGTAAACTTGACATAATGTCGATTGTGCTTTACATTGAGTCAAGTGGCAATAATCAACATTTCACTCGTATTTCTCAGGAGAATTCGATGAATTCGACCCCAACCAAACCCCGTTCAAGCCGACCGGCTCTGGCGATCGTCGTCGCCCTGGCGGCGGCCGCCCTGATGATTGTTGCCGCATGGTTCAAACGGTCCGCCCCAGCTGGATCATTGAGCAAAGAACTGCTCGAGGTGACGGTCGGCCTGCTGATGATCGTCGCCCTCTTTGTCCCGTATCTCGCCGTGCCGATGGGCCGCGCGAAAAATAAGTGAGACAGCCATGGCGAATGATTCTGGCCGAAGCCGACTGAATGGGCCCAGCCGGCTCCGACTGTTCGGGCTGGCCCTGTTGGCCGGCGGATTGATGATCGCGGCGTCAGTCGTGAATCGCCTCGCCGAGCCGGGGCCCGGTCTGCGCGTGGCGCTAGCGATTCTGCCCGTGTTGCCGCTCGCCGCGCTGGCGTGGGCCATTATGCGGGCGATCCAGTGCCTCGACGAACTACAACGGCGCATCCATTTAGATGCCATGTGTGCCGCGTTCGTCAGCGGGCTGTTTGTGGCCGTGATCTATGGCCAACTTCAGCACGCCCGCATCGGCCTGCCGGAACTCAATTGGGCCTACTTCTATCCGGTGCAACTCGTGTCGTGGGCTATCGGCTACCTGATCGCATCGCGGCGTTACCAGTAACCAATATCTATGAAGAACCGTTTGCGAGTGCTTCGAGCGGAACGAAACTGGTCCCAGGCCGACCTGGCCCAGCGGCTCGACGTTTCGCGTCAAACGGTGAACGCCATCGAAACCGGCAAGTACGACCCGAGCTTGCCGCTGGCCTTCAAAATCGCCCGGCTGTTCGCGGCGCCGATCGAGCAGATCTTTGAAGATGGGGCAGAGTCGGCGGAGCGAGGGTGACGCGGGATCGAGTAGCCCGACGAGAGTCATTGCGACACATTTTCGATCGGAATTGTGCCGGCACTCGACGAATAAACGAGTTAACATGACTAGCTTCAGCGGGGTGCGGCGTAAATCCCGACACCGCGAAGCGGATGATTATGCGAGGTTGCCCCGACGCAATCCGGGACACGGAAATCTCGTCAACGATCAGTTGATTGAAGTGGTTCAATCCTACCGGAAAACCCGCGAGATGCCGGGATCGGCTGGAAACGTGATTGAACCCATCGATTAATCTCAGGGACAGACTCGGTGAACTTAACACCCGATGATCAGAAGGCCCTCTTTGGCACCTTGGCCCGAGGGTCGGATGCACAAGTCGCCTCGTTGATTTATGGCGGTGCCCGCCTGACCGACGACGAACGAGGCGTGCCGCTCGCACTTCTCGCCCGATTGCGGTTGAGCGACATTGACACGGCCGTTCGAGTCCTTGACGCTGGCTACCAGGACCCATTTTGGCTCCTCGTACTTTTGCTTCGGACAAGACAACTGCATCCATTGCTCATCGTCCATGAAGACGGGGCGCCCAAACTTGCGGGATTTGTCCTTCCCTGGAATGAAATCATTCCGCAATTCAGCGAACAGCAATTGGCCGGAGCCAACCGGCTTGTCGTTTGGTGGTCGCAGCGGCTGCGGGAACTGAATCCAGGAGCAAGTGCGAGCTGATTGTCGCCACCATGAAGAGCTTGGCCTGATCGTCTCGTCTGTTTGGCGGGTCACGAGTGAGCGAATCGTGGATTCGAAGGAAACCGAAATGCATGCCCAGTCCTTGCCCGCAGAGTTCCTCGACAAATGCAGCGATGACGAGCGACGCGAAGTGGAAACGTGGTGGTCAGGGCTGCCGCTTGCCTCGCGTTCGGACGTGGCCGTGCTCTTAGATCGGCGCCAAGACTCTTGCGCGTACGTGAATCACACGGAGGAAGGCGGGGATCGCGTTTGGCGGAAGCTTCCGATCGTCAGTGAGGACTTGCCGTTTGACGATCCGCAAGTCGACGTGCGGGAAGCGCAATTAGAACTCTTCCAACACTTGCTGGCCCATCCTGAGTTTCAGTTTGGACCTGACGTTGCGGTGCGCACCTTTCATATCTGCGTTGACCACCCGGATGCCCGCCGCGTGGTCGAAAAAGGCGAGTTGACTCGCGACTTTCATTGCCCGGTCAACGCTCAGGAATGCCCCATTCAGCAATTCGCGACGAAGGTGCACCAGGCGCGATTGATCGAGGTCGACAGCACCACCCGTCGCACGACGTGGCTTTGCCGGCAGTAGTGCGGATGTGTTTGTGGGAGCTCGCCGCGGAGCAACGCCTCACCGTAAATGCTCCAAGAAATACGTCGCAATGCGCGTATAAAGCTCGCGTACCTCGGGCGGCTTGCTCACCATGTGCGTCTGGCCGGCGAGTGGGAGGAATTCGAACTCTCGGCCGGCGCGGAAGAGCGTGTCAGCCAGGCGGATGCTGTGCAGAAAAAAGACGTTGTCGTCGGCGGTGCCGTGGATCAGCAGCAGGGGACGGTGGAGTTCGTGGGCTACTTCGAGCACTGAGCTGACCTGGTACGGGTGTAAACTTTTGGTCGGCACGCCGAGGTAGCGTTCGGTGTAGTGCGTGTCGTAATCGAGCCAGTCAGTGACGGGCGCACCGGCGACGCCGGCGTGATAGACATCGGGACGCTTGGTCACGGCCATCGCGGTGAAGTAACCGCCGAAGGACCAGCCGAAGATGCCGACGCGCTTCAAGTCGAGTTCCGGGAACTTGGCTCCCAACGCCTGCAGGCCGCGGACCTGGTCGGCGAGCGGAAACTCGATGAAATTGTCCTTGATGGCGCGCTCCCAGGCGCGACCGCGGGCCGGCGTGCCCCGACCGTCGATCGAGACGACGATGAATCCCTGATTGGCGAGCCAGCCGTCGAGAAGATAGTGGGCCCGCGAGGCGGTGACCATTTGCGAATGCGGTCCGGCATAGACGCTGACGATCACCGGATAGTGTTTGCCAGCCTCGAAGTCGTGCGGGCGAACGATGGCGGCGTGCAGTTGCGGCTCGCTGCCGACCGTCACCAATTCGACGATCGGTTCGAGGCTGGGCCGCTCGGCGACACTGGTCAGTTCGCCAACGGCACTTCCGTCGCGTCGATAGACAACCTGCTTTGACTCGCTCGTCAGCGACTGGGCGCTGCGAACGCTGACGCCGCTCTCTTCTGAGAGGACAGCGCCGTGCACTCCCGGTTCGTGCGTCAATTGCTCGGGCGGCGACTCTTTGTTCAAAGAGACGCGGTAGATCTGTGTCTGTGTCGGATCTTCGCCGGCCCCGAACAGGGCCGTGCCGGCCGACTCGTCGATGCCGATTAGGTGCCGGTAGTTGAGTTCCGGCGGCGTGAGGACGCGGGCCAGGCTGCCGTCCCGGTTGTGGAGTTCGAGTTGCCACCCGCCGCGTCGCTCCGTCGACCAGAGGAACGATTTTCCGTCGCGAAGCCATTTCGGCATGTGCCCGTCGTCGAGATTGACCCACGCGTCGTCGGCTTCGCGAAGCAGTTCCTGCGTGTGCCCAGTGGTGGGATCGACCTCGTACAACACTTCCAAAGTCTGCTCGCGATTTTGCACCAGGATTACGAGCGGCGTATTCTTCGCCCACGAAACGCGAGCCAAGTAAGGAAACGCATCGTGGTCCCAATCGAGCCATTTGGTTGCGCCACCGGTGACGGCGACCACGCCCAAGCGAACGCGCGCGTTGTTCTTGCCCGGTCGCGGGTAGCGTTCAGTTTGCGGCGGTCGTTCGGGGTGCGCCGGATCAGGAATTAGCAACTCTTCGACGTCGGCCGTGTTCGTCTCTTGGTAGACGAGCGTCCGACTGTCGGGCGACCACCAGTAGCCGTGCATGCGGCCCATCTCTTCTTGAGCTACAAATTCCGCCAGCCCGTGCGTGAGCGTGGCGCTCGCCCCGTGTGTCAGCCTCTTTTCATGACCGCTCGCGAGGTCAATGACGTACAGCTCGCCGTCGCGCACACAGGCCACGAGTTTGCCATCCGGGGAGAACTGCGCGTCGATCGGCGAGCCCGACTTGCTGGTCAACTCGCGAATGGCGCCAGTCGCTCTGTCGACGAGAAAGAGCTTTCCGGACAGCGGCACTAAAACCGTGCGGCCGTCGTCCGAGATCGCAAACGACGCGATGCCGCCCGCCGACAGCCGCATCCGCTCGCGTCGCGCCTTCTCCTCGGCCGACAATTGTTCTTGGGCGCCCCCCAGCAATTGTGCGGCGGTCGCCAGTACCCGTTCAGCGCCGGTCGCCACGTTGAATTCATAAAGGTCGCGTTTAGCGCTGCGAGGCCCGGAGCGCAGAAACAACACGGCGTCGCCCGTGCGTGTGATTTCGACATTCGTCGGACGCCCGTTGCCAAACCGATGGGTGGCCGCGTATTGCTCGAGGAACTCGGGCTGCCGGAGCGAAGCGCGCACGTGATTCGCCGAGGAAGTGCTCGCGGGCGCGCTCGCCCCTGCCGTGTGCTTGGCCATCGTTTGCCTCTGGGATTGGGCGGAGACCATCGGACTCGGCACACAGGCGAGAATCGAGGCCGCCGCCAAAATCGTGAAGGACGGATGCGTGTTCCACAGTTGCATGGGCCAAATCACCTTTGTGTCCTGTGACGCCTTTTTGTTCGATTTACGCCTGGGAATGTTCAAGACGTCCGGCGAATCCCGGCCCGCGCATTATAAAAGGATCACTGCTTGAACGACGACTCTCGTTGCAGTAGCCTCGGCAGCGAGATCGATCATCGTGGGAGAAGGCTGGAGACAGCAATGATTCGCGGCGTGCACACCATGTTCTACTCGTCCCAGGCGGACGAGCTGCGGGCGTTTCTGCGCGACAAGTTGGGCCTGACATCTTATACCGACGTGGGAGGCGGCTGGCTGATCTTCGACCTGCCTGAAGCCGATATGGGGTGCCACCCGGCAAGCTCAGAAGAGGGCGAAGCGTCCGGCACGCCGAGCATCGCCTTTTACTGTGACGACGTTCACAAGACCGTCGCCGAGCTAAAAGGGCGGGGCGTGGAATTCGTCGACGCCGTGCAGGATCTGGGCTACGGATTGGTGACCCACTTCAAGGCGCCGGGCGATTTCGTGATGCAGCTCTATCAGCCTCAGTACGTGAAGAAGGCACCCAGACAGCCGAGCAATCGCTGAGGCTTGCGCATTCGAAGACAAAGGACGTTCCATGGTTCAAAGCAAAGCGAAGACTGTTAAAGAATATCTGGCTGAGTTGCCAGAGGATCGGCGCGCGGCCATCCAGGCAGTGCGCGAAGTGGTCCTGAAGAACCTTGACGACGACTTTGAAGAGGGCATGACGTACGGGATGATCGGCTATTACGTCCCGCACAGCCTCTACCCGCCCGGCTACCACTGCGACCCTTGCATGCCGCTTCCCTTCGCGAATCTCGCGTCGCAGAAGAACCACATGGCGCTGTACCTCATGTGCCTCTACGGCGATACAGCCCAACGGAAGTGGTTCGAGGCCGAGTGGAAAAAAGCGGGCAAGAAGTTCGACATGGGAAAGGCGTGCCTGCGATTTAAAAAGGTCGAAGATCTGGCTCTCGACATCATCGGGCAAACAATCCGACAGGTGAGTGCCAAGAAATACATCGAGAACTGCGAAAGAGCCCTCGGCTCGCGACAGAAAGCTCCCGCCAAGAAGGCGGCTGCCATGCGGAGGGCCGGCAAATCCGTCTCCGCGAAGAAGACGACGCCGAAGAGTGCGCGTCCTGCCGGGAAGCGATAACCGCCGCTTTGTTTGCCGCCTTTTTCCGGCGCTAACCTTGGCGCAGGCCCCTTGCCTCACCGTGCGGCTGGATCAGCGATGCGTCCGCATGGCAGAATATCTGCGGCACACCGAGATCCTGAGAGACCCATGGGTGAACTGCTGATTGCTTGGTCGGCCCGCGTGGTGGTGGCGTTTTATCTCCTGCGGTTGGCCGCCGACGTCTTGATTGCCGACCCCGTTCGCCGCGATCGCTGGGCCCGCTGGGCGTGGACGGTTGGTTTCGCGATTTATTTGGTACACGTCGCGTTCGCGTTTCAGTTTCTGCATCACTGGAGTCACGCGGCCGCGGTTGAGCACGCCGCCCGCCGCACGTTCGAGGTCGTGGGCTTCGAGTTTGGGGCGGGGCTTTACTTCAATTATGTTTTCACGCTGCTGTGGCTGGCGGACGTCGTTCTGTGGTGGCGACGCAGCCTGGCCGGGCGGGTGGCGTCGCCGGCCTATTATTGGACGGTTCAGGCCATCTTCGCCTTCATGATGTTCAACGCAACGGTGGTGTTCGGCCCGGCGTTTTGGAAATGGGTGGCGGTGGGGGCGCTGGCCGTGATTGTCGCTTTGCGCCTGCTTTTGCCGCGGACGACGCAACTGCAGATTCGCGAGTCGTAATGGAAATCATCGACGCCTACGCGCATTGCGGCTTGTCAAAGTATGAGCCGATCGAAAAAGTCCGCGAGGCGATGGCTACCGGCGGCGTTTCGCGAGCCGTGCTCGTGCAGCACTTGGGCGAGTTCGACAATTCGTACATCCGCTCGGTCGTTGCCTCTGACCCCGAGCATTTTGCGGGCGTGTTGTTGATCGATCACACCGTAGAAAATGCGGCGGAGACGCTCGCAGGCTGGGTGGCGTCGCGCAGCTTTCAAGGATTGAGACTGACTTCCGAGGCGCTGTTAGCCAATCCGGATTTGTTTTCACTCGCGGGCGATCTCGGTTTGGCTATCGTGTTATACACGCCGCAGGGCGTCCTGCCGATTCTTCCGCGCCTGCAACAGTCGCTCCAGAGCGCGCCGTTTACTCGCCTCGTCATCACGCACTTGGGAAATCCGACCTTGATCGGATCGGATCTGGACGAGTCAGCGAACGCGGTGCTCGAGTTGGCTCGGTTTTCCAACGTCTACCTACAGCTCTCCGGCATGACCATGTTTTGTCCCTATCCGCATGAGCCGCTTTATCCGTTGATCGAGCGCGCGGTCGGCGTCTTCGGGGCGCGACGCATCATCTGGGGCTCGAATTATCCCGTTGTGGGATCGCAGCAGGACTACGTCGCCGACTTGCGCCTGTTGCTCGAGGGGCGACTTCCCGTTCCTGGTGACGCGATAAATCAGATTGCCGGTGAGAATGCAAAGCGGTTGTGGTTCGATCGCAATTGATAGCGGGCACGCACGCATTGGTCCTTGACAATCGATTGCCGAACTAAGAGCTTGAAATTGCTTGCCGGTTTACTTCGACTTCCCGCCTCGATAAAGCACCCGCCAGCTCACGCTGGCGGCTCGCCTGGTTTGCACTGATGTTTCGCGGCTACCTCTTAGACTGCTCTGGCCGACTCAACGGCACGATCCTCGCGACGGTCATCGTCTTGGGTCTGCTGGGCAGCAGCACTCGCGTTGCCGCGCAAGGTTACTCGTCCGAGGTCGCCGCGTCGAAGATGACGCCGGCGCCGGGTTTCGCGGTCGACCTCGTGGCGGCCGAGCCCCACGTGCGTCAGCCGGTTTGTATCGAGTTCGACGATCGGGGCCGGCTGTGGGTCGTGCAGTATTTGCAGTACCCAAATCCGGCCGGCCTCAAGCGAGTGAAGGTCGACCGCTACTCGCGGACCGTTTACGACCGTGTCCCCGAGCCGCCGCCACGCGGGCCGAAGGGGGCTGACAGGATCACGATTTTGGACGACGTCAACGGCGACGGTCGCGTCGACCAGTCGCGTGATTTTGTCCGCGGACTGAATCTCACGACCGGAATCGCCTTCGGCTACGGCGGCGTGTTCGTGCTCAATGTGCCGTATCTGTTGTTCTATCCCGATCGGAATCACGACGACATTCCCGACGGCGATCCCGAAGTGCTGCTGTCCGGCTTCGGGATGGAAGACACGAGTTCGCTTGCCAACTCGCTCACCTGGGGCCCGGACGGCTGGCTCTACGGCACGCAGGGGACCAACATCACCGCGCATATTCGCGGGATCGACTTCGAGCAGGGCGTGTGGCGCTACCAGCCGCTCACGCACGAATTCGAGTTGTTCTGCGAAGGGGGCGGCAACTCGTGGGGGCTCGACTTCGACGAGAACGGCCAGCTTTACTTCAGCACGAACTTCGGCGGCTACCTGATGGTGCACGGACTGCAGGGCGCCTATTACGTTAAGCAGTTTCAAAAGCACGGCGAGCTGCACAATCCCTACGCGTTCGGATTCTTTGACCACGTGCCGCACCAAAACTTCCAGGGCGGCCACGTCACTGTCGGCGGTCTCGTTTATCAGGAGGATCTGTTTCCCGCATCGTTTCGCGGCAAGTACATCGGTGCCGACTTGCTGGGGCACACGGTTAACTGGCACACGATCACGCACGAAGGGTCGACCGTTCGCACGGAGCACGGCGGGACGCTGCTCAAAGCCAACGACGCCTGGTTCGCGCCGAGCGACGTCACAACCGGGCCCGACGGGGCCATCTACGTCGCCGACTGGTTCGACAAACGCACGGCCCACCCTGATCCGGATGCCGATTGGGACAAGTCGAATGGTCGCATCTACCGCATTCGCCCCGCCAATCGTCCGATCAGTTCCCTTCGCGCAGCTACCAATTTGTCCGGCGCGGGTGGCGAAGTCTCCTCTGATAAGCTGATCGAAATCCTGCTGCACGGGGACGGCTGGCATTCACGACGGGCGCTGCGGATGCTGGCCGAGCGCCGAGACGCGCGGATTGCAAACGTGCTTCGCCAGAGGTTGACCAGAAACGACGTTGTCACCGTCGCAGGTAAACCGGGCGTTGCGCCGCGCGCTGTGTTTAATATCCCGGAGAGCGATCCGATCGTCGCCTTGCGGTGCCTCTGGGGAGCCTATGCCAGCGGAGGTTTCGACGAATGGCTGGCGTTGCAAATGCTGGATCATCCGGCGGAAGCCGTGCGTGCCTGGACGGTCCGCCTTCTCGGAGACCAACACAACGTCAGCGAACAGGTCGAAGACCGGCTCCGGAGATTGGCTGAGCGCGAGAACAGCCCGGTCGTGCTCGCGCAACTCGCCTGTTCTGCCAAGCGATTGCCGCCGGCCTGCGGTTTGAGGATTGCGCGCGAAGTGGCCGTGAATCCGCTCAGTGAGCGTGATCCCTGCATTCCATTGTTTGTTTGGTGGGCAGTTGAAAACCACGCAACGGCTGCGCGTGAAGTCGCCGTCGGCACGTTCGCATCGCGGGACGCATGGCGCGTGCCGTTGATTCGCAAGGAGATCGTCGGGCGCTTGCTCAAGCGATACACGGCGGAGGGGACCTCGGCAGGATTTCGGCTGGCCGCGAACGTCTTTGCGGCCGCTCCGACCGCGGCGGACCGCGCTTCGCTCCTGAGCAATCTGAACGAAGCGCTCAGCATGATCAGTGCGCGGCCCGCGAAGAATGCGGCGCTCGGAGCCTATCACGATCGATTCGCCGTCGTCACGCCGGAACGTCAGCACGCGGCTCGACGCTTCCCGAAATGTCCGCCGGAACTGCGCCCGGTGCTCGACGCGATTTGGACCGCCGGATCGACCGATCCGCTCGTGTTACGCGTCGCGTGTCGTCTCGGATCGCCGGAAGCTTATCGCCGCATGGTCGAACTAATAGCCGATCGCCAAGTGTCGACCGTGAGACGGCGCGAGATCTTGCAAATCGTCGGCGAATTGGGCGACGCCGATTGCGTCGAGCCCGTCTTGGCCATCGTACGTGATCCGCGAGATCAAGCGCTCCGCTCGGCCGCACTCAAGACCCTGGGTCATTTCGACGATTCAAAAATTGCCGACGCGGTGCTCGCCGAGTATCCACGAATGCCTGTGGGATTGCAGGCCGAGGGTCGGGCGCTGCTGTTCGGCCGTCGCGAGTGGGCTCGTGCCTTGCTGGCCCGTGTGGAGCAGGGATTGATTGGCGCGGCCGATGTGCCCACCGATGAAGTCCGGCGCGTGGCGCTGTATCAGGACGCCGACCTCGATGCCACGGTTCGCAAACTCTGGGGCAACATTCGCGCGGGCACGACCGAGGAAAAACTGGCTGACATCCGTCGCCTATCGAACGACTTGCGAGCTGCCACCGGCAATCCGAATGCGGGTCACGAGCTGTTCAAGAAACACTGCGCGACGTGCCACGTCCTGTTCGGCGAGGGAACCAAGCTTGGCCCGGACCTGACGACAGCCAATCGCAAAGATCGTGAATTCTTGTTGGTCAGCGTCGTCGATCCGTCGGTGCAGGTGCGGAAGGAGTTCCTCGTCTACGCGATCGAAACGCACGACGGCCGAGTGATCACCGGTTGCGTTGTGGATCAGGACCCGTCGACGATCACACTCGTCGGGCCCAAGAACGATCGGACCAAGGTCCGACGCAACGAGATCGCTGAGATGAAAGCGATGCCCAATTCGCTGATGCCTGAGCGTCTGCTGGAGCCGCTCAAACCGCAAGAGGTTCGCGATTTGTTCGCGTACTTGCAGCGATGATTACAAGTTGACCAGGCGAGCGGCGGGTGTCAGCCCGCCGGTTCTGAGTCCTTTTTCTTCCTACCTAGAGACGATCTTTCCTCAAGAGGGGCTCCGCTCTGCTAACTTGCCGCGACACATCGGTAGGGACGCGACCCGCGGCGAAGAAGAACCGGCGGGCTGACACCCGCCGCTCGCCGGGCTAATACAGATGAAGAGTCACAGCATTGGTGACGAGTGCCGGTTGCGAGGTGATTTGCGGCCGGCTGAAGAGCACGCGTTCAGCTGGCGCGGCCAGGCGTATTCGCAGCATGTCGCGGCGGGACCAACGTGGAAGAGGTCGGCTACTGTCGAAAGACGGCCAACCGGAAAAGATCGTGTTCCACGCCTCAGATCGTTTTCGCTGTCGGATGTGAATCGGATCAAAGCCGTACCAGGCCAGCGGGTGTTCAACCAGTCGGGCAGAGAAGCGGTTCGCCAGCTCGGACAGCACGCGTTCCGTCTCGCGGGCCCGCTCCAGCATCGCCGGCCAGCTGACCCGCGTTTTGGGAAAGAAAACCAGCCGGGTTGAATGATAGCGCAGGGCCGAAAGTCGCTCGATACTTGCCAGTGGCAAGCGGGTGATGACGAGTTCCGGTCGATGCGGGGTCAACATCGTGAGGCACCGGGTCAGATGCTGCTGGAGCACTTCGGTCGCGGATCCGTAAATCAGATCGTTGCCGATATCAGTGAGCACTGCGACCGTGAGCGCCGGCTGCAGAATCGCGGCTCGATCCAGCTCGGCCCACAACCCACACCGATCGATGGCCGGTAATCGTCGGAACAGCACGTGGCTCGACGCGCAATACGATCGCCCGTGCCCGAACGCCGCAAAAATCTCCAGCGGGCCGGGCAATCCCCCTGCGAGCTGCCGCACGATCTGCGGAAACGAGAGGGCGATGTTGCTGGCGCCAAGCAGGACGACGCGCGTCATCGCGGATTGAATCACGACGGTTCCGAGAATTGTCCGAGCATCGAAGAACCGGCGGGCTGATACCCGGCGCTCGCCAAAATGCTCAGGAGCGCTGCGTGCGGGTCTTGCGCTTGCGGTCGGCTTCCGTCAGGCCGATTTTGCGCAACCGAACGACTTTGGGCGTGACCTCGACGTATTCGTCTTCTTCGATGTACTCGAGGGCCGCTTCCAGCGTCAGTTCGCGGGGCGGCTTGAGCAAAATGTTCTCGTCCGAGCCGGACGCTCGCATGTTGGTCAGCTTCTTTTCGCGAACCGGGTTGACGACCATGTCCCCTTCGCGCGAGTTCTCGCCGACGATCATGCCCTCGTAGACGTCGTCACCGGGGGCGACGAACATCTCGGCCCGCTCCTGCAGTTTGCCCAAGGCGAAAGCGACGATCTTGCCCGAATCTTGCGACACGAGCACGCCGTTGGGTCGCTTGGGCACGTCTCCCTGCATCGGCCTGTACGATTCATAGCGGTGGTGAATGATGGCTTCGCCGCGCGTCGCGTTCAGCAGTTTGGTGCGGATTCCAATCAGTCCGCGGGCGGGAATCGAAAACTCGAGGTGCGTCTGGGCCGTCTCGCTGGTCACCATTTCGAGAATCTGACCGCGGCGGACGCCGACCTGCTCCATCACCTTACCCATGTCGGCGGCGGGGACGTCAACGACGAGAAGTTCAAACGGCTCGTGCCATTCTCCGTCAATCCGTTTGCGAATGACCTGCGGCTTACCGACTGACAGCTCGTAGCCTTCGCGGCGCATCGTTTCGATGAGAATCGAGAGGTGCAGAATGCCGCGGCCGGAAACCGTGAAAGAGTCTTTGTCGCCGGTCTCTTCGACCCGTAGCGCCACGTTCGACTCCAGCTCACGGAGCAAACGCGTTCGCAGGTGGCGGCTCGTGACGTATTTTCCGTCGCGGCCGGCGAGCGGCGAGTTGTTGATCGTAAAGACCATCGACAACGTCGGCTCATCGACACTGATTCGCTTGAGCGCTGACGGCTTCTCGCGGCATGCGACGGTGTCGCCGATTTCGGGATCGGGCAGACCGACCAGCGCCACGATGTCACCCGCGTCCGCCTCCGGCACTTCGTTGCGGCCCAGCTTGTCGAACAGTTCGACGGCCGTCACCTCGCCCGGCTCGTGTTTGCCGTCGGCGCGAATCAGCACGACTTTCTCATTGCGGTGGATGGTGCCGCTCTGAATGCGGCCGATCGCGACGCGGCCGACGTATTCGGACCACTCGACCGACGTCACCATCATCTGTAGCGGGGCTTCGGGCTCGACCTCCGGACCGGGAATTTTCGCGAGCACGAGGTCGAGCAGCGGTTCGATCGATCCCGAACGGGATGCCGGGTCGTGCGAGGCATAACCCTCGCGACCGCTGGCGTACACATACGGGAAGTCGAGGGCCAGGTCATCGGCACCTAATTCGACAAACAGATCGAACATTTCCGAAAGGACTTCGCCGGGTCGCGC
>DASRXU010000308.1:0-2695 GCA_035687365.1 Planctomycetaceae bacterium | reverse complement strand
TGGACCGGTGGTATCTGCGTGTTGGCGGGCAACTATGCGACGAGCAACGATAAGGTTGCGCAAGACACATTGCACTACATCAAGGGCGACAACAAATTCGGCCCCAACTTCGAACCGGAATTCCTCAACGACGTGGAAGCGGTCGACCTCAGTTCACCCGACCAGGCCATCAAGCGTTCCAAGAGCGGCGGCATCTTCCACACCACCAAGGGTCGGCCCCGGCCCCTCAGCGGCGCCTTTATGACGACCAATCCGCTCTTGTCCGACGAAGAACTGTCGGTTCGTCGCCGGGATCCCTTCATTATCAAGCTCAACACGGGCAGCGAGTTTTCGCTGCTGTCGAACCGAGGCCGTTACTCGATCGTCGTGGCGACCTTCCAAGGCCGGGTCCAAGTCGGCAAAGAAAACCCCGACGAAAGCAAGTTCTCGCTGAACAATTCGCCGCTGAGCGAGGCAGCTGAACGCGCCTGGGAGTTGTGCTCGGCGCTGCGACACGCCCGGTCCCTGGGTTACGATGACGATTTCGAAGCCTACGTCTATCACGATCGCTATTCGTCGATCGTCACGGTTGGTTCGTTCGACTCGAAGGACGATCCGCGGATCACCCAGATCCAAAACTTCTTCGGTGCCAAGGTCCCCTATATCAAACTGGACGGCACGCCGGCCATCGGGGCCGAAGCCTTCACGATTCCGCATCACCCGGGCCCCAACGAGAAGGTGAAGACTTGGATCTTCGATCCCTATCCGGAACTGATCGAGGTTCCGCGCTAGGCTGCGTGCGGTTCGAACTCCAATCGTCGTGATCGCGACGCGTTGATCGTTGACACGGCTGGCGACGAGCGGAACACTCAGCAACATGAGTGCCGCCGCTCCTTTGGTCGTCGCCAGCCGCAACCCCAAGAAGTCGGGAGAGATCCGCGACTTATTGGTCCCCTTTGGCTTGGACGTCGTCAGCGTCTCGCAATTCGCCAACGTTCCCGACGTCGTGGAGGATGGCCACACCTTCGCTGAGAACGCGGCGAAAAAAGCGTCTGAAACGGCACGCCGCCTTTCGCTGTGGACTCTGGGCGAAGACAGCGGCCTCGAGGTCGACGCGTTGGCCGGGGCACCCGGAATTTATTCCGCCCGCTTCAGCGGACCGGGAGCGACCGACGAATCGAACAACGTGAAACTCATGCACGAGTTGTCCGCCGTTCCCGACGACCGGCGCGGCGCTCGCTATGTTTGCAACGTGGCTCTGGCCGACCCGTCGGGCAAGATTCGACTCCAAGTTGAGGCCTACTGCCGCGGACGGATGACTCGCGAACCGCGCGGCACCAATGGCTTCGGCTACGACCCGTACTTCTTGATTCGCGAGTATCACCGCACCTTCGGCGAGCTCGGTCCCGCGGTGAAGCGCCGTCTGAGCCACCGGGCCCGCGCCTTCGAGCGCCTGATCCCGCCGCTGGTCGTCCTGCTCCGAGGCGAATCGGCGTCCTCGACCGGCGAGCCGCCGGCGTAAGCTGGCGGGTGCTTGCCCTGAAAGGTGCGGCGATCGGCTAAAACTCGCACAAATCGTCGTCCCGACCGGCATTTTTTCGAGCACACGTCGGTTTGCAGGCTTCGGCCAAATCGGATAGATTCGCGCTCGCAATCCCGTGGTGTAACGGTAGCACGATAGACTCTGGATCTATCAGTCTAGGTTCAAATCCTAGCGGGATTACTTTGGCTTTCTGATATCAATCTCGCTCGCGACGGCAGAGCGTCGCAACGGCTCGCAAACCCCTGCTTTTCGCGGGGGTTTTTCTCAGTGCCCGAATCGGGTCCGTTCTCCACGTGCGACGCATTGCGAGCGAAACCGTCCTTTACGTGCGCTTGCTGCGTCGTTTTTTGCGCCGTTTTTTCAGGCCTTCTCTCGAGGGCCCTTTCGAAGTCCGCGTCGCGAACCATCAGGTAGTGCTTGAGCGCGATTGCCGGGCTGTTGCCCAGCCAGCTTGTCACTACTTGGACCGGGTGCTCTTGGACAAGCTCCGTTTCCCGGCTCGCGCGGAGATTGTGAAACAATCGTGGCCAGGGCTCCACTCCCGCCCGCGTGACGATCTTCTCAAACGTCGTGCGAAGATTACTGTTGGCCCAATTTCCGGCCCGCAGCGCCCCTCTTCGGAATCGTTCGTCAACGACGTAGACGGCCCCTTCCGATGCCAAATCCCAAGATCGCTCAAGGTAGGGCCGCAGTTCCGTGAACAGGGGCATGATTCGCGTCGCTTTTCCGTGGCACGCCGTCTTTGGAGACTGCACGATGATCCGGCTTGATTCCCAGTTGATGTCTTGCCAGCGCAGTGAAAGCGTTTCGCTTGGGGTTCTCAGTCCGCCGTATCGCGCCAAGGCGACGATTAGCCGCCAATGGTGATCGGGGCAGGCGGCCAACACGAGTTCGATTTCCTCTCGCTTGACGAATCGCTGTCGATCGGAAATACCGGTGGCTGCGGCCTTCACGTCGGCAAACGGGTTTGTATCGATTACCTTCCGGCGTTTCAGGACGTGGAAGAACGATCGGACCACTTGCAGCCGCTTGTGGATTGTTGCAGGGGCGAGTTTTCGGCCAAAGAGCCATTGCTTGAATTCGTCCGCTTCGGTCTCGGTGATTGTTTGCGCGTCGCGCGACTCGCCGAAAAACTTCTTGAGGTCGTTGACGATCGGCCGGCAAACGACCTTG
>DASRXU010000307.1:0-2172 GCA_035687365.1 Planctomycetaceae bacterium | reverse complement strand
CAGCAAATCTTGGGCGTCGAAATGATAGCCGCACAGAACAACTTCACCATAACTTCGGCGGGGGACGCGACCCAAGGGACCCTTCCGCCGCCGGTGGCTGTCGCTCCTGCGCCGTACGACTTTGTGAACACGGACGGGATTACTCCGAACCCCGACCCAACTGCGCCGCTCCTTAGCATCCCGCTCGGTGATCTCGTATTGACGCAGCCCGCATCGGTCCCGGAAATTCCGCCAACCGCGATGATGCTGCTCGGCTTCGCGGGTCTCGCCTATACGGGGTATCGCCGGGCGAGGGGCAGCCCACGCCACGCTCGCCTGATCGAGGCGTCCGCGGGGGTTCGTTATGTTCGCGTGGTTTCGCAAACAACGTGAGGCCGAACACTGCGCCACCGAGCCGGCAGACGCCGAGAGCGCAACCTTCCGGTTGCAGGGCTGCGATAACGCTGTTACCATATCGCAGACGACGAAGTTGGGTCGACCGTCTCACTTGTCCTCTGGATGCGGCCGATGATCTCAAGGGCGCCAATCCGAGCGCTTCCAGCTTCGTCGTCGCCAATCAGCGCGCACGACGGACAAGCGAGTCGGCGTGGACACGGCAATGCGAAATGCCGGATTGATGCTCCGTCTTTTCGTAGTATGCGATTCGGCCGAAAGACTTCTCGCCCCTGGCCACGTTGCCGCGGATACCCTGCTGGCGTCGGCGAAGTTGGGTCGGCTGTGAGACCCGCCCCTTTGGTCGAACGGCCGAGCTTCACAGCGCGCTTCGGCCCCGAATCGAGCGCCCTCGGCTTCGTCGACACATAGAGGCCGCCAGAGTCGAGGGACGACCGCAGCGGGACGGCGCTCTGGCCGGTCCGAAAGACGACGATTTGGAAACCGCGGCGCGTCGCGCCGCTCTCAGGCCCTATTGTGTGCAATCGAACGAGCAGCGTCGATCGCTTCGAGGAGAGCCCGGCTCGCGTTGGCCCCGGCCCTGACTTCTTTGAGGCAGTATTCCATTGCCTGGCGAGCCGCCTTGAGTGCGGCGTCGAGTTCGTCTCCGGAGTAGCGTTCGGCGACTCGCAGAATAACCGCGGCGCGTTCGATCGCGCGTTGGTCGAAAGGGCTCGTCATGATTGCCCCGCGAACACTTAGTCTATAACTGGGGCGTCGATGATGTCCCTCGAGATGGCCCCCGCTCCACTCGAAACAGTACAGGATCGCCGGCCGGCGCGCAGTGAGCAGAATCACCTAGTTTTTACGCCGCTGATTGGCTTTACGCCGCTGATTGGCCTAGCTGTTTCGTGCGGACTGGTCGTCCGGCACCATCACCGTGCGCGTACTCAATCAAGCGTCGCCCTCTTGTGAAGGGTGGACGCCCATTTCTTTTTTTTAGACGATTTCGCGTGGCCGGTAATTTTCCGGAAAATTATGCTTTTTGCAATGTTGACTGGAGTCGCTGTTTCACGCTGTCTGTCGGCCCTTGGAAATCGCCTTGATCCCGAATTTCGCTTTTGAGTGCGGATGCAGGAGGCGCTGTTCTCACCCCTTCGTGGTGGGCCGCTGACATGGGTTATGGTTCGGCCGAGATGCTGTGTCGGACGACGTCATAAGCTCTACCAGATCCGAGAGGAACTCCGAGTATTCAACCCAAGGCCGCGCTGACCCAAACGCGCTTCCCTTTATCTGCTGGACGATACGCTGGCAGTGCACAGAAATCTGTTTCTTTTCGTCCGATCGGGGCGGCGCGCGGACCCTTTTGTTTGGTTGCACAAACGTCTTCAGAGCATCGCTCAAGCCCATCGCCAACCCCTGCGACGCAAGGGCATCGCGCGCGAAGGACGCGTCGCCGACCAGAACACTCTCAATATTGTCGCCAACGCTCCATTGGGCGCTGGCGGCGCCCGAAGCGCCGGACAGCATATGCTGGCTCGGGATGTCTCGGACGAGCCAAGCGGCAAATTCTGCGATTTTCGCGACGATCTGCCGCCCATCGCCCCGCACGAAATCCTTCCTGCCAACAACTCCAAGGGTCAATGTCGTCGCACTGGCCAGCCGATAGGCGTATCCTTCCGGTCCAGCGGCAATCATCAAGCCTGAACCGCGGTGGTTTGGTCGCGTCGGGAGATGAAACAGCCGGGCGACGAGCGGCCGCCTGGGGCCAATTCGCTGCATTGCGGTGACCGCAGATCT
>DASRXU010000306.1:0-4202 GCA_035687365.1 Planctomycetaceae bacterium | reverse complement strand
CTTCAGTCACCAGCGGTGTCTCACTCGCAATCGACTGGCGCTCCGGCCGGCGATTGGAACAAATCGGATAACAAGTCCGCGGAGGTCAAGGGGGCCGCCGACACACCAGACACCGTGGCGGCTTGGGGCAGCTTTCCCCTGACCCGGCTGCGACCCGAGCAGTTGATTGGTGCGATGCTGCAAGCCCGCTCGGTGCGCACGATCGATCAGAACTCACACCTGTTCGTGCGGGCCACGCGGTTCTTTCAAGAGAATGACTTCGTCAAAGAATACGGCGATCTCGGAGAGAACGAGCTCGACGATCGGACCGGAACGATCTCGCAAGCCTTGCTGCGGATGAATGGCAAACTCTCGGACGACGCGCTGAAAGCCGATCCGCTGAATGCCTCGACTCGGCTGACGAGCTTTGCCGAGAGCGATGCCACCTGCCTTGAGGGATGCTACCTGGTGGTTTTGTCGCGACGCCCGACCAAGGCGGAGAGGGATTACTTTCTCGCGCAATTGGCGAGTGCCGGTAGCAAAGGCCGTTCGCAAGTTGTCGAAGACATTTTCTGGAGCCTGTTCAACTCTCCGGAATTCTCGTGGAATCACTGAGGCCGATCGGATGAACGACCTATCTTTTCACGACCTGTCTCGCCGCGACCTGCTGCGAGCAGCGGGGGCCTTGGGCCTCAGCTTTCTTCTCCCGCCGCTGGAAGCCCGCGCGGCGAATGAGCGCGGTGTGCGCCGAAAGAAGTCGTTGGTGACAATCTGGCTCGAAGGGGGGCCCAGTCAGCTGGAGACGTGGGATCCGCATCCCGGTGGGAAGATCGGCGGGCCGACGAAGGCGATTGCCACGTCCATTCCCGGCGTGCAGGTCGCGGACACGTTTCCCGCGGTTGCCCAACAGCTCAGCTCGCTCTCGGTGATCCGTTCGCTCGTCTCGAAAGAGGGAGATCACGAGCGTGGCTCCTACTTCCTCAAGACCGGTTACCGTCCCGATCCGACGCTGCATCATCCGTCGTTGGGCGCGATCCTCGTCAACCAGCTTCCCGACGCATCGCTGGTCATCCCGCAGCATATTGCGATCGGCAATTCGCAGTGGCCGCCGCGCGGTGGCTTCTTGGGTGATCAGCTCGACGCGTTTCGCGTTTACAATCCGGGTCGCGATGTCCCCAACCTGAAGCCGCCGGTCGATCCGGGTCGACAAACTCGCCGCGTGAACAATCTGGAAGTGGTCTCGAAGGCGTTTGAGCGTCGTCGTCGTCCCCAGGTCGAAAAAACTCTCCACCAACATATGATCGAGCGGGCGCTGGAGATGATGTCGTCAGATCAGCTGCGCGCGTTTCAGATTGAGGGTGAGTCGCGGAAGCTACGCGACGCCTACGGCGACAATACGTTCGGCCGCGGCTGTCTCGTGGCGCGACGGCTTGTCGAGGCGGGCATTCGGGCGATCGAGATCACTCTTTCGGGGTTCGACACGCACGCCAACAACTTCAACCTGCACCGCGACAACGCCCGCATCTTGGACCCCGCGTTGGCAACGCTGATCAAGGACCTGCGCGAGCGGGACCTGCTGCAATCGACCGTCGTGCTCGTGATCGGCGAGTTCGGCCGCACCCCGGCGGTCAATCCGCTCGACGGCCGCGACCATTGGCCCAGCGGATTCTCGTGTCTGATCGGCGGCGGCGGACTGAGGAGCGGCCTGGTCATCGGCTCGACCGATCCGAAAGGTCAGGACAAAATGCCCAAAGATCCGATCGAAGTTGGCGACCTGTTCGCGACGATTCTCAAGACGTTCGACGTCGACTTCGCGCACGAGGTGATCACTCCCATCGGCCGACCCATGGCCTTCAGCTCGGGCAAGCCGATCTCACGCTTGCTGAGTTGAACGCCCGAGCGCGAGCGGGGGATGTCAATCCCCCGAGAGTTCTGTCCCAGGAGATGTTCGAGTCGATCGCGCAATCACTCGGCCAGCTTACGCTGGCCGCTCGGGACAGATCGTCAGTGTTGCTGCGCGAAGTATCCATCCGCGAAGTCGAAGAGGCGCGTCCAGTAGGCCTTGCTCAATTCGTGCTTCGTATTGCGGTGGTACTGCACCAGGTCGCCAACGTTCGGGCCACTGAGCGGTTCTTCGTCGCGAACGACTCCTGTGCCGACCAGTCCGCGCAGCCCGAGAAACTTGTAGACCGCGTCGGCCGCCTTCAATGCCCGCAGGCCGCTGGTGCCATTGGCCCATTTGTCCAGATCGCCTTCGCTGTCGAAGATCGGACGGGGTGCGACCAGGCACATCAACAAGTGTTGATCGACGGGTAGCCGATCTTCGTGGCCGGCGAACTTGGGGAACGTGTTGTTGAACCAGTGCGGAAAGACGCGCGTGATTCTCGCCACGGTTTCCTGGTTATTTTCACGGGACAACGCACAGCCACCGGTTCCCGATTGGTGCGGCGCGGCGATTGCGATTCGATCGTCGAAGGCCGCCGCGACGAGCGCCGTTTTGCCCAAGCGCGAATGGCCCGTTGCGCAGATCCGTTTGTGATCGATGTCAGACCGCGTCTCGAGGTAATCGACGGCCCGGCTCAGGCCCCAAGCCCAGGCGCGAATTGTGCCCCAATCATGCTCGCGAGGCGCGGTCTGCCCCGGCGCGAAATAATGCGGGTGCACGCCGTCGGTGAAATCGTTCTTGTCCGGATCGATGTCGCCGTCGTAAAAAGTTGCGATGGCGTAGCCGCGGTCGATCGCATTCTCGATCGCCCAATTCGCGGTCTGCGATCCGCGGCCGGCCTCCGTTGCCTGATGTTTGACGCAACCTTTGCAACTGTCGGGCATCCACACGTCGGGAAGCGCGATCGCCGGATCGTTCAGAACCGCGTGGTTGCCACAGAAATTGAGGGCGACAAACACCGGCGCTGGCTGCCGTTTGTTGGGAACGACCAAGAGCAGATTGATCGGCGGCGTTCCGCTCGGTCCGAACGTGATCCGGATTTCGTCCAAGGTGGCCTTGTCGGCGAAGTAATGCGGATCGCGCCGCACGACAGTACCGACAACATTTTTCGGCGCCGGCGGAGCCTGCCCGTATTCGTAGTATTCGAACAGAGCCCGCAGTTCGGGCCGCCGCTTTTGGAACCAGTCGTCGCGGGTCTTGACGGGCGACCCGTCTAACATCGTCAGCGGATCGGGCAGCGCGGCGCGCGACGGAAGCTTTTCAAAGTCGGGAAAGTCGGCACAGATTGCCAGCGATCCCCCAAACACTAAACAGGCCAGCGCTAGCGGAACGCCAAGCATCAACCGGACGAGGGGACTCCGATTCACGTGTCCACCAAACCGTCTCAATTCGAGCAACCCGCTGGGCCCGATGCCTGCCGCCTACTTAGGCGTATTCGGGCAGATTCCGGGGGAGCTGTCGGCCATCGATTCTTTCTTCTCGGTAATGACGGGACACTGCGTCGCCAATTCGGCGTTGAGCGCGGTGTAGTCCTTCCATTCGGCCGGAAGATTGTCTTCGTGGAAGATGGCTTCGACAGGACACTCGGGGACACACGCTTCGCAATCGATGCATTCATCGGGATGGATGTAGAGCATCGACTGTCCCTCGTAGAAACACTCTACGGGGCAAACCACAACACAGTCGGTGTATTTGCAATTGAAACAGGGTTCGGCAACAACGTGGGTCATTCGAGTCCCTTTCTGATCCGAGGCGTCACACGCCCCGGAACTGGCCTTGAAGAATCGCGATCTTATAGGTGCCTCTGCGCGCTGTCAAGCGACGGTAAATCGCAAAAATCGGCGGGATTTCAAGCGATTTTCGCAAGTTTTCGATTGCCCCGGCGAACTCCAAAACAGGGCCCTTCGGAGGGACTGATCGCGCGGCGTTCAGTCGCGCCGTTGGTGAAAAAAGGGTCCCTTCAGGGTATCGGATCGCTATTGCCCAAAACCCGAGAGAATCGTAAATAGCGTATGGCCGCGAGATCCCCGCGCCGTTAAGATTAAATGAACTGCGAGCGGTTGGATTCCTCCCTCGAAAAATCCCGGTCCATCGGACGGTGCGGACCACCGGATTTGCCAGCAGTGACTCCGGAGATCTCACGCCTGCGGGTGTTACCGTCAAATGAGCCTCACCGAAATCGATCGCAATCTCCTCAAGCGCTGCCTTGCCGAGGAGCCGGGGGCGTGGAAGGATTTCGTTGACCGCTTCATGGGCTTGTTCGTGCACGTGGTCAACC
>DASRXU010000305.1:0-9156 GCA_035687365.1 Planctomycetaceae bacterium | reverse complement strand
TCGCGTACGTATGGAAACGGCGGCACGCCGCGGACCATGGCGTCGATTGATTCGTTGACGGCTTGCGACCAATCGTATGCGAGTTTCAGGTCGGGATCGTTGGTGCGCGCGACCTCGGCCTTGAGCGCAGGCATGCCCAGCTTGCTTTCGCGCGCCAGCCAATCGGCCAACCCGGATAGCCGGTCGATTCGCACTCCGCGGCGTGTGATCTCGGGCCGATCCCTGAGCAGATCAAGCGCCATGATGAGGCCGGGAAAGCGATTGATTCCCCGCCACTTGGAATACAAATTGACGAACTCAGCCGATTCGCGAGCGAATTTCGAGACTGGCTGCAGGTCGTAGAAGCGAATGATGTTGGGGATGAAGCACTCTTTGTGCTTGATCTCCATCGTGTCGAAGGCGCAGCCGTCAGAATCGATGGCCACCAAAAAATCGTGCCGCTTCTTGAACTGATCCAACGGATTTCCCGGCACGTCTTCCCCCTCGGTCACACTGCATACATCTCGTCTGATGCGCGCCGCACTACTTCCGATCTGCTTGCGGCACGTATGACGGTAGTTTCTGCCCTGCGAAGGTGGGTTGCAATCGTGCCAGGCGCAGGCGGCCGTCGACGAGGGGGAGGCTGGGCCAATCGTTGCCGATCAAAGGGCGGGCGTAGCGAACGAACTCGTCGCTGACGTCGGTGCCGTCTGCGCTGATCCAATCAGACGGGAATGTCCGCTCGCTGTTGGCCACCTCGGTCAGCGGAACCTTGTCGTAGCGCGCGTTGTAGATCGGCCCCGGCTCGCGCAGCACCGTCGCCATAAAGCCACCCGTACCGGTCGCGGCCAATTCGGCTGCCTTTTGGCCGGCGCGATACGCCTCGTCCAAATCGACTGTCGACGCGTAGATCATGTTGTGACGCTGATCAGTTCCCGGCACATTGGCTCGAGCTGTGCCCTTGACGGGTAAACCTCGGGCATTGAGCGCATTGATCAGAGCCTGCGCGACGGTCAGCTCGCTGGAGCTGAATTGAGTGTGGCCGAAGGAATCCTTGCGGGCCCCCAAGTCGGCGATCGACAGGCCTTCGCTCACCACCAAAATCGCGCGACCGGCACGCCGCAACAACCCGGTGACGTTGTCGGCGATTTGTTCCAGCGTGACCGTTCGCTCGGCGAGATAAATCTGGAGCGGCAACGCCCGCTCGGGGTCGGCCAGGCGTGCGGCAGCCGGAATGAAGCCGATCTTGCGGCCCATCGCCTGCAGCACGAGCACGGGATCGGCCGGGCTGCTTCCGGCGTTCTCCTCGTTGGCGAACTGCACCGCGTGAGCCCAATAGCGGGCCGTGCTGCCGTAGCCGGGTGTGTGATCGATCAGCTTAAACTGGCTGTCGCCAACATCGTTGTCGATCGTCTTCGGCACGCCGACGGCGATCAAGTCGAGCCCGCGTTCGGCCGCAAGTTGGGCGACCTTGTTCGCGGTGTCCATCGAATCGTTGCCGCCGATGTAGCAGAAATATCCGACGTCGTGCGCGCGAAAGACTTCCAGAATTCGATCGAAATCTTCACGCTGCGAATCGCGCAGTTTGTAGCGACACGTGCCGATCGAACCGGCGGCCGGCGTCACGCGCAAAAGGGAGATTTCTTCAGCCGGCTGCGCGGAGAGATCGAGCAACTCCTCCTTGAGCACACCCTCGATGCCATGCCAGCCAGCGTAAATGGTGCCGATCTGTGGAAAGTCACGAGCCGTTTCAACCAAACCGCGTAGGCTGTTATTGATGACCGGTGACGGTCCGCCCGACTGGGCCACGATCAAGTTCTTTGCTTTCGCCACCCGCGCCAGCTCCTTCAAGATCCGGCGGGGTGATCCGCCGCAGCGGACCACTCGCCACGTCAACGACCTCTTCCCCGCCTAATGCAAGCTACAGAATATCTGTGGCAGAGAAGGTTGTCTGAATTTTGTCGGCGACTTGCTCAAACAGCCACACCAGAGGTTCCCGGCCTTTGCCCTCGGTGCAACCGTCGATGATGTTGAACGCCAAAAACAGATTCCAGTCCTGGACGTTCTGCAGCAAAGCGGTCAGGCGCGCTGCGTTGCACTTTCCTTTTCCCTGGGCCTGACGCCACAGCGCGAAGGGCTCGTCGTGATACTGCACCATCGCCAGCAGGTCCCGGTCGTCGCAAAACTCGGCCAAGAAGTCACGAGCCAGTGAGGCGTGACTCTTGGGATCAGTAATCGCCACGCCGGATTTCGCCTCCGACTTGAAGCTGTCGTGCGTGTGGATTAGGAGTTTGAGCTTCCAAAAGTCCTCGGTCCCGAGCTTCGGCCGCAGGAGTTCCAGGTTGTGCTCGAGCTCGTCGATATGAGCCCGCACGGTTCCTTCTGGATGCCCCGGTCGAGCCTCGCCCCAATCGAGATTCTTCTGGTAGCGCGGATCACGAACAATTGAGTCGAACGTCGCCTGAGAGTTGGTCATGGGATGCCACGTGCAGCCGATGGCTTGAGGGAAGAGGCCCCGAACGCCTCGACCTGAAAATCGGTTGCGGGCAAGACACGCATTGTACGGTTCAGGCTCGGTCTCGCCGCTGGTTGCAGCCATTTTTCTCGGTGCCTATACTCGATCACACCCCGCGCAAGCTGATTTCCCGCCCGAAAATCTACGTCGGAGCCCTGCTGATGCCCCGCATTGCTCGCCTCATTCTCGGTCTGTTCGCCCTCCTACTCGCCGCACAAACGTCGGTCCTCTCAGCCGATTCGTGGCCCGGATGGCAAGGGCCCAACCGCGACAATATCTCGCCCGACACGGGGCTGCTCAAGAAATGGCCCGAGGACGGCCCTCCGCTCAAGTGGAAGGCCTCAGGCCTCGGCGGTGGTTACTCGGGTGTCGCGGTCGTTGACGGCAAGATTTATTCGATGGGCCAAGTCGGAGCGGCGACCGGCGGTTACGGCGCTCAGCCCGCTCCCCGACCCGCCCGCGCTGGGGCTAAGGCCGGTCGGGGCAAAGGCGGCCGACCGGCACAAAATCACGGCGGTGCAGCCGGCGATTGCATGGTCGTGTGCCTCGATCAACAGACAGGAAAAGCCGTTTGGTCGAGGAAGGTCGGCCGCGGCGACCCCAACTGCACGCCGGCCGTCGACGGCGACCGTGTGTATGCCCTCGACCGCAATGGCGAACTGACCTGCCTCGACACGGCTGATGGCAAGATCATCTGGCACAAGAGTTTTACAAAGGACTTTCACGGCCACATGATGTCCGGCTGGGGTTACAGCGAATCTCCGCTCATCGACGGCGAAAAGATCGTGTGCACGCCGGGAGCCGAAGACGCACTCATCATGGCCCTCGATAAGAAAACGGGTGCTACGATCTGGACCGGTAAGCCGCCGGCCAACCTGGGTCCAAACGGCTTGGATGGCGCCGGCTACTCGTCGATTATGATCAGCCTGGGCGCGGGGGTGAAGCAATACGTCCAAGTCGTCGGACGCGGGCTCGTCTCATTCCGAGCCGAGGATGGCAAGTTCCTTTGGAACTACAACAAGATCGCAAACCATGTCGCCAACATCCCGACACCGATCGTCAAAGACGACTATGTCTTCGCCTCCACCGGGTACGGTGCGGGGGCCGCTCTGGTGGAACTGAAGAAGGTGGGCGACTCCGTGACCGCGCACGAGGTTTACTTCCTCCCCGGCAACAAAGTGCAAAACCATCACGGCGGAATGGTCCTCGTCGGCGACTACATCTACATGGGCAATGGCCACAACAACGGCTTCCCCCTCTGCCTCGAATGGAAGACTGGAAAGGTCGCGTGGAACGGTGGACGCGGTCCTGGCTCTGGTTCCGCCGGTGTTATGGAGGCCGATGGTGAACTGTATTTCCGCTATCAGGACGGAATGATGGCCCTGATCGAAGCCACGCCCGACGGCTATCACCTGCGTAGCAAATTCATGCTGCCGACACACAACGCCGAAAGCTGGCCGCACCCGGTCATCGTCGACCGCCTGCTGTACCTTCGCGACCAGGACAATCTGCTCTGCTTCGACATTGCCAAGCACTGAGGTCGTGGTACGTCTCAAGAAGCCAAAATCTCGACGGCGTTCGAGTTGGGGCTCATGAGTGATCCCTGGGTCGCGAACAAGAAGTAGGGCTGCGTCCCTGCCGGTAACGGACTTGCCGTGTCGAAGGCGATGTTGTCGAACGTGGCCACGCCGTCGACGGCTTGAACCGTGGTCGTGCTCCCCGACGTGAAGCTGCCTGCTGAGCCTGACGCGACGTTCAACGTGACCGAGTCATTGTCGCTCGTCGCCACGTTGCCGAACGCGTCTTCTGTCGTCACGGTAATTGCCGGAGTGATGGCTTGTCCCACCGTGCCGGGCGACGTCACCGATTGCACCACGAGCTGCGTTGCGGCCCCTGGATTGACGGTAATCGTGCCGGAGACGGCTGAGGTCACTCCGGTGTTGCTATCGGTCGCCGTCAGCGTGTAGGTGCCGGCCGTGTCGAGGATCACATTGTTAAAGGTCGCGACGCCGTTCTTCACCATCGCCGTCATTGTGCTCTTGGAGTCGACAATCGCGCCCGTCGGCCCGCTCGCCATGCTGAGTGTGACAGTCGACGTGCTGTCACTTTTCACGACGTCTCCCGATTGATTCTCGACGGCGACCTGAAAGCTGGGCAGCGCTTCACCGGCAATGCCGGTCTCAGTGGTGGATGTTGAACCGCTTGAGCTGAAATTCGTACTCGAGGTCCCGCTCGTCGACGTGCCGGATGAGGTTCCGCTCGCAGTTGAGCTGGTCGATCCGGTGCTGGAATTCGAGTCGCAGTCTGGGCGGTCGGAATCGCCGCCGCATTGATGCGAACCCGTGACATCCGAGCCGAACCGAAAGACCAAATGCTCGTCCGTCGTGCTGGCCGAACTGCTGTCGCTGCTCGTGCTCGAAGATGTACTGCCAGTGGTTGAGGACGCGTTGTCGGTCGAGCCGCAGCCCGTGGTGCTGGATCCACCGCTTTGATCGGTGCTCGGATTCGCGTGCCACACTCCGGCCGCAAGACCGTGCGCCGACAACAGCTGGCGGCTCTCAAACACCTCCGCCGCCGCCACCTCGGCGCCACGGTGTCGCCTGCGACTCGCGGCATGCCGCGGTGCCCGGCTTCGCAGGACTCGTCGCCACCAGTTCTTCCAGCCGTCGTTGACCATGATCGAGTTGCCTTGGCTGCCGTCTTCCCACGTCTCGTGCACACCAAGGATGTAATCGGGGAACGCGGGCCAGAATCAACGGGTCGACTTCTTCTGATTGTTCTGATGCGGGAGAGTTCGCCGGCCGATGGCGCGGCGCTCACCACTTTCAACTCTGCTTCAATCGATTCCCGCACCGAACGGGTCCGCTCTACCGACGGAAGTCTGACCGCTGCGCAAACACTGCGGAATGCTCGCAGGATTTCGCCGCTGGATCTCCGGAGCGGACAGGAACGCAATTATTGCCGATCCCTATTTCAAGTTGGGGTGCGAACTTTTTGTACGGCAAATTGGGTGCACCGGGAGTGTTGCCCGGCTCGATCGGTTTGGCGCGGCTCATTTGAGAAGTAGCGAGGTTCGTCGGTTATGAAACATCAATGGATCCAGGGTCTCACAGTCGCCGTAGGAATGGCGTTGCTCTCCGCAACGCCAGGCTTCGGCGATAACAAAAATGTACCGAATTCCAAAAAACTAGGGGGGGATGTGAAAAGCCCGTCATCGAATGTCAGCAAACCGGCGGCCGAGGCACAAAAACCAGCGGTGAGGACAGACCGATCGATCAGCAAAACGCCGCCTTCGAAAGCCAACACAACTACCGCAACGACGACCAAGCCCGCGTCCATCGCCAAGTCGGTCGCAAACGTGAAACCTGTCCTAAACGACAAGTCGGCATCCAAGCGGAAACAGGCGACAAGCGTTAAGCCGATGGCAACCACCAAGTCGGCCGCCATGCCTAAGGCGGCAACCGTTGCCAAGCCGGCTACGATCGTCAAGCCGATGGCAAACATCAAAGGGACGGAGAAGGTCAAGCCCGTCGTCGAAACGAAGCCGGTCGTCAACAACAAGGCGAGTGTCAACACCAAGCCAGTGGCGGCTGCCATGCCGACGAAAAGCGTCAAAATGGCCGAGAAGGCCAAGCCCATCGTCAGCACGAAGCCGGTCACTAATACGAAGCCAGTCGTCAACGCCAAGCCAATGGCAACCGCGAAGCCGGCATCAACCATCAAAACGGCTAAGCCGGTCGTGAACAGCAAGCTCGTCGTCAACAGCAAGCCGGTGGCAAATGTCAAAGCGACTGAGAAAGTCGTGCCGGTCGCAAAGAGCAAGGCCATCGACACCAAGCCAATGACAACTGCCAAGCCTGCTGCCAGCGTCAAAATGGCTGAGAAGGCCAAGCCCATCGTCAACGCGAAACCCGTCGTCAACACGAAGCCGGTGATGACCACCAAGCCGTCGGCACCTGTCAAACCGGTCGAGAAAGCCAAGCCGATCGTCAGCACCAAGCCAGTCATCAACAGCAAGCCGGTCGTTAACAGCAAGCCGGTTGCAAATGTCAAAGCAACTGAGAAGGTCGTGCCGGTCGTAAAGGGCACGGCCGTCATCAGCAAGCCAATGACAACTGCCAAGCCCGCTGCAAACGTCAAAGTGGCTGAGAAGGCCAAACCGATCGTCAATACGAAACCGGTCGTAAAGACGAAGTCGGTGCCGACCACCAAACCGACGGCAAGTGTCAAACCGGTCGAGAAGACCAAGACAATCGTCAGCACTAAACCGGTCGTCAACAGCAAGCCAGTCGTCAACACTAAGCCAGTGGCAAACGTCAAAACGACTGGGAAGGTCATGCCGGTCGTAAAGAGCAACACCGTCAACAACAAGCCAGTGGCGACCGCCAAGCCGGTGGCAAATGTCAAAGCACCTGCGAAGGTCATGCCTGTCGTCAGCACCAAGCCGATTCTCAACGGCAAACGCGCGGCAAGCTTTAAACTCGCCGACAGCTCTAAGACGCCGCGCGTCCAGGCTGTAAAACAGTCCACGGTCAACAAGCCGCCCGTGGCCAACAAGCCGAAAACGAGCCTCGTCGGCAACGCAGCAGCTTCGGCCGCTCCGATCTCAAAAGAGAAGTCGACGAAGAGTGCGCCGGTACAGAAGTGACGAGCGCACGCCAGAATTGTCGAGCTCGCCACGAGCCATAATCATCCGGTGTCGGCAAGGGGGATCAATCGGTCCCCCTTGCTCGTTTTATATGCTTATATGCCTCCAATTTTCCTAGCGACCGCCGTGGCGAGGCCCTCGGCGTGCCCGACTCAAAAAAAGCAGGCTGCCAACGAGGTGTTGACAGCCTGCCATGCTTAGCGAAATCAGGTCACAGGTCCACGGCGCGGCTTACGGTTCACCGACAGCACCGTTGACGGTCTCACCACCCTGAATGGTGGAAAGGCCGGTGTAAACGGTCATGTCGATGTTCTCGCTGAGGAACTGCACCGAACCGTCAGCCAGCAGGAACAGGCCGCCGTTCGGGTGATCGCTCCGGAAATTCGACAGACTGGCGATCGTCGTGAGCGCCGGCGGATTCGGTTTACCGTTGCTCGCATTGCCCTGCCCGGTCAGATCGAGGCTGATCGGCGGCAGGGCCGGATTAGCGTCCCAAGAGCTCTGGCACGTGTTGAACGAGCTGGTCGCAAACGTCACGGGGTTGGGTGGACCGCCGAAGACCACGAATGTGTCAGTCACCGGGTTCTTGTTCAACTGCTCCATCGTGCAGGCCGCTTGACCGGCAGTCAGCAGGGGAAACCCGAGACCGGCCAAGCCCAAGCCAGCGTCGTTGTTGACCAATTCCGAGTTAATGAGGGGCTGGACCCACACTGGAACGACCTGGTTCGCTTCGCTCGCGGGAACGCCGGTGGCCGCAGTCACTGCGGGCGGAATGGTGGCCGGGAATTTACCAGGAGCTAGACAGAATCGACCGCGGCAAATCGTCCACTTGGGAGTGACGAGGAACGGCGCCATCGCCGTTTCGCCGATGCAGATCGTGCTGCTGGTACCATCGGTGATGTCACGAATGCGGGTGTTCGAGTTGATGCCGAACACACCACGCTCCGTCGCAGGAACGTTGGCTTCCTTCCAGCAAACGACGTCGCTGACGCCGTGCGACAGGCCGTAGTTTAGCGGCACGTCGAAAATGGCCGACGAAGTAATCTGTCCCGGAAAGCTCGCCGGGAACGTGTCGGAGGGGCAACGGTACAGACCGCTCGCCGATGCGGCTTCCATCGCGGCAGGCGTCAGCCCAATTCCGTTGGTCGAAGCCGTAACCGATTGGCTGTTCACCGCGCGGTTCCACTGATACGCGCGGGCAAACGCGGTTTGCTCGTCGTACGGAGTCATCATCAAGAACGCGCTCGCCATCGACTGCACGTACGCGTTCACTCCCGGAAAACCGAGGGCGGCCAGGCTGTTGCCGTACGCGGACGAACCCATCGGGAACATCCGGCAGACATCGTGATAGTTGTGCATGGCAATGCCGAATTGCTTCAGGTTGTTGCGGCATTGGCTACGGCGGGCCGCTTCTCGGGCCGCCTGAACGGCGGGAAGCAGCAGCGCGATGAGCGTCGCAATAATTGCGATCACCACCAGCAGTTCGATCAGGGTGAAGCCGGCGCGTCGCGCGCGCTCTGGCACAGGTCGTCGCATCACAGGACTCCTCATTGAGGGTGCGGAAAAAGAAAGTTACGTCAATTGCCGCGGATGCGCGCCGCCTGCACGAACGACTCTACAACTCAACTCAAAAAGTAAAATCGGGTCATACCTGATTGTGGGGTGGGGCGTTCCCCGATTACACGTGTTCCCCGATTACATGCGTTCCTCATTTACACGCGTTCCTCATTTACACGCGTTCAGATTTCGGAGAGCGCACGTTCTGTTCTCAACGCGACGAAAACGCCGACGCGTTCAGAAAACGCAAAGTAGAGCGCACTTGCGATGCCGTTTCAGATAGAGAGCGGGATCCGTCCAACCGAAGGCTTCGGCCGGGGACAGCGGGACCGCGCCCGGCCGCAAGAAAGCGAGCCTGCTCGAACGTATTGTGAGCACTTGCGGAGGTGAGAGAAAATTTGGAGCCGCTGGGACTCGAACCCAGAACCAACGGATTATGAGTCCGCTGCTCTAACCA
>DASRXU010000304.1:0-1865 GCA_035687365.1 Planctomycetaceae bacterium | reverse complement strand
CAATCGGGGCTATCGGCCTGCGAATCACGTTGGCGCACAAGCCGACTCTTGCCGAAGTGTCATGTCCCTCAGTTCCACCGGGCCAGCATGGCAACCCGCCGCGATCCGCTGACTGGTCCTCGCCAGCCGGTGTCGGGAGGGCCGGCGTCTTGCGACACCGTCCCAGATTTGTCGCAGTACATTTGGGGTTCCACCCGTACGAAGGACGGTGATGGAGATGGTCAAAAAGGTCACTGTCTCCCTGCTCGATGATCTCGACGGCAAGGCCGCCGACGAAACGGTGCAATTCGCGCTGGACGGTGTCAGCTACGAGATCGACCTGTCGGAGAAGAACGCCAAGAAATTGCGCAGCGAGTTGCAGCCGTGGGTGACCGCTGGTCGGCGAACAGGAGGATCTCGCCGACGCCGCGGTGTTCGGTCGGCCAGCGCGTCGATCGATCGCACCGAAAGCGCCGCCATCCGCGAATGGGCACGCAAGAGCGGCCATGAGATCGCCACGCGCGGGCGAATCCCCGTCGAAGTGATCGACGCTTATCGAGCCGCGCATTGACGCAAGGGCCGTCGCGTTCCTTATTTGGCCGCCCACTTGGTTCGACGGACTGAAGAGACACGGCCGCCGAACGTCGTCCGTACCGCAACCGCGGAACGGTCATATGCCGCTGGCCCAGCTACCAATCCCCAGATCAACAACAGTTTTCATCACGAGAGTAAGGTCGCGACCAACCTTAGGCAACGCCGTACCCGTGATTCATCTGATGAAAACCGAGCACTTCATGGATAGTGACGATTATGCACGAACTGTACCGTAAGCCTGTTGTGGGACAGCATGTTTGACGTCCAGCCCGGCGGGGTGAGCTCTTATTTCCCGTAACGCTGAGCACGAAAGACCCTGTCATACGAACCGACGATAAGCCGGGTGTATTGTCTGAGTCGCTAATTAGAGGCTGAGGAGGACGGTATGGCTGAGCGGGTCATTCGTCAAATCATTGACGACATCGACAAATCAGAAATCGCCGAAGGCGAAGGCGAACGTATCGAGTTCACTTTCCGCGGCGTTGCCTATCAGCTCGATCTGAGCAACGCCAACGTCGCGAAGCTGGAAAAGGCATTAGCTCCCTTTATCGACGCGGCGACAAGCGCTTCGTCCGGTATCGAAGGCTCGACAAGCGCTGCCGCCGAAAGACCATCACCACGGCGCAGGCGCGCGGCAAAGAAGACGGCGAAGCGCAACCGGCGCCCCATCGCTCTGTCCGGCAAGGAGCAGCTAGCAGCGATCAGGGCTTGGGCGAGCGAGAACGGCTACTCGGTGAGCGCCCGCGGGCGGATCCCCGCCGGTGTTGTCGAGGCGTATCAGACGGCACATCCGCAATAAGCCCGCCGGCTGGTGCTGGACATCCGGGCCAAGCTTTGACCGCTGAACGTCTCTTCTCCTCGGGCAAGGGTGGTGCTAAAGCGCTGCAGCCCACGGGTCATGGTGGCCGTTCATAGCTGAATATCGTTGTCACCCGAACGGCTGACACGCCGATGACACCCTTTCGTGGCAGCGAAGTGGACACTTAGACAGCGGGTTTCGTTTCCTCCAGTGCGAATGCTGGTTGCGAAGATGAACGCACGAACTCCTAGTCATCGCTCCCCGGTCGGTGGCACACATGGCGCACCGCTTGTAGGAGATAAAGGCAGGACAGTAGGCAATATAGCGTTTAGACCTCGCGGGGGTTAACCAATGGAGCGAGCTGTTAACAAGCAAGGTGTCCGAGGAGAGCTCACCAATTCGAATTTCAATGTTCCTCGTTATACAGCGGAGGGGAGATGCGAGAAGTATTGGGCCACTTCCTAATATAGAAATCGAGTGGTGAAGGCGTTCC
>DASRXU010000303.1:0-14840 GCA_035687365.1 Planctomycetaceae bacterium | reverse complement strand
CGATCGCCGACGACCGTTTCGGGAGTGTCGGGGGCGATGCGGCAAGCCAGCTCGATCCCTTGCCCATGGGCACGCACAGCCAGCGAACGCATCGTGTCTTCGACCGTCTCGCGGAGGTTGAAGGGGGCCGCCTCCAACTCGAGCTTGCCCGCCTCGATCTTCGAGAAGTCGAGGATGTCGTTGATGATCGCCAAGAGTGATTCGGCCGAGTCGCGGGCCGTCTCGAGGTGTTGCCGCTGATCGCGCGTCAGTTCGGTATCGAGCACCAGATCGGTCATGCCGAGCACGGCATTCATCGGCGTGCGGATCTCGTGGCTCATATTCGCGAGGAAGGTGCTCTTGGCGCGGCTGGCCGCCTCGGCCTCTTCCATCGCTCTGCGCAGCGCCTCCTCCATTTGTTTGCGCTGGGAGATGTCGATGGCAATCCCGAGAATGGCTGGCTTGCCGTCGTATTCGATGGGAGTGGCCGAAAAATCGACCCACAGGTCGCGGCCGTCCTTGGGGACCAGGCGAATCTCGTAGCGCGATTCGACTCTCTCCCCCTTTTGCCGCGCGACGCTTCGCTCCAGCACCTTCTGGCGAAAGTCGGGATGGACGTAGTCAATGAAACTCAGATGCAGCAGCTCTTCGCGGGAGAAGCCCATGATCGACTGCGACGTCGGATTGACGTAAGCGTGGCCCGTCCCCTGAAAGATGGCCACCATCGCGGGCATCGTATCGGCCATTGTGCGAAAACGCCGCTCACTCACGCGCAGTGTTTCTTCGGCCTTCTTTCGTTCGGCGATCTCTTTGGCCAGCTCTTCCGGCTTTCGCAGGGCCAGGATCCGTGGAATGACGGGAATCAACGAAATAACAGCGGCCCAACACAAGAGGGCCGCGAGGAGTTGCAATAGTCCGAGAAAGCGATAGACGGGCCACCAGAACATCAGGGCGTTCATCAGGTGCAGCGTGCCGCCCGCGAACAAAAAGCCCTCGAAGATCCAGAAGGCCCGCGAGACCCGCGCGTTCTGACGTCGCAGGATGTAATAGTTCAGCGCGAACAGCGTGGTCGTGAAGGCGGCCCAAATGGCCAGCGCCGTTACAACGTGCAACGCGACGAGCGGCCCACTCCACGACGGAGAGTTTCCGTGGTGAAATCCGCCGGTGCGAAAGAGCGAAGAGAAAAAGTCCAGCACGTCGCGTCACCTTGAAGGCAACTGCCCTACAACCTGGCCCGAACTTGGGGAGTGTGAAATGTCACTCTGCTTGAATGTTCGCTGCAGCTTGAAGTTCGACACTGTGGTCCGAGGCAACACTGTGGTCCGAGGCAGTCGTCCGTGACGGAATGGCCGGCACGGGATCGACGCAGAAAACTCGACGCCAATCACCATTTTCTCCACGAATGTTGAAACCGGCAAATCTCAGCGATGAATTTTCACAAGGATCTGCCATTTAGGAGGCTCCCGCGCGCCGGTGCGTGCTCACCAAACGGTCTTCAAAACGCTATGATTAGCGTAGAAGCACAGGAGAAAACAGCCAATGAGCGACTACCGCGTCGAGCACGACTCCATGGGGGACGTCAAGGTGCCAGCACGTGCTTATTACGGGGCGCAGACCCAGCGCGCGGTCGAGAACTTTCCGATTTCCGGCACCCCGTTGCCGTCAGAACTGATCCATGCCCTCGGACTGATCAAATGGGCAGCGGGCATCGCCAATCGCGATCTCGGCAAGCTCGCGAACACGGGAAAAAACCGCCTCAACGACAAGCAGATTGAAGCCCTGCTGGCCGCCGCTCGAGAAGTCGCCGAAGGCAAATTCGACGATCAATTCCCTGTCGACGTGTATCAGACCGGCTCGGGCACCTCGAGCAACATGAACGCTAACGAGGTCATCGGCAGCCGAGCGGCTGAACTGATGGGCGGCAACCCGTTCAGCATCGAAAAGCCGATCCATCCCAACGACCACGTCAACATGGGGCAAAGCACCAACGACATGTTTCCGACCGCGATCCACGTCGCGGTCGCCGTCGCGATTCACAAGCACCTCATCCCTTCTCTCAAACGACTGGGCGAGGTCCTGGCCGACAAAGCCAAGCAATGGGACAAAATCATCAAGATCGGCCGCACGCACCTGGCCGACGCGACTCCGCTACGGCTGGGACAAGAGGTCGGCGGTTTTGCTCGACAGCTGACAATTTCGGTCGAGCGGGCTGAACGCGCACTGGCGGCGGTGCTGGAACTGCCGGCCGGCGGCACGGCTGTGGGCACCGGAATCAACACGCATCCGGAGTTTGGTCGCCGCGTCGCGGCGGCTTTGGCCAAGGAGACGGACATCCCCTTCGTCGAGGCCGCGAACCACTTTGAATCGATGGCCCAGCGCGATGGACTCGTCGAGTGTCACGGCGAACTGAAAACGATCGCGGTCACTCTGTTTAACGTCGCGAACAACATTCGTTGGCTTGGCTCGGGACCCCGCTGCGGTTTCTATGAAGTGAAGCTGCCCGACCGCCAGCCGGGCAGCTCGATTATGCCGGGCAAGGTCAACCCGGTGATGTGCGAGAGCATGATGCAAGCGATGTCCCGCGTGATCGGGAACGATCAAACAATCACCATCGGCGGTGCGACGGGGGGACAGTTTCAGCTCAACATCATGATGCCCGTGATGGGAGTCGTGACTCTCGAGAGCGTCCGCTTGCTGGCCAATTCGAGCCACGCGTTTGTCGACTTTTGCGTGCTCGAGATGGAGGCGAACCCCGAAGCGTGTGAAGCCTCGGTCGAAAAGAGCCTGTCGATGGTGACGAGTCTCAATCCGCACATCGGTTACGAGAAGGCGGCCCAGTTGGCCAAGGAAGCATTCAAGACTGGCAAAACGATCCGTGAATTGTGCCTCGAGAAGAAGATCCTGCCGGAAAGCACGCTCAACGAAGCGCTCGATCCGTTCAGTATGACCGAGCCGCATGCCTGAGAGAGGACGTCCCGTGTCGGATAGAATGCCGTCGGAAGCTTGTGATCGTGAGTTAACTCTCGATCGCCGCCGCTTTCTGCAAAGTGCGCTCGCGGCCGGAACCGCCGTGCCGGCGGCCCACCTGCTCGCGCGGCCCGCAAGCGCTGCCCTCCGTTCGAAGAGTCCCAACGAGCGGCTCGATGTCGCCGTGATCGGACTGGGGGGCCGCGGACTCGACAATCTGCGTGAAGTCTCGGGGCAGAACGTGGTCGCCCTCTGTGACGTCGACGCGGCCCACTTGGGCTCCGCGGCCGCCAAGCATCCCGACGCCAAACGATTCGATGACTTCCGTCACGTGCTCGACCTGAAGGGGCTCGATGGCGTAGTGGTGGCGACGCCCGACCACAATCACGCCGTCATCGTGGTCAAGGCACTCAAGCGCGGGCTGCCGGTTTACAGCGAGAAACCGCTGACAAAGACGGTTCACGAATTGCGAACTCTCTTGGCCGCGGCCGCGAAGGTGCCGACACAGACGGGCAACCAGATTCACGCGGGCTCGAACTACCGCCGGGCCGTCGACATCGTTCGCGCAGGCGTCCTGGGGCCGATCCGTCGTGTCTACATCTGGCAGAAGACGACCGTCCGAGCACTCAAAGCCACCAAGAACGCACCGGTGCCGAGCGGGCTCAATTACGACCTGTGGCTGGGGCCGGTGGCGTATCGGCCGTTCGATCCGGCTTTCTTTCACTTCGATTGGCGGTATTGGTGGGACTTCGGCGGCGGGCACTTGGCGGACTTCTGCTGTCACTATATGGACGTCCCGTTCTGGTCGCTCGATTTGAAGTATCCCGAGACGGTGCACGCGTGGGGCAAGAAAACGCACAACGGCGACAACCCGATGCCCGACTCGATGCGGGTCGAGTACCAGTTCCCCGCCCGCGGCAACCAGCCGCCGGTCCACCTGACCTGGTATCAGGGGCAGTACCAGCCCGAATGGGTCGGCGTGTATGGCAAGAGTTCGGCCGTGCTGTTCGAAGGAGAGAACGGACGGCTGCTCGTCGACTACAAGACGCGCAAACTGTTCCTCGAACCGGGACTGGAAGCAACGACTGACGTGTCGCAAACAGTTCCCGACTCGCCCGGGCATCATCAAGAATGGTTCCAAGCCATCCGCGGTGAGGGGAAGACCTCGTCACCCTTTGAATACGGCGGACTGCTGACCGAGGCGGGGCTGCTGGGGAACGTCTCGTATCGCGTGGGGCAGAAAAAACTCGTCTGGGATTCCGCGGCCGCTCGCGCCACCAACTGCCCCGAAGCCGATCAGTTTCTGGAAGTCGCCTATCGCAGCGGCTGGAGCCTGTAGGCTCGGATATCAGCGCGACGGTTCCGGCCCGGTCAGCGACCAGGTTCTCGACGGCGTGAGGTTCCCCAATCAACCGCGAAGACCTCAGAACGAAGATGCTGCCCAAGTCCTCGCTGGTGACACGCCGCGAACTCGTGTTGTGCGCGATCCTGGTGGCGATTACGTGGGCCGTCTACGCCCGCGTGTGGAATTTTGAGCTCGTGACGTACGACGATGGAGCGTACGTCAATTCCCAGGTCAAGAATGGTTTGACTGCCGACGGCGTGCGCTGGGCCTTTGTCGGTTACCACGACTCCAATTGGATCCCCTTGGTTTGGTTGTCGATGATGCTGAACACGTCGCTGTTCGGCTCGACGCCGGGGTCCTACCACCTCGTGAATGTCGTTCTGCACACGGCGAATGTGTTGCTGGTCTTTGCGACGTTGACGATCGGCACGCGCAACGTCTGGCGGAGCGCCTTCGTCGCGGCGCTGTTTACCGTTCACCCCCTGCATGTTGAATCGGTGGCGTGGATCAGCGAGCGCAAGGACGTCCTGAGCATGTTTTTTGGCCTCTTGTCCTTGGGGGCCTATGTCCTGTATGCCCAGGCGCGACGGGCGAGATACTTTGTCGCGGCGTTTGTGTTCTTCATTTGCAGCCTGCTCTCGAAGCAGACGTTTGTCACGCTCCCGTTCCTGCTGTTGCTCTTGGATTTCTGGCCGCTGGAACGTCTGACGTCAAAGCCGGACTTGCAGCAAACCCGAAAACGCGAAAAGCGCGCGGCGGACCGTATTGGCGAGTCTGAACGGGCCATTCGACTGGATTGGCGCCTGCTCCTGGAGAAGGTCCCATTTTTCGTTGTGAGCGCGGCCTTTTGCGTCGTGGCCCTCTTCGCGCAATCCTCCGCGGGAGCCTATGAGTCGCTGCCCCTAAAAACTCGATGCCTGAACGCCGTAGTTGTGTACTTGGGCTACATCGAGAAGGCCGTGGTGCCTATCAATTTGTCGGGCTTCTATCCCCATCCGCGCGATCACCTCAGCCTGACGCTTGCCGGAGTATCTTTCGCGGTCCTCGCAGCCGTGACGGTCTTTGCGGCCGTCAACTGGCGGCGACGCCCTTATCTTCTCGTCGGGTGGCTTTGGTATCTGGGCACGCTGGTCCCCATGATCGGTCTGGTCCAGGTGGGAGGCCAGCAGATGGCGGACCGCTACTCCTATTTGCCGCTCTTGGGCCTTTACATCATGGTCGCGTGGCTGGTTCCCTCTCTCGTTCCAGCTCGACTTGCAAGCTGGCACATTGTGCCTACGTTGGGGACCGGCGTGGTGCTCGTTTATGCCGCGGTCGCCTGGGTTCAAGTGGGCCACTGGCGCGACAGTACCGCGCTCTATCAGCACATGTTGGTGGCGACTGACGGGAACTATATGGCTCACTACCTGTTGGGCAACGAATACTTGAAGCAAAATCGTCTGAACGACGCGCTCGGGCAATTTCGGGAGGCGGTCCAGATCGAGCCCCGCTCGGGGCGTGCTCATTATTACCTGGGCGTCGCCCTGCAAACCGATCGACATCTCGACGAAGCGGCCAGAGAATACCAGGTTTCGTTGTCGCTCAACGAACGCTTTCACCTGGCACATCTCAACTTGGGCGCGATTCTCTTGTCCCGGCGGCAGTATGCCGACGCCAAACGCGAATTCGAACGCGCAGCACAACTCGAAAATGACGACGGACGAGCCGTCGCCAACCTGGCGGCTGTCGCAATGGAAGTCGGCGATTATTCACAAGCAGTTGTCTACGCGCGCCGCGCCTTGCAGATCGACGGCAGCTTGTCGATGTGCCATCGCATGCTGGCCGTGGCGCTCCAAAAGCAAGGCCGCGTAGACGAGGCGATCGAGGAGTGCCGGCGGCTGCTCGCCAGCTCGCCCAAAGACGCACAAGCGCGATCGCTGCTCGAGCAGTTGCTCGCCAGTCAAAGAGGCGCTGGCCGCTTTCGCAATTAAAAGCGACGCGATGAACCGTCTCTTAGGCAGCCGCTGGGCTCTCGGCAGACGGTCGCCTTTGGACGAGCTGGTAGCCGATCGGCACCAACAACCGTGTAACCAGCATGTTGGCGGTTAGGCCGCCGATGACGGCGATGGCCAGCGGCTGTTGCATTTGGGCACCCGGGCCGTAGCCGTACGCCAGTGGGATCAGTCCGCAGATGGCTGTTAGGCTGGTCATCAGAATCGGCCGGAATCGCGTGCGGCCGGCGACCAACAGCGCCTCATGCAGCGGCATTCCCTCGGCGCGAAGCTGGCCGATGTATTCGATCAGGATGATGCCGTTCTTGACGTCGAGACCGATCAAGAGAATCGCGCCCATGAACGAGGAGACATTCAACGGCGTGCCGGTGATCCACAGCGCGAACAACGCGGCGGCCAGCGAAATTGGCTGGGCCAGAAAGATCAACAGCGGCAAAACCACGCTTTTGAACTGCAGTCCCAGCAAGAGGAACACCAGCGCCGAGGCGACGATCATCACCGTGAGCAGGCTGGCGAACGATTCTTGCGTGGCCCGATAGGAGCCGGCCAGTTCCCAACGGTAGCCGGCTGGAAACTGCATCTCGGACATCTTGGCGGCCAACTCACGGTTGACCCCGGCCAGGTCGGCCCCCTCTTTCAGGTCGCCTTGCACGGTGATCACCGGTTGTTGATTCTCGCGCCACTTTTCGTTGGCGCTGCGTTTCAAGTCAATGGTCGCCAGATTCTCCAGTGGCACAAAGTTGAGTCCGCCGGGCGCGGGCGCACTCGCATTCGTGCCGGCGCCCGCGGTCGTTGTCGGCGCTGCGGCCAGAAAGCTGATCGGCAGCTTGCCGAGATCCTTGCGATCGTAGCGGACGACGTTCGGATAGCGAACGCGAATCTTCGTCATGCGATCTTGCTCGGGCAGCGTGGCGGCCACCTGACCATAGAGAGCCGCGTTGAGCTGCGACTCGACATCCATTTGGGTGAGGCCCAAGCGGGCTGCTTCGGCGCTCTTCGTCCGCACCACGATGTCGGGATTGCCCAACTCCACGTTTGATTTGACTTCGGTCACGCCGGGAGTTTTTTCGGCAATCTGTCCCGCTTTTTCCGCCAGCTCGCGGAGGACGTTGAAGTCGGGCCCAAAGATTTTGATCTCGATCGGCTTGTCGACGCCGGAGAGATCATTGATCTGATCGCGCACCAGGGGGACCAACTCCAGCGGGTCAAGCTCGGGGACCGCCGCTTTGATCTCCTTTTCCAGGCCGTCCATGACCTCTTGCATTTTTTCGCGCTCGCTGGCCGGCTTGAGGCTGACGAGAATGTCGCCGCGATGCGGCTCGGTGGCGTAGAAACCAAGTTCTGCCCCCGTACGGCGGATGTAGCCGGCCACAGACGGATTCTTCAGCAAGATGTCTTCGACGCGACGCACGACCTTGTCGGTTTGCCCCAGTGACGTTCCGACGGGCATCCAGTAGTCGATGACGAAGGCCCCTTCGTCCATGTCGGGCATGAAACCCCATTTGACGTTTTGGGCCAGCCACCAAACCGGGAACACCATTAGCAGGGCGATGAGCACACTTACACGCGGGAAACGCAAACCGGCTCGGAGCAGCCCCTCGTAACCGTTGGCAAAAACGGCGTAGATCGGCCCGGTCGTCGGCATCGCGCGGCGCGCCAGGAACCGGGACGCGAGCACCGGGATGATCGTGAGGCTGACAATCATCGAGACCAACAGCGAAACCGAGAGAGCCGTGCTGAGCGACTGAAAGAACTGGCCGATCACGCCGTGCACGAACGCTAGCGGCAGGAACACCAGAATGGTCGTGAAGGTCGAGCCGATGACGGCTCCGCTGATTTCTTTGCTCGCGCGATCGACGGCACTGTCGCCCGTTTCGCCCGCCGCCAGGTGCCGCGAGATGTTTTCGATCACCACGACCGTGTCGTCGATGATCAATCCGATCGCGACGGCCAAGCCTCCCAGCGACATCAGGTTGAGCGTGTCCCCGGTGAGATACAGAAAGACAAAAGTGATCAACAGGCTCAAGGGGATAGCCAACGTGGCGATCAGTGTGGCCCGGATGCTCTTGAGAAACAACAGCAGGATTACCACGCTGAACAGCGCACCGATCAGAATGGCATCGCGGACGTTGGCGACCGCCGCGCGAACCAGGTTGCCCTGATCGTAAACGGGCGTGACCTCGACACCGGCGGGGGCCGACTTGCGGGCGGCGGCCAGCACTGAAGTCAGATCGTTGGAAATGGAGAGCGCATTGCCGCCCAACTGGCGAAAGACCGTCAGCGCGACGGCATTTTTGCCGTTGGAGCGGATCGCCTTGGTGCGATCTTCGTGCGAAACAACCACGCGGCCCAGGTCCCGCACGCGCAGTGGCTGGCCGTTCTTCTCGACGATCACAACGTTGTCGAGATCGCTCGGGTCAACGGCGACAGTGTCGGCGAGCACCAGGTTATTGCTGGTTCCCTGATCGAGGCGGCCCACGGCCTTCAGCCGATGCTCGCGACCAAGCCGGTCGGCCACATCGGCGATGGAAAGATTTGCGGCGACTAGGGTCTGCGGGTCGACTTCGACGACGATCTCGCGAATATCACCCCCCTGCACCGTGACGTACGAAACGTGTGGAATGCGGCTGATCCGAGGCCGGAGGTCATAATAGGCGTAGTCGTAGAGCGCCGAGGGATTTTTGCCCCCTGTCACCACGAACGAAATGATCGGAAAGATCGAGGGGGTTTGCCGCTCGACGATCGTCGCGGTGCCTGCGGGCAACTGCGAGCCAAGTTCGGCCATCCGCGCGCGCACGTCGTTCAGCGCCTGGATCATGTTGGTGCCCGGCGCGAAATCGACGTTGATTTCACTTGCCCCGCGCACGGACTTGGATCGCACGCGGATCACGCCCAGCACGACGCTGACTTGCTCTTCGATCGGCCGCGTGACAGAAACTTCGACGTCTTTAACCCCGAGGCCCGGCGTCTGGGCGATGACAACGACTCGCGGAAAGGCGACCTCGGGATAGATGCCGCTGGGCATGTGCAGCATGGCCACCACGCCGAGCACGCTCAGCAAGGCGGAGGTCAGCAGAATCAGCCCGAAGTACGGACGCGCGGCCGCGACCAGGTTCAGCCCGCTGTGCGCCTTGGCGGCGAGATGTGCATCAGCGGAAGGCGTTTCGGGCCGAGGCGGCCTGACCGATTCCAGGGGAGGGGCGGTCACTCGTGCTCGCCCCCTTTGGCTGGCTCTTTCTTGTCGGCTGGCTCTTTCTTGTCGGCGGCTGGTGCGGTCGGTGGATCGGGAAGAATCGTCGCCTCGACTCCGTCTTTCACCGCGTACGCGCCCTCGACCACGACCGGCTCCCCCTCCTTGAGATCGGTCTTGGTCACCGCCACGTTGCCGTCTTCAGTGGCTCCCAGTTCCGGATGCAGCAGCTTGAGCTTGCCGTCACGGATGACTGCCAGGAGTGGGCCTTCGCCTTGATCAAAGATGGCCGCCTCGGGGACGGCGATTTGCGATTGCTCGCTCTTCAATACGACGGTGGCTTTGACAACCTGGCCCAACCGCAAGCGCCCGCCTTCATTGTCCATCAAAATTCGGACGGCATAGTTGCCCGTCTGGGGATCGGCCGCGTTGCCGATGAATGTGACCTTGCCCATGAGCAAGTCTTTGGCAGTCGAGTCTGCAGCCGGATGCGTGCTGTCGGCAAGATCGACGCGCGCCGGCATGCCCGGGCGCAACAGTCGCGTCGTACGAGCCGGAAAATAGACCGTCACGAAGACTTGGCGAATGTCGATGACCTCGCCCACCGAGGTGCCGATTGTCAGCGTCTGGCCGGGGTGGCAATTGAGCGACTCGACGACGCCGGCGATCGGCGCGCGGAGCGTATGCAGCGCCAACGTTGCGCGAGAACTCGCAACTCCCTGGTCCGCCATGGCGATCTTGGTCTTGGCTTCGGCCACCGCTTCCGGACGAGGGCCGGTCATCATGAGTTTCAGTTGTGCCTGGGCCGTCTGCAGTAGCACTTCGGCCTGCTTGAGCAAAACTTCCGCGTCATGAAACTGTTTCGGCGAGACGTCTTTCTGCGACAGAAGCGGACGCAGGCTGTCGACTTGGGCCTGATCGTGCTCGACGCCGATCTTCGCGGTCTCGACGGCAAGCTCGGCCGCTCTGCGTTCTTCAGGGCGCGGCAGCGACTCCAAAAGTTTGAGGGCCGCCACCAGGCTGTCCCGGTTGGCTTCTTTTTCAGCGAGTGTGGCCTTCGCCACGGTCGGATCGAGTTGCAGGATCGGCTGCTGGGCTTTGACCGTGTCCCCGATCCGCACCAAGAGCTGATGCACATGACCTTCGACTGTGGCCGTCAGCGAGCCGACGCATTCGGGGAGCGGCTCGGTGCGTCCGAGGCCGTCAACGGTGATCGCGAACGAGAGCCGTCGCACTGGCACGCAACGGACTTCGACGTGTCCGGCAATCTCTTCGGGTTTTTCTGCCTCGTCCTTCTTTTCGTCTTTCTTGTCCGGGTCTTTCTTTTCTGCGTCGTCTTTCTTCTCGCCGCTTTTCTTTTCGTCGTCTTTCTTGTCGCTGGCGGTCTCGCCCTTGGAGGCCTCTTTCTTTTCAGCTTTGTCGCCCGCGTTTTTCTCGCCTGATGGCATCTTGTCGGCCGGGGGCTTGGCTTTGTCCGCTTTAGGCGAGTCGGTCGAGCGGGCGACCTCCCCCCAAAAGGCGGTCCCACAGCCGGCCGCCAACAACGCCATGAGAAGTCCGACGACGGGCAATTTCTTGACCGGTCGAATTCCGAAACGGGTGCTTATCGTCAAGATGCGTCTCGTCGCTGCATAAGGAGTGCTTTACTCATTCAGAATATCGCAAGCCGGTTGCCCACAGCACGAAAAACCGGTGAGTTTTCTTTCATGCCGAGCCCGTGTTCAGCCGGGTGCCGATGATTGGCGACAGATGCCCCGCATCGACGGGCACGAATCGTCCGCGCGCAAACTCAAAGGACTGGGTTGCCGCGACTTGCCGCCTCGCGAAAAGCGGCTGAGGGCTACGTCAAACGATCAGGCTTGACCGCGTCCGTCGCGATTTGTGCTGACAGGAATCTCCAAGGAAGGCGAAGTGATGCGAGCTCGAACACGAGCACGAATCGTGCCCCTTATGGCGATTCTGGCCGCTGCGCTAGGCGGCTGTCAAACCGCAGACACGGGACCGAACACGGCCAGCCTCCGACTCGCGATGCGGCTCTCTGCTCCTCAGACCGCGGCCGTGCAACCCCAGACGTTGCAACCCGCGGGTCAGATCCCCGAACCGGCCGACCCGCACGTCGCGCTCGCCTCGCATGAAGGCAAACAGCTAAGCGCGCCCACCACGACGGAGGACGCCTCGGGGCCGCCACCAACTGTCGCCGATTTTACGGTCGCCACGACCGTGCCAGGCGTGCACCCCTCGACCGGATCCACGATTGCCGCCCCGCCGATTCAACAGGGCGGCGTTGCCGCGCCAGAAACACCGCACCTCGCGAGTGCTCCGGCCGAACCGGGCGGACTTGGTTCTCAAACCGATCCGACCGCGATGCCGATGACACTCGATGCGGCCATCGCCACTTCATTGGATCGCAATCCGACACTCGTCAGCCTGCGCGCCGGCGAGCCGGTCGCGCGCGCTGTGTTAGATGTCGCCGAACACTATCCCTTCAATCCGTTTGTACAGGTCGAAGTCATCCCCTACGCGCGGGAGATTACGGGCGAATTGGCGGCCGTCAAGCATTATGTCTACTTGATGCAAACGCTTGAGCTCGCGCATCAGCAAAGGTATCGCGAGTCCAGTGCCATGGCCGCACTTAATCAGGTGCGGTGGAACATCGTGGCGGCCGAGCTGACGAACACGGCCACGACCGAGAAGCTCTACTTCACCGCTCTCTATCAGCGCGATCTGCGCGATCTGGCGCGACGAGCCGCCGAACTCAACGAACAGTTGGCGGGCGTCGTGGAAGGGCGGTTCAAAGCGAACCTTTCCAAGCCCGGCGAAGAAACCACCGCTCGTGTCTCGTTGCGACAAAGCCACAAACAAGCGGCTCTCGCCGAGGCGAACTACGCAGCGGCGCGCCTCACCCTGATGCGGCAGCTCAACCTTCCCAGCGACCAGACGATCGACCTGGTGGGCCGACTGGAAGACTTCGCGTGGAACGCGATCGAAGGGATGGGACCAACGGCGGGCCAGTCGTTCGATTCGCACGTGCCTATTCAATTGATCGAAAACCTGGCCGGAGAGCGTCCCGATGTGCGCGCGGCCCAAGCGGGCGCCAACGTGGCCCAGTCGAATGCAGAACTCGCGCGGGCCAACGTTACGCAAAACCTTCAGGTCGGCCCTTACTATGAGCGCGACGAGCTGGGGACCGTCTTCCTGGGCTTGCGTGCCCAAATGAACATCCCCGTGTGGGATTCGGGGCGACCGCTCGCTCGGCAGCGTGAGGCCGAGTGCGCCCAACAAGTCGTGAACCTCAACGAGCTGCGGGCCCGCGCTCACGTGGAAGTGCAGACGGCCCTCGATCGGTACGAACGAGCACGGTATCTCGCCGTTCGGGAACGGTCCGACTTCTTGCAGTCGCTTTCGGGAGACCTGGCGCGGATCAAGCGGCAGTTCGAAGTGGGCCAGGCCGACATTCTGAACGTGTTCGCCACGCAGACGGCTTTGCTCGCCGAGCAACGGGCCTATCTCGATCTGCTAAACGAACTCGCGCAGTCGGCGGCCGACGTGACCCTCGTGGCGGGACTTCCCCCCGCCCGAATTATCTCAGGACGTCGGCCCGCCGACGCTCCCGGCGTTCCCGCTCCGCCGGCCCCGTAAGGTACGCAAAAACTGCAGGTAACTCGTTATTCAGAAGACGTTTACGTGGGACGGCTGATCGTTACGGCGAATTCACGCTGACCCCTCGATTTCGCCAACCGATTCGCATCCCCTAGTCGCCCGATTTCCACTACACTCTCGTCCCCTTTATTCCCGGCGATCTCATCCGGTTCGCGACTGACTCCTGTGGCAAGGACGCCGATGAGTTCTGCGCAACGGCCTGACGGCTGGAAAACCGATGCCCCTGGCACCCATCGGTGCCGCGGACGCATTGTGTTCCACGCCGATGATTTCGGCATGAATCGCGCCGTGACCGATGGCATTCTGCGCGGATTCCAACACGGCCTGATCACCGCCACCTCGCTCTTGGCCAATGCGCCCGAAGCTGCCCGCGCGATGCAAGAGTGGGAACGTCTGCGCCACATTCACAGTGCGGGCCACCTTCCGTCGCGCAACATGCGGCGCGAACTCGACGAGCCCGAGTCGGCCTTCGAGTTAGGCATCCACCTGAATCTGACTCAAGGGCGGCCGCTGACCCGAAGCTATCCGCCCGAGTTGCTCAACGACGACGGTTGCTTCGGCGGCGTCGGGCGATTGTTTGCGTCGTTCCGTCGTCGTCGTCCCAGCCTCGAGCGGCAGATCTTCGCCGAACTCGACGCGCAGATCGAATTCTTGCGCGATCACGGACATCGGCCGACGCATCTGAACGGCCACCAATACATTGAACTGCTGCCCGGTCTGCGTCCGGCAGTGCGCGAGCTGCTCGTGCGACACCAGATTCCTGCATTGCGTGTGGCGCGAGAACAGGGACTGCTGCGCAGCACGCTCTTGTACGATTTCCGGCCGTCGAATTGGTGTCTCGGACACGTTAAGCGGTTCTACGCCGGCCGACTGCACGACGAGGCGCGTGGCTGGGGCGTGTCTTCGCCGCATCGCTTCTACGGCACCAGTCACGCCGCGCGTATCAACCTTGATGTCATGCGGCGATTCTTGCGATCGGCGGCTGGCGCGACATTGATCGAGGTCGGAGTCCATCCGGCCACCGATTCGAGCAAGGATTCCACCGCACACGACGGCCGAGCGGCGAGCACGCCTGCCGCGACAAACGCGCAGCACGTTGGATGGCACGATCCGCTGGCCGCGCTGCGTCCGCAGGAACTCGGAATGCTTACCAGCCCGTTGTTGGTCGAGCTGGTGCAGGAGTTCGGCCTGTCGTTGGGCCGCCTCAACCATGCGCACACCGAGGCCGTCGTCCGAGCCGCCTGACGCACTCGCACTGGATGAAATTGACATCCCGATGAAAGCACGCCTGTGAAGCCGCTCGAAAATGCCCATCGCCTGCGTGGTCTCCTCGCCAGCCCGTTCGCGCGCTGGCTGATCAGTCCCGTCGGCGCCATGGTTGCGGCCGTGGTGATGATCGGCTTGTTCCGACTGACGACGCTCGGAACACTCGCGCTCACCGACAACACCGAGGCCCGCTACGCCGAAATCGGCTGGCAGATGCATCGCTCCGGCAATTGGGTGACGCCACAACTTTATATGTCGGGCAAATTGGTCCCGTTTTGGGCGAAGCCGCCGCTCTTCTTTTGGACGACGGCGATGTCCTTCGGCGCGTTTGGCCCATCGGAATGGGCGGCCCGCTTTCCGAACTTCCTGTTCGCCGCGCTGATCGTCGTCAGCACGATGGCCTTCGGGCGGGCCTTGTGGGGTGATCGCGTCGGTGCTTTGG
>DASRXU010000302.1:0-6525 GCA_035687365.1 Planctomycetaceae bacterium | reverse complement strand
CGAGAGGCGGCTGGGCCAGCTCAGAGGCCAGCGATTCGATCAAGGGTCGCTGCTCGGCCCCGACGACGACCATCCGTGCTGCGCTGTCGGTCAAGAAGTACCGCATCTCTTCGCGCGTAAAACGCGGATTGAGCGGGAGCGGAACCGCTCCAGCGTAGAGCACACCCAAGTGGGCGAAGAGAAACGGCAGCTTGTCGGCCGTAAACAGCGCCACCCGGTCGCCCGGCTCGACCCCTCGCTCTTGGAGGCGGCCAGCCCAGCGACGCGCCTCGGCGTCAAGCTGACCGTACGTCACGATGCGATCGTGGTACTTGAGAGCCGGACGCGCCGCGTGGCTCTCGAAGGTAGAACGCAACTCGTTCAGGAAGTGAGGCACATCAAAAGTTTATCCAAATCACATCCGCAGAACACAGGCGAGCGGCGGGTGTGAGCCCGCCGGTTCTCTTTGGATTTGCATGAGAAGAACCGGCCGGCTTACACCGGCCGCTCGCCCCGATAGACTGGCAAAGCAACTGAGTGACATCGATTTCGGGGCGCGGCGAATTGGATCGATCGGTGAGCGACGAACGAAGTGTGCTGGCAATCGATCTGGGGAGCGGCGGCCCGAAGGTCGCCGTCGTCACCGAGCACGGCGAAATTCTGGCTCACGCGCGCGGGACGGTCTCGACGCTCTTCGTCGACGACGGCGGGGCCGAACAGAATCCGAGCGACTGGTGGCAGGCCGTCGATCAGGCAGTCACGACTGTTCTTTCCCAGCCCAACGTCGATCGCAGCCGGATCGTGGCCGTCTCCTGCACCGGGCAATGGTCGGTGACCGCGCCGATTGACGCCAGCAGCCAGCCGTTGATGAACGCTGTCCATTGGATGGATTCGCGCGGCGCTCCCGACACCGCAGCGCTGACCGATGGGCTGATCAAGATCGACGGCTATGGACTGCGGCGGCTGTTGCGCTGGATTCAGATTACCGGTGCCGTGCCGACCCACGCCGGGGCCGATTCGCTGGCCCATATCCTCTTTCTGAAACGCGCCCGACCGGACGTCTACGCCCGGACACACAAGCTGCTCGAGCCGATGGACTATCTCAACCTGCGGCTCACCGGGCGCTTTTCGGCGTCCTATGCAACCATTTTTCCGTACCTGCTCACGGACAATCGTGATGTGACCCGCGTCCGCTACCACGAGGGGCTGTTGGGTCTCGCGGCCGTCGATCGTGACAAGTTGCCCGACCTGGTGCCGGTCGACGCCGTACTGGGCACTTTGCTGCCAGAAGTCGCTGCCCGTTGGAATTTGTCGCTGGCAACGCAGGTCGTCTGCGGCACCACCGACAACCAAACCGCCGCGTTGGGAGCCGGGTCGATCGACGATGCGGTCGGGTACATCTCTGTCGGCACGACGTCCTGGCTGAGCTGTCACGTGCCGTTCAAGAAGTGCAATCTGATTCGAGCGATCGCCACCATGCCGTCCGCCATCCCCGGGCGCAACATCGTCGTGGCCGAACAGGGAGCGGCGGGCCGCTGCCTGGAAGCAGTCGTCGAGCGGCTGCTGTGCGCCGATCGGGATTGGGCACTCGACAGTGAACGCAGTCGCGTTTATGCGGAGTTATTCCAGGAGGCGGCCTCGGTCCCCGCTGGGTGCGGCGGATTGTTGTTTTTGCCTTGGCTCAACGGATCCGGTCCGCCGTCCGCCGACGGACACGTGCGCGGCGGCTTTATCAATCAGACGTTGCGAACAGGTCGGGCCGAGGCGGTGCGGGCCGTGCTCGAAGGTATCGCCTTTAACTTGGGCTGGCTGCTGCCGCACGTGGAAAAATTTGTCGGCCGCGAGTTTGACTCGTTGCGAATGGTCGGCGGAGCGGCGGAATCAGATCTCTGGTGCCAGATCTTCGCTGACATTCTCGATCGCCCGATCCAGCGCATCGCGTCGCCGCGATTGGCGACCGTTCGCGGGGCCGCCCTGCACGCGCTGATGTCGTTGGGGATTCGGCGACGTGATGAGATTTCGGCGCTGGTTCCCATTTCCGCAGTCTTTGAGCCCGCTCCGCGCAACCGAAAAGTCTATCAAGAGCTTTCGTCGGCGTTTGTGAAATGTTACAAGCGCACCAGGGGGCTCTTCGCTCTGTTGAACAAGGCAAGCCCTGGCGAGCCGTCGGCGTAAGCCGCCGGCTGCTTCGATTTTCGGAATCGAGCCGGGCTCGCGAATTCACGTATCGCCGAGAAAAACAAGATCAAGAACCCGGAGGCTAACACCTCCGGCTCGCCAAGAATAGACGCTGCCGCAAGGGGAATCTCATGGCAACCGACGTCGCTCCGCCGATCGATCTGGCCGCTGCTTTGGATCAGATGATGCACCCGTATCGCGGCACACTGCCCGAGTTTCCGCGGCTTCCCGCCACCGGCCTCAAACGGCCCGACGTCCTCGGCACAATGGAAAACCTGCAACAGCGCGAGGCGGCCCGGTGGGAAACCGGCATGGCGTCAGGCGCCGTGTATAACGGCGATCGCGACCACATCGACTTCGTGAGCCGCGTTTACGCTCTGCATTCGCAGGTGAATCCCTTGCACCCCGACCTGTGGCCAAGCGCCGCCAAGTTCGAGGCCGAAATCGTGTCGATGACGGCCCACATGCTCAACGGCGATAAGGCCGACGCGCCCGTGGGCAGCGAAGAGGGCATCTGCGGCTCGGTCACCTCGGGCGGATCGGAAAGCATTCTGCTCGCGATGAAAACCTATCGCGACTGGGCCAAGGCGACCAAGGGCATCACTGAGCCCGAACTCGTCGTGCCGATCTCCGCGCACGCTGCCTTTCACAAAGCGGCCCAGTATTTCGGCCTCAAGCTTCGAATCATTCCGCTCGACGACGAATTCTGTGTCGACGTCGCTGCCATGAAAGCGGCCGTCAACGATAACACGATCGCGCTCGTTGGCTCGGCCTGCAACTTTCCCTACGGGACGATCGATTCGATTCAAGAGCTCTCGGAGATCGCTCGGGACCGCGGCGTCGGCCTGCACGTCGACAGTTGCTTGGGGGGATTCTTTCTGCCGTGGGCCGAGCGACTCGGTCAACCGGTACCGCCGTTTGATTTTCGGCTGCCCGGCGTGACCTCCATGTCGTGCGATACGCACAAGTACGGCTACGCGCCGAAGGGAACTTCTGTGGTGCTTTATCGCGGACAAGCGCTCCGTCGATTTCAGTACTTTACCACCTCCGACTGGCCAGGCGGGCTCTATTACTCGCCGACCTTTTCAGGCAGCCGCCCCGGCGGATTGAGCGCAGCTTGCTGGGCGGCGTTGGTTTCCATCGGGGAGCAAGGCTACCTGGCGGCGACTCGGCAAATCCTCGACGCGGTGGCTGTGATGACGCAAGGCGTGGTCGACATCCCCGACCTACTGCTGATGGGCCGACACATCGGCGTCTTCGCCTTTATGTCGACCGACGATCGTCTGAATATCTATCAGGTGCTCGACCGCATGTCGGAAAAAGGCTGGAGCCTCACCGGGCTGCAGCGTCCAGCGGGAATTCACGTGAGCCCGACGCTGCGACACGCGCAGCCGGGCGTGGCCGACCGCTTTGTGTCTGACCTCAAGGAATCGGTGACGTTCGTCCGCGCGAATCCCGACTTCATGGGAGGGATGGCGCCCATTTACGGCCTGGCCGCCACGGTCCCCGACCGATCGCTCGTGCACGGCATGCTGCAGCAGGTGATGGACGTCTATTATCGCGTTTGAGTGAAGCCAACCGATCGCGCGCGACTGACCGCACCGTAAAGAGGGCACAGCAATGGCCGTGCACAAGTCGTTCAGACGGCGGGAATACGAACCCCGCGATCGTAGTGTCCCGAGTTTTGCCGCCCCCGTGTGTGCGAAGTTTCCAGACGGACCTGAATGAAATAGTCGCCCTTCTTAGGGGGGGTAAAGAGGTGCGTCCAAATCCCATATTGCGAATTGGACGTCGCCGCCTTGCAGAACTTGACCGGCACCGGCTTTGACACCTGCTTACGCCCGTTGGCGCCGCCCCGGAGGACTGCGGCGTACTGGATGAAAAGTTTCTCCGAGCGAATCGGACCGCCCCAGGTGATCCCAACGATGCGATAGACGATCTTGCCGCCGAGCTTCCATTGCTCGACTCGCACGGGAGTCGCCGCCTGGTCAATTGTCCCCGGACGATAGTCGCGAGCGAGATCTGGACCAAACGGGTGTTTCCAGAACTTGGGCGGGGGGGGGCGCAGCGGCGATTGGTTCGTACGATCGCTGAACTCCAACATCTGCCACGTCGCCTTCTGGTCTCGATCGACAAACTTGATTTCGTTGACCCACTTGACTTCGGTGCAGCCATACCAGCCGGGAATGATCAAACGTACGGGAGCCCCGTGGTCCTTCGGCAGCGGCGCCCCGTGCATCTGCGTTGCCAAAAACGCGCGGTCGTTCACCAGCGTGTCGATGGGAAAGACCCAACTGCACGTCGGCCACGAATGGTTCCTATAAGGTGGGCCCGTGTCCGGCAAATAAGAGTCGTCGTCGAAGCCGGCGATCAAAATCGCGAATGCCTTCTCCGTCGGCTGAGCCAGCTTGATGATCTTTTCGATGGGAATGCCCGCCCACTCGGCGACACTCAGCAGTCCGAACTTCAGGACATCGCCATTGCCCGAGCACTCCAAAAGAACCGGGCCGCGCGGTTCCACGGAATCCAATAGAGATTTCAGCGGCACGTTCTGGGGCCGCTTCACCTCGCCGTGCACCTTGATCTTCCAGTTGTCAGTCGACTTGAGTCGGTCGGGATATTCCGTGCGGATGAAAAACTGGTCGGCCGGCGTCAATCTGCCCTCGGGCGTCAACAACGAGGCCAGGTCGATACAGAGCCGCGCCCCATGACCTCCGCCCGAGTTTTGGTAGAGCTTACCCACGAAGCTGTCCTCTTGGGGGGAGCGGAACGGCAAGTACCCCAGAAACTCGCCGCCCGCGCACGGGTCGTGGAAATTGGTATCGAGCAGCAGGCCAGACGGCGTGAGTGCCAACGGCTCGCCACGAATCAGGCCCCGCGACGCACTCTCGGCAGTTGAGTCTAGAGTGTCGGTGAACCGGTTCCAGGCATATCCCGCCGCGGCAACCCCGCCCAGAGTGGCAGCCGCCGAGACGATCAGGCTGCGCCGAGTCATGCCCCGATGGGCCGCATCGGGGATCTCGTTTCCGAACTGGTCCAACAGGCCACTGCGACGCATTCGGAATTCACCACAGAAGCGTGTCGCAGCGGTTGCCTCACACCACCGCGCTCGGGGGCTTTAGTGAACAGTCAGGCCCGAGGCCGCGACCGGGAGTAGGAATCCGTCCGCGTCGAACTCCATCTCGCACGGTCCGTCGAGGATTTCCAGATCGCTCCGGCGCGACACCTCGGGCAAATAGGCCTCGCTAACCAATACTTCCGAAAGGTGCAAAGTGTTGGAAATTTGCACCACCCGGGCATGCTCCGGCTCGTCAAGCCCCACCGTCAGAAGGGCTGCCTCCAGAACGTCCCGGTCGGTATCGAAGGTCACAGGGACCGCCGCAGCGGTGGGGTGCCCTCCGGTTAACGCATTGATCGTCGTCACATTGACGTCCATTTGGTCGACGGTACGGCGATTGGTGAACTCAGCCAGTCCGATTCCGCAGGCGTTGCCGTGCGTCTCTTCGGTCAATCCCCGGATGAAGATCCGCGTGCAGCTGACGTCGTCGCGCCCTTCGTCCGGATTGCCGACAAACTTGCGGCCGATGACGTTGGTATCCATCCCCGACCCGCTGATGTTTTTGCCGATTTCGTCGACGATCAAGAGGCCGATCTCTTTAAACGGCAGCCGGGGCATCCACTGCTTGGCGAGCGCCAGCAATTCGCGCTCGCGCTCGTAAAATTTCTCCGGCGGCACGGCCTCGATCAAGGCCGTTTGGTCGTAGGCATTTTCGACAATCGCCACGCCGCAGAGGATTTTGCACTTTTCCAGGACGACCGCCGCTACCGCCTGGATGATTTCTTGGAAACTGTAATCGATGATCGCCCGATGGTAGATCTTGGCCCCTTCATGCTTGCCCAAGCCGATCAACATCATCTTGTGCAAGCCCGACTCGATCTCGCCCACGAAGCCCGTGTGCGGTTTAACCCGACCGGCGACGATTACATGGTCGCACTCGAGCGCATGCCGATCGAAATGGACAGGGATTCGCTGCGGCGTTCGATCGACGATCACCGTCTGCATCGAGGAACGGATCTCGGCCCCGGTGTACTCTTCGGTCACGCCATAAGACTCGATGATGTCGCGTTGCCCATCGGCCGTTCCCCCGCCGTGGCTGCCCATCGCCGGAATGATTACCGGCGTGGCGCCCAGCGAACGGACGTGGTCGCAGATGGCCTTGGTGATCTCGGCGATATTCGCAATCCCCCGGCTGCCGACGGTGATCCCCACAGTTTGCGCCGGCCGCACTTTCTGTCCCAGATTCAGTCCGCGGAGCTGATTCTGCACCGCCGCGGCAATATCGGGGGTGCGCTGCACATCGAACTTTT
>DASRXU010000301.1:0-11957 GCA_035687365.1 Planctomycetaceae bacterium | reverse complement strand
GAGTTTTTGCATTTGCGGGATTACCAACCGGAATTGGGGACGCGCGGTGAGTACGAAGAGAAGCGGAACGCGAGCCGGCTGCGAAGCACGGTCTGGGGAGTCATCCGCACGCTCAACCCGCATCTCGATCCGGAACTCAATCTCCGCGAGTGGAACTACCCTGTCGAACCCGCGGAGTTCCAGAAAGTGGCACATGGAGAATTTCAGAAAGCCGTACGAGCGATGGTCCTGCTGAGCCAGGCCATCAAACTTTTGGACGACATTCACCCGGCTCGAGCCGAGGAGGCCTCGCCGCGCTGGCGGGCCAATTACGACCTGCTCTGCGCGCAGTGTCTGGCCTACCGCGTCCGCCTCTTCCAATTCCTCTTAGCTCTTGATCAGCACGGAAAGGCGGCCCGGCTCCCGAATACGCCAACGAATAACTGTTGGAACGTCGTGCGCCGCGCGGCGATGCTCCCTCCCGACGACGAGCAGGTGCTTCAGACCAACGTCAATCCCAAGGAATTGGAGGCTCAGGAGAAGCGCGCTCGCGAGCTTTTCAAGATGGTTTTGACCGAACACGCCGGCACTCCCTGGGCGCGACGCGCGGAATATGAACTCGCGACCGGCTTCGGAATGATCTTGGCCGAGGGCTTTGCAGATCCTCGCTATTCCGAAGTCGGCAAGAGCATCAAGCTGCCCAAGTTCTGATGATTTGGCACCCCTCACTCACGGACCCGAGAGTGACATTGGATCTCCGTCCCAATATTGCCGATCGTTGTTCACTCGCTGGCATAGAACGGCGCGTCCGAGGGACAAGTGTTCGGGCGGGTTGATCGGGACATCCTTGGTCGCTGGTGGGCAATGCCTCCCCATGCATCATTGCGGTCCGCCGGAGGTATGGGTCTTTCGGCGGTCCCGCAAACTCACCCGTTTTTCGGAAACTCCATCAAACGACCCATTTGCCGGAGGCGCGCATCGCCTCCGCGCGATTTATTTGATTCGGGACATCGACGAACGTGGACAGGTGGCGATCAGCTTCAGAAAGTCGTCGAATGTGGGACGTTCCATTTGAGGAACGTTTTTCGAGCGGCTTTTGGCTAACAGAAGCGGCGGGTACGATCGCTATGTGAACACCTTGGTACACGCAACGCTGCCGCGCTCTGTCGGCCACACGCGGAATTCCGACACCAGTGCCGTTCGTGGAGTGGGTGCCTTGGCAATCGACTTCGCACCTACGTTGCAGAAATCATATTCAGCGCTCGGTAACAGGAGGGCTTCGCTCTTCCCAGCGCTCCTGTTTTGACTGCTCTGGAGGCGACTGGTCCCTGTCCTGCAGAAAGAGTGTTCCATGTCACATCACTTTGATACTCCAACCGCCAGAGAAGACCCGCGCATCTGCGTCAACGATTTTTATTTGTTCGATGGGGCCGCTGGCACGACCGTGATGGCCATGACGGTGAACGCCGATGCGGGATTGTCCGCACCAGATACATTCCGAGATGAAGGTCTGTACGCTTTCCGCTTCGACCTGAACGGCGACGCCCGGGAGGAGCTGACGTTCAAGTTCCGGTTCGGCGAACCACGTCATGCCGACGGCCATGCTGACGGAAGCGAGCATCGCCACGTCCAGGACTGCCAGGTTCGCATGGCCAGCGGCGAGGATGCCCTGCGCGGCCTCGGCGGCGAATTGCTTGTCGAAGGCGAGACCGGCGAAGTCGTCGGCCGATCGGGGATCCGGGCCTACGCCGGACTGGCTCCGGACCTGTTCGCTATCGATGGCGAGGCGCTGCACGGCTTCATGACATCGTTCTACAAAGAGCAAAAGTACAACCCCCAAGCCTTCGTGAATCGGAGGAATTCCTTCGCCAATCGGAACGTCTCGGCGATCGTGCTGGAAGTCCCCAATCGCCTGATTGGAGAAGGCACGGTCCGAGCCTGGGCGACGGCTTCACTCGTCGGTCATGCGCCGGAGGTCCAGGTGTCACGCTGGGGACTGCCGATGATCACGCACGTCTTTCTCAGCGATCACAGCAAAGATCTCAAGGAGGCCTTCAACCGTTCCTTGCCTTCTGACGACGTGGCTCAATTCTCGGAACCCATCGCGGCGTTTGTGCGGACAATGACAACGTACGCGAACACGTCGGGTAACCCTGCTGAGCACGGGAAACGGATCGCCGGTCTTCTCTGTCCGGCGACGCTGCCCTACGAAATCGGCACATTTGCCTCCTTCGATTACGCCGGGTTCAACGGTCGCGCCCTGGGAGATGACGTCTTTGACGTGATGCTGACTCTCGCGGCCAACCACGCGCTCGGTGACGGCGTCGCTCCCGACCGCCAGCGCATGCGGAGCGAATTCCCCTACTTCGGCGAGCCGTACACCCATGACGAACAGCACGGCCTATCGCCCGCGGCAGATCCTAAAACAAAGTGACCTCGCGTGACGGGCGTCGACGGAACAACGAAATCGTGCAAGGAGACAGATCGTGAAGAGGGAAATTATCCGCGTCGAACCGTTTGACAGCAATTTCGAGAAATGGGGTGCGCCGGTCTCGACCTGCACTCGCGCCGGCGACATGGTCTTCATCTCGGGTTTGCCGCCATTTGATCCCAAGACCGGAGAACTTCTCGTCAACGCGCCTTTCGAACAGCAGGCCGAACGCATCCTGGAACAGTTGAAGACGGTACTCGAGGCGGCGGGATCTGACCTAGAGCACGTCATGAAGATCAACGTACTCTGTGTAAACCCGGAGCGCTTCAAGGCATTCAACGAAATTTACAAGCGCTACTTTCCCAACAATCCGCCAGCCCGCATTTTCTTCTGTGTGCCGGTGTGGACGGGCCCGTTTGATATTGAGATCGAGTGCATCGCGGTCCGGAAAGACTAGCCTTATCTGGGCGGCCCGTGGTTAAGCTGCCCATCGGCGTCGATTTTCGCGAGCACCTTACCGGGACGTCCATGCCCTATAGAGGTGTCAGGAACCGTTTTCGAGTGCTTCGGCAGGATGCTTGCCTGGCCCCAAAAAAGGTTCCTGACACCTTTTTCGGCCCCCGGAAAAGTCGACCGCGTGGCCTTGGTGCAGATGGCCGACGCGGCGGTCAATCGTCACTTGGCCTGAAAGGCTCGCTCGCATGGCCACCAGCGTATCTTTCGCGCTCAAAGACAATCGGCCCTGTCGCCTGCGCCTTGGCCGAATCGGCCCGCACCGTTTCGGCAGCCAGCCTGGGTATCGAGGGATCACGCCGACACGCCGTTGCACCTGCTGCTCCGTTTAGACCTCGCTGACGCCGACTGTCCTATCAAGAGTGACGGCTCGACACGCTATTTACCGCTCTTCTACCCGCTGAAGTATGGCTGTGGCGGTCCTGAGGTGCAGTATGCGGTTCTGTCCGACAAGGAGGTTAGGATCCTGCACCTTTCCCACGAAGCGCCGGACGCCGAAGACCACCAATACGTGCGCGTGGCTCAGTTGCCTTCCAGTCCAGCCGAGATTCTGCCGCTGCGTTATGAGGAGGCCCGGATCCTGGCGTTTTCTGAGGCCGATGCGTACTTCCAGCCGGATGCGGGGGATCAGGTCATCCTCGATAACCTAGAGCGGGGGCATCCGCTGATCCTGATCGGCGGGCGCCGTCGGCTGCCTGTGAATGCCGGGGACGTAGTTTGCAGGAATTCCGATTGCCAGTTTTACTCCCGTCGCGTGCGGGTGGACATTATCGCGTCCATCCCGCCCGTACCCGTCGACGGGGCGGACGATTTCTGGCACGAGTACCAGGGCGGGAATGTGGATTTCTACTTCTGCCTGTGCCGGTACTGCCGTACGATCATCGCATTCAATGTCGCTGGCTGACGCTTGGATGCCATGCTCACGGGTCTTGGTAAGCTGCGACCATCCAAGGCACGACGCGCAGACGCTTGGGTCCTTTGCTGAGCGCGTGATCGCGAGAAGACATGCCCACGCCGAGCCGTTGGGCATGGCACCCGGCGCACGCGACAATAAACGAACAGTGACTATGTTTTAGATGACGTCAGTTCCTTGAGTTGTTGAAACGTAAGTCCGTAGAGCGGAAGACTCGGTAACCCCCAGATCTTGCGATATGCGTGCAAAAACGATCGATGATGGATCTCGTGTTCGGGCGCAAGCGCAAGCCAGCGACGGCGCAACATGCTGTGTCCTGTCGGCGTTTTGATCTCGGTATCGAGTTGCTCCGGGGAAAGGGAAGTCCAGTACTCCTCGGAATCTCTTCGTGTCGTCTTCAGATAATCAATCGCTGATGCGATTGTTGCGAAACTCGAAAAGTTCTCGACAGGTTGGGCAGGCGCGCCCGCCCGTAGCGAGGCACCCCAAAGTGCGTGTTCGATACACCCGATGTGAGCGAGAACTTCAATCGGTGACCAGCTATCTTCGCTCAATCGCCAACCTTCCTTTTCTGGTGGAATCGCGTTCGCTACGTCCAGGGTCCTCTTGCGGACATTAGCCATGAATTTCGCAAAACCTGCACCCGAAGTAATTTCCATTGGCTGATTTCCCCAGATAGACGCTGCCCCAGGTGATCTCGGCCGCGGCTGTTGCAGATGATTGTACGAGCCCCGCGCCGTAACACCGAGCGCAGCCGGCCGTTGACTTCAGCCCGCCAGTAGCGGCACGCGGGCGCTTCAACCTGACCGAACCCAAATCAATTTGGGCCGAGATTGACTACTACCACGCCAATCCGGTTCGCAGAGGATTGTGCGATACGCCGACGGCTTGGCCCTGGTCGAGTACACGGGAACTCGAACAGCCTGGCAGCGAGCTGCTTCGCCTGGACCTGTCGTCGCTGCCCCGGATACTGCAGGGTTGAAGACATGCCCACGCCGAGCCATTGGGCATGGCACCCGGCGAGGCAATTAGGTCCCTAAAGGGGACGCAGCTCTTTTCGAGGTCCGAAAATCGGAAAAAGAGCTGCGCCCCTTTCTGCTCGCTATGATGGGCAGGCCGACGGATTCGTAATCCGTCTCACAGCGAAAGGCCGACATGTCCCCGCGAATCCTTTATTACTTAATCTTGTTTACGGTGGCACTCGAATTGACCTCGTGCAGTCCGAAAACAAGCTCTCGGTCTCCTTCAAACCAGACGATTTCTCTAAAGCCCAACGTTCGACCATCGACTACTCCCCGAAGCAGGCTCGAGAAACCAGTTCCACCGCTGCGATTGGCTGTTCCCGCCGCACTTCCGGATCGACTCGACAATAAGAATCTGAAGACAATGGAGCCTGCCGCACTGCGCGCACAGGCCCAGACCGCAGAGACTCAGAAGCTCTATCAGGTGGCTGCGCCATACCAATATTGGTACGTCCAGAAGACCAGAGAGGGTCAATACGACCTCGCCTGCTACATCGCCCGGACGGGACAGATCGATGCCGCATTTTATTGGCTGCAGATCGCCGCAATCGAGCAAGGACTGGATACAGAGCACGTCAAGAGTGACGAAGATTTGGAATCACTCCGGCGCGATCCGCGCTGGGAAAAGGTTCTCCAGTACGTCGAGGCTTGCAGCAATTACTTCGAGTCGGGCCCGTTCGCCCGCACCGTTCTGGTGCTGCCCACAGGTTATAAGAAGCCGGCGGCTCTTCCGGCCATTCTCTGGTTGCACGGCGCCCGATCCCGCCCGGATGACTTCGTCAACGACGATTGTCAGGCCTACGCAGACGAACTGAACGTCGCGATGATCGGCGTCAGTGCGACAACCGCGAAAGGTCCCCGCATGTTCATGTGGACCGAAGACATTGAAAAGGATGCCGGACGGATCCGCGACGCGCTGGCGGAAGTAAGAGACCGCGTGACGATCGCGAAAGGGCGGGTCATCCTCCTGGGCTTTTCACAAAGGGCTCAGCTCGGTTTTCAACTCGCGGTCCGAAATCCCGAGGAGCACGCGGGGGCGATTGTCCTGTCGCCGGGCATCATTCTTTCCCGACCGGCGAACCCCCATCTCGATGAATTGAAATTGTCGCCGCTGTTGGCGTGGCGTGGCTACGTTCTCTGCTGCAACGCTGACGAATATCCCGGCACCGTCCGGCTGACCGCTTTGGACGCCGATTGGCTTCGCGCGGCGAAGGCACACGTCATCCACAAGGCGTATCCTGGAATCTCCGCGCACGCGTTGCCGCCCGATTTCGGCGAGCGGTTTCCGGAATGGGTGAGAATCATTCTGAAAGTCGCGAGCAAAGAAAAGAATTAAAGGGAACGGGAATCAAGGAGGTAAAACGGTTTCTCTTTGACACCAGAGCGCTCGATACGACAGATTGTCTCTTGCTCATTCCCAGGAGAGATCATGAACACGGCACGATTCTCCTCTACACGCTCACCGCAGACGATCTGCCTGGCGTTGCTGCTCTGGATCGCGGCGCATTCGCTGACCACGGCAAATGCCGGTCCCCCTGCAGAGCCGACGGCGAATAAGGATTTCGCAGGCACGTGGCGAGGGAAAATCAATAATGTCGCATTCGTGTGGGTCACGGACGGCCGAACGTGGTCGACCTACATCGAAGGACAGCCGACGCCCTTTATTACCGGGACGTTTGAGGCCGCGAACGCGCATTGGAAGACCAAGACGGCGGCCGGCCCGCTGGACGAAGGGCCATTTCATTTTCTTGACGCCGACACGATTTCAATGACGGGAAAGGCGGGCCAGGAAGTCATTTGGAAGCGCGCAAAAGCAGTTCCGGGCAATCCGACGCCGATGAAGGCGACACAGCCCTCCGGCCAAACGATGCCGGCAACCGCCGGAAATCCGTCGTTTCCAACGGCGACTTCGGCCAGCGCTCCTGTCGGGGCGGGCATCCTGGAAGATTTCGGGGAACTTCGCAAGCAGGCCCGCGCGGCGGCCATCGGTTGGAATTCGGCGGCGGAACTCTTTCGCGTCGACTTGTGGGGCGCTTATGGTGGCTCTCGCATGCGGCCCATCGGCGCGCGATTCCTTTTCTTCAGCCCCGCGGGCGCAGGAAACACTGGTGCAGGAAACGGGCTTGAGGTTCGGATCGAGCACGACACGATCCACACCAGCGCCTATCGTCTCGAAACTGCCGAGGCGCCGGTCGCCGTTCCCGAAACAGTCCTTCCACCCGATGAGGCGATCCGCCGTCTTTGGGATTTGGCCCCGACTGTCCATCCCGACCAGGTGTATCTGCAATTGATCCGGCCGGGAGTCGAAAAGCCGGTTCTCGCGGACAGCGACAGCGAGCCGACTTCCTATCCATTGAATAGTTTTTTGCGAAACTTTCGGGCGCCGCTCAAAGATCAGGAAACGGACGCGACGAAGGGCCGGTTTGTGTGGCGGATGTTCGCGATTCGCGATCACGACGCGGTCATGGATCTTCCGCATGGCGCATTCATCGCCATCGACGCCCTGAATGGAGCCGCGCTCTCGAAACGGGCGCCGGCACTCGGCGTGCAACTCTACATGCGCTACGGGCTCACGCCCCCCTCGCCGATCGAGGCATTCCAGTTCCCCGATGGACCCATTCCGCTCGATTCGCCCGCGGAGCAAGTCGGGACGTTCAACGCGCTCGCGGTCGCCCAAAAGGCCGAGAGCATCGACCTTGGGCTGCGGGCCATGGTCCGCGACGGCCGGAACGATGAGGAAATCCGAGCCGCCATCGACAAACTGGCGGAGTGGGCGCGTCGGATCGAGCAGCTGCGGGCGGAGGATGCGGCCGACGGGATCACGGTGCTCGAGCGGGCCGCCCGGGAGAATCCCGATGACATGCGACGTCGAGCTACCCTGTTCAAGCGCTACGTGGACGAAATCGAGCGGGATAAAAAACGAGCGCTCGCAAGTCCCCTTGTCACCAAGATCAGCGCCAACAAATTGAGCGAGTTTTGGCTTCCCAGGCAATTCGAAGTCACAGCCGAAGCGCTCGGCACGCGCAATCAAACGCACATGGTCCTCGATCTCCGTTCGAGAGAATGGCTCTACAAGATGGCCGATCCGCCGCATACGCGGGTCTTCTCGAAGTATCTCCGGCCGGCGATCGAAATTCTTAAGACCGCCGGCGAATCCAATAAACGAGACTTCGACCTCGAACGTCAAACCACGCGGCTCAATTGGCTTGTCGGCGGAAATGGCGCCGCATTGGGAAACGACGACTCGCTGAATCCCATCGACGCGCTGCAGCTGATGATTTACGCCGAGTACAACCGCGTCCGCGGCAGCGAGAATTTGTTGAGCGCGGAGCGGCTGCGCCTGCCGAAAACGTGGCAGTCGACGTCGCGTCGCGGGATCGGGAATGGAATGGTCGAAGTGACGACGACGACCTTCACACGGCCGCCGACGGCCAGCGAGCTGGCCGCCGCGGACCGACTCGATGCGGTGGCCCGGCTCACCGAGGCGCCGCGCGTGGCGAATGTTCAGGATTTGGCCCTCAAACTCGATCCGCTCGACCCGCGAATCTATTACCTTTGGTCGCGCGTCGAAGCCGTATTCTACGATTCGCAACTGGCCGATCGCATCGCGCTCCGCGGATTGATGATCGATCCCGGCTGCGCGGAGTTGCACGCCGTCCGGGTCATTGCGTGGCAGTCCAACTCGAAAGTGAACCGCGCGGAGGTCTATTGCGCCGACAAGCTTGGACGGCAATACTCGGCCGCCGACCTGCAAGGCGGCGCAAAACTCGCCGAGCTCGACCCTCTGGCCGGATATTTTCTCTCCCTGCAGCGACTGCGGCTCGCGCCCGACGACGTCGGTTCGCATGCCATTCTGACGAGCGTGCTTCCCAAGCTGCATGGCCTGAAGATCAATGGTGTGGAAATCATGCCGGATGCCGCTGAACAACGGCAGCGCGAGCTCGGCGTGGGGGCAGCGATGATGGCCCGGCTGCTCGATCATCCTGACGAGTGGAGCAAAGGAGTTCCCAAGGGAATGCCCGCCACACGGGAAAATCTGATCAAGAACCAGGTCAATCTGCTCGTTTTGCGGGGCGAAAGTCTCGCCTTCTTGAACCGGAAAGACGAATCGCGCGTGTGCTTCAAGAAAGCACTCGCGCTCGACCCCGGGAATGCAGCGGCCCAAAAGGGATCCGAATAACGTCGAACGTGCGCCTGGGCGGCAATCAAAAAGATCGTGGACTGCCATTCGGAATCGTGGTACCGCACGAGCGCCTGTTTCTCGACGGACATTAGAGTTGATGGGCCAGTCATCAGGGAGGAATGATGAAACTCACAGGCAAGTGGGCTCTCATCACCGGCGGACTTATCGCGGCGGCGAGCCACCGCGATAATGCTTTGCCGCGCCTTCCAACTGCGCGGGCCATGTGCCTTGTGTGACAGAGCGGCACTCGGCACGATTTGCAAGGCCCGGAACGGGCTCCTTTTACCTGGACGGCTCAAGAGTCGCTCTGAAGGCAGGCGACACGAATGGGCGGCTAGTATCGGCGAGCCCCACCGCCTCGGACCGAATGGCCCAAGTCGAGCAAAATGACGGTGCCCGGCTTATTTGTGCAGCAAGACACCGTGCCGACCCCCCACGTCGCAATCTGTTAAAATGACGAAGCAGTGCGAGTCGTCAAGACTAATGCCTGAAGTGTAAAAAATGGCTAAGACCGAATCCGAGATTATCGATTTGATGAACACGCGAATCGATGCGGCTTTCGCAGAGGAAAAAGACAGGAAAACTTCTAGGAACAGAGCGCGCGTGAATCTTCACGCTTTAACGGTCGGTTCCGGTGATAGGCCCGGTGTCTGGACCCTGGAACAGGTCGCGAAATATCTCGCTGATAATCCGCGCGACTACAGCTTGCAGGCGCTCCGCGACCAATTCGCGCCGGGCGCGCCCAAGCCGGAATGGAAGCCGAGCACTTTTTCTTGACGCGTCCCGTTTCTTAACGATCAACTCCACGGTGATCCGGGGAGCGTTTTTCAAGAACTCAATCGTTTTTCGGGAACGCCATCAAACGACCGATAGTGCCGACTCGACAGCCACCGGAAACTCATCCGTTTTTCGGCACACGTTCCGAGCACCGAGAACTCATACGTTATCGCGGAGTGACGCCCGGCGCGTTGACCGATAAGGAAAGTCTCGACGGGGGTGCGGCGTAAATTGAACCTTTTTCGGGAATCGGAACCGTATGCGCTGATTGCCATACCTTTTTTCGGAATCGGCGCTCGGCAGCCACCCGTCGCTGCGAGCATGCAGACTCGACTAGAGTGGTCCACTGCCGACATCGAATCAACCGGCGATGACGCAGCCTCATGCCGGGGCCATGATCCGGTGCACGGTGTCATTTCCAACGGGGGCAATGCCGCCTGTGGCCTCCGCCCTCCCTGCTTTTACTTGCCGGCTGGAACTGGAGCGACGCGAAAGCCCAGGCGGCTGCTCCGGTGGTCCGGCGGCTTCCCGTTAGCCGGCCCGGCTGTCGGCGAGCCGGCGCGGAACGCCTCCCGCAGGCCCAAATTTGCGAAGGAACCAAAGACCGTTCAGGTCTTGTCGTTCACGTTATGGCCCCGATGCAGCCGGGAGAGTTACGGAGAAGTTTCGTGTGACGGTCGCCGGGCGAGCCGAACCGCTCGTTTTTACAGCTCGTGGCACAACAGAGACGGCGAAGGGCGAGACGCAATCGGTAACGCCGTGACGTAGTCTCGGGGCAGGATAGACTGCGAGCGGCTTCCGCCGGCCACCGCCCCACTATTGTGCCTGACTCGGTCCTGACTAAGTCCAGCATCGACATCCAGAGAGTGAGTCGGCCGCGGCGGCCCAGCGTTTTGAGCACAGCCAGTCCGGCAACCGATTGCATTTCGAGGCGAACCTTCCAATAGGGCGTGTAACGATCGGCTCCGTTCTGCGCTTGGGGTTGAGGTCGAAACGCGAACGGAGAGACCGACGATGCCTCGCACGATTTCCTCAAAACAGACAGTCCTGCTGCAGGTCCTCTCCATCATGTGGATTGGCGGATTACCCAGGCGGGACGAACGAACTACCGCAGCACCAGCCTTGCACTGGGATTTCGCAACCACCCGGCCGCTTGGGGCGACCAGCGCGTGCGTTTCTTCTGCCACGAGGTCTCCGGCAATTGAACGGCCAAGCCGTTTCCCGCTGCTGACTTCTTCGCGGCCGCCGCGTTCCCGACTTGGTCGCGCAAGAGTCCGACGCCCGGCGCGTAGAGCTTGGGCTTCGTGGGGGCCGATTCCAATGTGGTTGATTCCTCCGCCAACAGGCAATCCTTGAATTCGGCAACGTGGCCTGTGATCAATTCGGGGGGCAAGATCTCGGGAAAAATGGCCATCCAACCTCGTCAGGTCCCTCAATTAATATCTTGCAACAGATTCGTCGGCTCGCCGCTTAGCAGAGCGTGGAAAGAAAAACGGACCCGGAATACGGCATTGGCCGGGAACCACGACTCTCACAAGTGCCAAGAAAATGAGGATCCAATGTTTCGCAAACTCGCAATGGTCTCGATTCCTGCGATGGCTTTCGTGCTGACGATCGTGGCTGTCGACGCATCGGCGATCCAGGCCTTCGCCAGGGAGGGCCACGGGGGGCATCGAGGACACAGCATGCATCGTGGACATGGCAACCACGGTAGTCACCACAGCGGACACCATTACTCCCATTCTCACCGCAGCTTCAGTCACAATTACAGCCACAACTGGAATCATTCTGGCCGCAATCGCTATAGCTGGGCCAGCTATGGTCGCAACCGCTACGGCTGGGGATACTCAGGCTACGCGTCGTACGGGTACCAGATCCCGAGTTACGCATCCTACGGATACGAAACGCCGGTCTACCAATCGAATTACGCGACCCCGATCTGCGAATCGTGTGCGACTGAGCCGGTCGTGGCCGAGACAGTGACACCCGTCTGCACGACTTGCGAGCCGGTCGTTGCCACATCGGCGCCGGTCTGCCCGACTTGCGAGCCGGTCGTTGCCGCTCCCACACCGGCCTGCACGGATTGCGAGCCAGCCGTGGCCGCCCCGGCTGGTCCGGTTGTACCCCCTGCACCAGGCA
>DASRXU010000300.1:0-17164 GCA_035687365.1 Planctomycetaceae bacterium | reverse complement strand
TCCTCCAGTCGCTGAACCAGCGCCCGCGGTCCCGCCGCCGACGAGGTCGCCAGGACCACCAACACCACCGCCGCTAGCCAAAGCATTTGAGCCCGAGCGGAAGGCGCCCGGCGCCATACCTCCTGAGCCGATGCTGCCTGATCCAGGACCGGCCGAGCCAGCCTTGCCCGAGTTAATACCCCCAGGGCCAACACCGCCCGAACCAGTACCGCCCGGGCTGACACCGCCTGACGCGCTCCCGTTGCCCGAGCCACTACCACCAGGTCCACCACCGGCTGTGTCGCCGCCACCCATAGCGGGGCCACCGGCGCCGGCAGCTCCTGGAGCGGTGCCGCCTGCCATCGTGTTTCCCGAGGCGACGAGTGCGTTTCCGTCGACTCCTTTGCCCGTGTTCTTTGCGCCGTTGCCCTTTGTGCCGTCGGACGTCAGGTCGAAGGGATCGTCAAAAGGTGAATTTGGCGAGCCGCCGTTACCAGTCCCAGAAGCTCCCGTCACGTCGGAGCGAGAGCCCCCCGCTCCACGACGCCAGGGATTGCGCGAGCTCAGTCCACCCCGGTTCGCGAAGACCGAATCGAAGACGCTGTCTCGTTTCGCAATGGCTTGATCGACGGCCTGACGGCAGGCCGTGACGGCCGCTTGGTCGGGAGTCGGGACCGCAAGTTTTTGATCTTCGGAAAGCAGCTCATAACCAAAGGGCGTGTTCATCCGCTGCAACAGATTGCGGGCCCGGTAGTAGGCCAGCGTGCCGCTGGGCCGCACGACGATGAGGACGTAGGGCTTGGGATCATCGGGTTTCGAATGCGTCGACCAGTACTCGAGCAGCGCTTCGGCCCCCGCTCGTACCGGATTGGTCGAAGTCGTGAACCCGCTGATGTCTGCCGACGTGAGCGTGATGTTTTCTTGCGGGAACTTGATTTGGTCGTCGGCACATTCGATCAAGATCGGCCGGCGCGTGGTTCCGGAAACGCCGTCGTAGGCGACGAACGAATACTCGGTCGATTCGTGAGCGATTTGATCCTGGATTTTTCGCAGGCGCGACCCGCGTTTCGACAGTTCGCTCTCGACCCTCAGCCCTTCGGCCGAGAGGTCTTGGACGGATGCCAGCGTGGTGTCTTTCGTGGCGCGAAGCTGTGCCAGCTCGCGCTCGAGCTGCTCGCGCTCCGCGCGAATCTTGTTGGCGCGTTCTCGCTCGGTGGTGAGATTACGCTGTTTCTCGTCCGCCGTGCGTCGTTTGTCGTCGGCCTGTCCGGAAAGTTCGGACACGCGGGTGGCAAACTTGGCATTGAGGTCGATGGTCTCGCGCGGCGGTGCAACGACCGGCGCGGGAGCGGGTGTTGGCGCCGGCTCGACCTTCACGATGTCGCGGGCCGCTTCGGTGGCCGCCTTGGCCATTTTCTCCTGGCGGATCTTCGGCGAGACGATCATCAACACGAGGATCAGCGAGCCCATCGTCGACATCAAAACGTCGAGGAAGGCAAACAGCCCCACCGACGTTTCGGAGACAGAATGGGAGCGCCGCATGGTGCCCAATCCAAAATCGAACGGTCAGAAATGGCGATGCTTCGCGACGCGGTCGGCGCGCTGGAACGCCGCCTGACCGACCCAAACCAAAGAACGCAGGATTGGAGGACGCCCCGTTGAGCGGGAGACTCTATGAAACGGCGGCAAACCCGGCTACGGCAACATCTTCCGACCGCGCAAGGTCCCGATGGCCGAGTCGAAGATTAACAATCGCACAGGCAATCGGACGGAGCCTATTGGTTAATCGGCCCCGTGCGGATTCACGTACAGTGAATCGCCTGTTCGACGCGCGAAGCGTGGCTTCAGAAGGGTGCGCTGGGGAGAAGCACAATCCCCTGCTTTTCCACGATCACTTGCCCTGCGCCGTCTTGTTGCGATCCGCGATTGACCCAGTTTGCCGTGCCGCGATTCACATCGCCGCTTTCACTTCGGTCACGGCGTGGGGGCCCGGGGCACTCGGGGGCTCACCGGCGACCGTCAGATTGAAGTGGTAGTCCGTGCGTCCCGGCAGCTCGACGGTAACTTGGAATTCGGGGTTCGAGGCGTTCTTGTCGGGATCGTTGTAGAGATTCTTCATCAAGTCGGGAGGTTCGAAGGTCCCCAGCGGTCTTCCCACGTTGAATTGCGCGAAGAGCACGACATACTTGCCAGGCGGCACTCCGTCGCCGGAATCATAGCTCGTGAACGCAAACCTTCCTTCGGAATCACAGATCGCGCGCAAGACCGCGGCGTCCGGCTTCTGGGGGTCTGCCAGCATGACCAAAGTGAACGGAGCCGGCGCGGCGCCGTCGATGGTCACCACGCCCGACACTTGCCCGACCGGCACCCTCGTCAGACCGGTGTCTCTGTAGGCTTGCTCTTCTCTGTCGACGCTTCGGCCGCAGCCGGCGAGCGCCAGGCTGCAAATCGCCACGACGAACAGGCGCTTGGTTTTCGGGCCGGTCGATCTCTCAACTCGCGTCGCCAGAGATCGAGTTGTCATCACGTCCCATCCTCCTATCAAGCGGCGTGGCCGCGTCGCGGAAAGCGCGCGGCCACGCCAGTATCAGTGAATCTCGAGCACACCTCGAATTCTGTGACCGAGCGGTCTGAGCACGTCGGTCTAGAAGGCGTCGGCGACCGGTTGATGGCCGTTGCGGCTGACCAATCGACAGAAGACAGTGGTGCTCATGTTCTCGCTGACCATATGGGCGGATCCGTCGGCCATCAGCAAACCGCAGCTTCCCGGGTGGAAGCTGTAGAGGCCGCCGCCGTTTTCGTTCGAGCAGTTGAAGATGCAAACGGGAGTGTGGACGGCCCCCGCCTCGACCGGCGCATTGGTGATGCCGGTGAAATCCGTGCCCGAAAGTTCGTTGACGGCGTTCTCGATGCAGGCCCAACAGCCGCCACCGTTGTTGCCGACCACGCCCGGCACGGCTTTGAAGGGAGCAAAGAAGGTGTTGGTGACGACGAGCGGCACTTTGACGCCACGGTGCCAAAGATCCGGCAGCCCAGCGAGCTCGCCGGCCAGAATCGTTGTCGAAGTGCCATCGAGCACCGCGTCGATCGAGATTCCCAGAGCGTGCTCCTCCATGATGCCGTTGACGTTTTTTTCCGTGTTATTGGGGTTCTCGAATTTGTAGAGACTGGCCAAGGAGCCGATGTACTCGTTGACGGCGGTGTAGTCGTTGGCACCGGCCCAGTACGTACCGACCATCGTGTGCGTGCCGCGCGACGCGCGAAGCAGGACCGACAGGCAGTTATTGCTGGTTTTTTCCAAGAACGGGTTTTGCGTCCGGGGTGACGAAGGGCACACGTAGGCGGGAATCACCGTTCCGGCTGGCGCCGTACCCGGCGAGCCCCCGCCGCCCGCGCAACAGTAGTCGGCGTTGGGCGAGCACCAGACCTGATGTTGCGTGCCCCCTTTGTTGGCGTTGCAAACCACGGTTGGCGAATAGATCGGCGCATTCATATCGATTTTGCTGTAGACCGTGTTGCCTTCCATGAACATCAGCAGAAACTCGGCCCACATGTGGATGTTGCCGTCGTCGGTCTTGCCGAGCGGAATTTCTGGACAGCTTCCGTTGTTGTTGACCACTTTGCTGACCGGCCCCGGTCCCGTCATGTAGGCCGGGGTAAAACAGCGATGGATGTCGACGTAGTTATGTTGGGCGACGCCGATCTGCTTCAGATTATTGCGACACTGCGTCCGCCGTGCCGCTTCGCGTGCCGCTTGCACGGCCGGAAGCAAGAGCGCGATCAAGGTGGCAATGATGGCGATCACAACCAGCAATTCGATCAGAGTAAAACCTCGACGCAGCCTCGACATGAGATGGATCCCCTTCAGCAAATGAGCCCGCAAGCAAACTTTTCGACCGGACAACGCTGTTCCGGTCGTGTGCTCGAGGAGCGGTCAAAAATCGTCCGGCGCTGCAAGCAGCATCGCGTGGCGATTTTTTCGCATCAAGCGCGGCTGAAAGTATAGAAGCGGTGTGTAGATTCCGAGTGCAGGAAATCAAGTTTTTTTGAAGAGGTGCGAAGATTATTGCACTTTGTGAGACGTCTCACAAAGTACTAGATAATTCGGTGACAATTGGTGAAACCCCGCGCTTCCGTGCGACTTTGACGCAACGATTCACTGTCTGGCGTCAGATCCTTCCAAGACTTCGGGAGTTCGGTTCAACAAACAGAATCGAAGTCCCGGTGGATTCCGCGAAGATAAATTCTTTGCAATACCAAGCGTCGTGTTAGGAATCTCACAAACCGGCGGGTGGACGAACTGCGAAGAGGCAGCGAATGGATTGGCGAATCGTCCGCAATCCGGACGAACCGAGACCTGCCAAACTATCACGCGCTCCGCCACCAGTTGGCGGCACGGCGACGCGAATCTAACACTCTTGAGAATGTCTGACGTCATCATGCGATTTCGAGCACATCGCAATTGACCGCGCAGGTCTCGTTCTCATAGAAGCCTTGATCGCCCCGTTCGCCCGAGGCTAGGAGCACCGAAAATGTCGGCACGATGTTGTAGCGCGTTTATAGCGTGGATGTGTTTATCGAGTCTGGTTGTCGGCGCAGAGCCTCCGCTGCTTCAACCGCCCCAGCCGCTTCCGCGCACCGACTCGGAGAACAGCAACCTCCTCTCTGCCACCGAGCATCTGCGTGCCGCCGCCGAGCAAATGGAGGCGGCCGGACTACGTGAAGAAGCCGCCAACCTGCGAGCGGCGTCGGAACATCTCAATCAGCGAGCGCGGCAAGAAATCGCAGCGCTCGAGCAGCATGTCGCGGCGCTCCAGCAGAAGTCGCAGCATTTGCAGCAGCTGATTGGTCGACCCACGCGAGTCGTTTGCCGCTGCCGTCTGCTGGAACTTCCCACGAACGCGGCAGCAGAATTTGACACGGCCGTCGAGCGTGTTTGGGGTCCTGGGATCCGCTCGCGGGTAGTCGCGCCCGGCATCGCTGTCTGCCAGAATGCCGAGGAGGTTTTGCAGCGCCTGCGCGATGCCGGCAAGGTCACCGTCGTCGCCGAATCGCAAGTCGTGACGGCTCTCGGACAGTCGGCGACGGCGCAGACGGGTGGCGAATTCCCGATCCTGACAGCGGCCGGTGTCGATATCCCCGCTGTCGATCATCGCTGGTTCGGGTTTCGCTGCACGGTCTTGCCGCAATTTCTCGACGCCCGACGAATTCGGCTCGACGTGCAAGCCGAAATCGTGGATCGAGATTACGACCGCTCCGTGCGGTCAAACGGGTTGGTTGTTCCTGGCCTGACAACCGTTCGCGTCCGCTCCAAAGTGGAGCTGAATCTTGGGCAAACCGTCGTCTTTCGTTTTGGTCCGACCGAGACGACAGAACTCGAAGACGCACCCGCTTTGGGCTTGGAGACGGTGCTCTGCCGGCTGATTGCAAAATCCGTGACGCCGGCTGTGGCCAAGACGGTGCGAATGGTGACAGTCACGCCACTCGCGGCAAGCTCAACGTCCAACTAGCTTAGGGATGAGCGAAGGCCGCGCTTGCGTGGTGGCATCGTCACGCCAAGAGTTGCGGCACAACGTTGCCGTGCACGTCAGTCAGCCGGAAGTTGCGGCCCTGGAAGCGATAGGTCAGCCGCGTGTGATCGAAGCCTAAAAGATGCAGGATCGTCGCGTGTAGATCGTGCACGTGGACTCGATCTTTTACCGCGTTAAAGCCGAGATCGTCGCTCTCGCCGAGGGTGATGCCCGGTTTCACGCCGCCGCCGGCCATCCACATCGTAAAGCAGTTCGGATGATGATCGCGGCCGTCGTTGCCCCCCTGCACCATCGGCGTGCGGCCGAACTCGCCACCCCACACGACGAGCGTGCTGTCGAGCAGACCGCGTTGCTTCAAGTCTTTGATCAGGGCCGCGCAGGCCTGATCCGTGGCTTTGCAATTCTTCTTGAGGTCGTGAACCAGGTTGCCGTGCTGATCCCAGGCTTCGTGAAACAGCTCGACACAGCGCACGCCCCTTTCGACCAGTCGCCGTGCGAGGAGGCAGTTGTTGGCGAACGACGGCTTGCCCGGCTCGGCGCCGTACATTTCGAGAATGTGTTTCGGCTCGCGGCCCAGGTCCATCAATTCCGGGGCGCTCGCCTGCATGCGGAACGCCATCTCGAACGAGTGAATGCGCGTCGCGATTTCGGGATCGCCCATTCGCGCGAGCCGCATTTGGTTCAGCGATTGAATGGCCTCGAGCGAGTCTTCTTGCACGGACCGATTGACGCCGGGGGGATTCGAGAGATAGAGCACCGGGTCGCCGGTGCCACGAAACTGCACGCCCTGATAGACGGTCGGCAGAAATCCACTGCCCCAGTTCGAGTTTCCGCCGCTCGGTCCCTTGGTCCCCGAGCTAAAGACCACGAAGCCAGGCAGATCCTGTGATTCGCTCCCCAGGCCGTAGGTCACCCAAGCGCCAAGACTCGGTCGCCCGAACTGCTGAGTGCCCGTGCTCATCAAAATTTGGCCGGGCGCGTGATTAAACGCGTCGGTGACCATCGATTTGACGATGGCGATGTCGTCGACAACCTCGGCCAGGTGGGGCACGATTTCCGACAGTTCGGCCCCGCATTGTCCATGCTTGCGAAACTTGAACCGCGGCCCGAGCAGGTTCGAGTTTGGATTGATGAACGCAGCCCGATAGCCTTTGAGCAACTCGGCCGGCGGCAACTGGCCGTCGAACTTGGCTAACTGCGGTTTGTAGTCGAACAGCTCCAAATGACTCGGGGCGCCAGCCATGAAGAGGTAGATCACGCTCTTGGCCTTGGCCGAGAAGTGTGGCTGATGCGCGGCGAGCGGATTGTTGCTCTTCGCAGTCGTCGCCGCGCGTGCGCGACCTCCCAACAGCTCACCGAGCGAGATTGCTCCCAACCCTACGCCACACTCTTGCAGGAACCAACGACGCGAGAGCGCCTGGGGATTGCAGGTGCGATACAAGGAGTCCTGGCAATTCATTCAGTTAGTCCAACGTCGAAGGTCCAAGGTCGGACCTTGGACTATTCTTTCGTGATTGTTTCGTCGAGGTTCAACAGCACGCGCGAGACGGCTGTCCATGCGGCCAATTGTTCGGCCGTCGTTCCGGCGGCCACCGAGGCGGCCTTTTTGGGATCGAGGGCTGCAAATTCGGTGGCTTCCGTCTTGTGACCGGCGAATCTCTTCAGTTCTTTCTGATACAGGGACGTGAGCGTGGCGATTTCTGCGTCGGTCGGGGAACGCGACAAACAGCGGCGGAACGCATAGATCAATCGCTGTGTCGAATCCGTGCCTCCCTCGCGCAACACTTTGATCGCCAGAGCCCGCGCGCATTCCAGGAACAGAGGCTCGTTGAGTGTAGTGAGCGCTTGCAATGGCGTGTTAGACCGCGCACGCCGCACGCAGGAGAAATCACCGTTGGGGGCGTCGAACGTTTGCAACGCGGGATACGGCACCGAGCGATAGCGAAAGGTGTACGTCGCGCGGCGATAGCGGCTCGGTCCGTGTTCCTCGAGCCAAACCTTGGGGCCGTAGCTGGCCGGCGGCAGAAATAAAAACTCGGGCGCCGGCGGAAAAGCGCTCGGGCCGCCGAGACGCGAGTTCAATAGGCCGCTTGATTCCAACGCGATGTCGCGCACGATTTCGGCGTCGACGCGGAACCGCGGGCCGCGCGCCAGCAGGCGATTGTAGGGATCGCGCGTGTACTGCTCCGGCGTGACGCGCGACGTTTGGCGATACGTAGCCGACGTGACGATCAAGCGGTGCAACCACTTCTGGCTCCAACCGTGGTCCATGAACTCCACCGCCAGCCAGTCGAGCAATTGCGAATGCGACGGGCTTTCGCACTGCGAGCCCAAATCCTCACTCGTGCCCACGAGCCCGATGCCGAAATAGCCTTGCCACACGCGGTTCACGATGGCCCGGGCCGTCGTCGGCGACTGGCGATCGGTCAGCCAACGGGCGAATGTGAGCCGCGTGGTTGGGGCGTTCGCGGGAAGTTGATGCAAGAAGTGCGGCACGCCGGGCGAGACCGCACGGTCGGGCTTCAAGAAATCACCCCGCTTGAGCACGTGCGTCATACGATCGACCTGGCGGGCCGACAGCACGAACTGCGAAGAGCCCTCGGGATGCTGCTGCCACAGCGCCTCGATGGCGTCGTTGGCTTCCTTCCACTCGGGCACTGTCGTCCGCCAATAACTGAAGATCGCGGCCATTTGGGCCGGCGTCCGCTTGGCCGCGGGCAGGGCGAGGAGCTCGCGGACGTTTTGCGGTAGCGGATCAACTGTTGGGCTCGGAGCGTTGGTCACCGCCAGGCGGAAGCGGCCGAGGTTGTTCGTCTGATTGTCGTCACTGTTCCAGCCGCCGTGGTTTTGAGCAAGCGAAAACTTGAGCAGGGTTCCACCCGGAAAAGAAATGGGTGCGTCCGCGACAAAGACCGCCTTGCGTGGCTGATTGCGGCGGTGGGGTCCGTTATCCACGCCCCAAGCGGTGGTCGGCTTGTTATCGATCGCAAACTCGATCGGACCGGTGACGCGATGCTTGCCCGACTTGTCATCGAAGATGGCTTCGAGCGGTCGTTCCGGCGGGTTGACGTCGGCCGTCGCGCGCACGAGTGTCACCAACGACGATTTCTGCGACCCATCAGCCGGAGCGGCCCGCACCGTGAATTCGGAGAGCGCACACGTTCCTTTAAACGAGCGGCCGGGGCCGCCCAACGGCAAGTTCGGATCGTTCAAAAGTTCGAGGCGGAAACCCGTGATCTTGGGGACGGTCGTTTTGACCGTGAAGTCTTCGGTGTTTTTGGTTGGCGCGTAACCCTGGCAGAGGATCGACCCATCGTCGAGCAGGTAATGCTTCTGCCCGCCGGCGACGAGATCGTCCGGATCTGGCCGCACCACGGTCCACGTCGGCTGATCGTTGCGGACGCGTTCCTCCCAGCGGGCCATTTGCTGCGCCCAGTCGGAATTACGGTGCCGCAGGCCGGCTTCGATCTCCTGAATGCGCCGGAAGATGTCCGCCCGGCGGCGTTGCTCGTCGGGCGTGTAAACGGCGATGTTCGCTTCGTTGTCATTATTGAGGAACGCGAAGAGGCGGTAGTACTCTTCCTGCGTCAGCGGATCGTATTTGTGGTTGTGGCACTGGGCACACTGAATCGTGAGTCCCAGCATGCTCTTGCCGATGGCCTCCATGCGGTCGAACATGGCTTCCATGCGGAACTGCTCGGGGTCGACGCCCCCTTCTTCGTTGAGCATCGAGTTGCGAAGAAATCCCGTGGCGACGATCTGATCCTGCGTCGCGCCGGGCAGCTCGTCGCCGGCGATCTGGTCGACGATGAATTGATCGTAGGGCAGGTCGCGGTTGAGCGCGTTGGTCACCCAGTCGCGATAGAACCAGACTTGCCGCGACTTGTCCTTTTCGTAACCGTCGGAATCAGCATAGCGAGCCGCATCGAGCCACTGACGTCCCCAACGCTCGCCGAAATGCGGCGACGCCAAGAGCCGCGCCACTTGCTTCTCGTACGCGTCGGAACTTTGGTCGGCGACGAAGGCGTCGACTTCTTCTGGCGACGGCGGCAAGCCGATCACATCGAGGCAGAGTCGGCGCAAGAGCGTGATCTTGTCGGCTTCAGGAGACTGCGGCAGCTTCTCCTGCTGCAGCCTGGCCGCGATGAACGAGTCGATGGCCGAGCGAACGTGGTACACACTATTCGTGCGCGGCACGGCCGGTCGCACGGGCGGGAGATAAGACCAGTGCTGCGACCACTTGGCCCCGTCGGCGACCCACCGGCGGAGCAGATCGAGGTGGGCTGCGGAGATGCGTTTGCCGGTCTTGGCAGGCGGCATCCGCTCGTCCGCGTCCTCGGTCGCCATCCGCCGCAAGGCTTCGCTCTTTTCCGGCTTGAACGGGACAAAAGGCGTTTGTCCCCCCAGCTCGGTGAACAGGCCGGCCTTTGTGTCGAGCCGCAGGTCGGCCTTGCGCTGCTTGTCATCGGGCCCGTGACAGTCGAAACAGTTCTGCGACAGGATGGGGCGAATGTCTCGACTGAAGACGATTTCGTCGTCGGCGGAAACCGGCGCCGGCGCGATCAAAGCGAAGACGGCCAATGTGACGCCCGAAAGAATCACCGTCGTGGGGAGTCGGCTGAACGCTGTCATGCGACGGGAACCTGCGTGGGCAAACTCGATGACCAAAAAGATTGTGCTCTACGAGGCGCGAGTATTTCGGCGTGTGCTGGTCGTCTGGCTCAGCGAGGGAAATGGCCAAGCTCAAGCTGCTGGGTGGGTGCTTTCAGTATAAGCCGCTGCAGGAGGCTTCGCGAGGTTCCGATCGTTGTTCAACCATGTTGCGATATCGCGTGCGATGCCCAATTCTGGAGCCCCGACTAGGAGAGAGCGGGGCCTAACGCTTCTGCCCGGAATAGCCTGCTCCCTCACGGCCGCGGCTCAAAACCCTTCCGGGCTCAGTTCAAGCTGAACTCAGGCGGCCAACCCGCGTCGGCAACAGGCACTTCCTGGCCGGAACATTTCGGCATCGCGACGCTTGCCGAGGGACCGCCGCTCAGTCGTTCCTCGATCAATCGCAGAACAAGCCGGCAGCGCTCTTTCACGTCGGTTTGGGACAAGACCCGATAGGCGACTTGCGACTCGAGCGTCATCGCGTCCGCCAGCACGTCGCATAAGATTCCGAGCGGCACGGCTTCTTTGAGAGCCCGTCGCAGCACGCGATCGAGGTTGTGTTTCGGAAACAGACTGCGAAACGCCAACAGCAAACGACGTCGCTGCGCGTCGGCCGCCGCCGGCGAGAACGGATTTTCGGGATCGGGCAGCAACTCGAGCTGGGCGACGCGGTACGACTGATCGTCTTCTTCTTCGCGCACAATCCGAGCCCGCGACAGACCTTGCAGAACGAGATAGTAGCGGCCGTCCTCCGTCTGTTGATCGGCCGTGATGCGACCCAGGCAGACGACATCGTGAGTCGCCGGCGAGCCTTCTGTCGTCGTGCAGCCGGGCTTCAACAAAGCCATCGCGATCAGCCGGTCACCGTCCAGGGCGTCGGCCGTCATCTCGCGATAGCGGGGCTCGAAAATATGCAGGGGCAGCAACAAGTGCGGGAAGTGCACGACGTCGGGCAACGGGAACAAAGGGGCCGTCCCCGCGAATGTCGCAAGCTGCTCGCGAACGTCGAACGGCTTGCTCATGATTGTTCCTCGACTCCGTTGAGTTGAATCGTCGGGATTCGCTCTTCGACCAATTCTACGCCGTCGGGATAGGTCTGGGTCGCCTCCAACAGGTGCTGGAAGCAGAATTTCATGTCGGAATGGAACTTTTCGAGGTCAAGACCCTGATAAATCGTGCCGTAACGCTCCAGGTTTGATCGCGACGATTGATACAGTTTGCGCGCTCCGCCCAGATTTTCGTTGCCAAAATGAAACAAGGCGACGGCGGCCTGAATCAGCCCTTGATAGAATTTCTTCTCCTCGCCAAGCGTTTCGGACCAGAGTTCTTCCAGCACCTCATGGCACTCGAAGAATTCTTGCTCGTTGAAGAGCCGAATGCCCTCCAGGTATTTCTCGGGATACTCGCTCATTCGGCGAGCGCTCGCACTGCGTACGTGGAAGGCTAAATCGGGAATAGAAGACACTGCTGAGCGAGCTCAGCAGTGGCACACGGTCCCCTGAAACTTAATAGTGGAAAAGCGACCGACCCGCGCCACCCCGGAATCTTATCCGGCTGAATGCCGGCTGCCCACTGCTGAAACTGCCTTTTCGAGAGTCTTTCGATGGGAAAGCGTTCCAAACTGAAAGCCCCGGCGGCCGCTAAGCGGCCCGCCGCCCCACCGCGCGCCTCGGTCAGTGGGCCCGCGAAGACGACCGTTAAAGGGGCACTGAAAAAGGCACGAGCTGCAGCCGCAAAACCGTCGACGGTTCCGAGCGACTTGCGCGTGCAGGCCAAACAGGTTATCCGCGGACTGGCTAAGGCCTATCCAGACGCGACCTGCGCGCTCACACACAAGGGCGCCTACCAGTTGTTGGTGGCGACGATTCTGTCGGCTCAATGCACCGATGAACGCGTCAACATGGTGACGCCGGTCTTATTCGCCAAGTACCCCGACGTGGGTGCGCTGGCGGCCGCCGACCAGTCGGAGCTCGAAGCCATCATTCGCTCGACCGGGTTCTTCCGAGCGAAATCCAACAGCCTACGGGGCATGGCGCGGGGTGTGCTCGAAAACTTCGGCGGCGAAATCCCGCGCAAGCTCGAAGACCTGATCACGCTGCCGGGCGTCGGACGCAAGACCGCCAACGTTGTGCTCGGAACGGTTTGGGGCATCGCCAGCGGTATCGTGGTCGACACGCACGTCAAGCGGATCACCAACCTCCTGGGCCTGGTGACGAGCACCAACCCGGAACAGATCGAGCAAGACCTGATGCCGCTCATTCCGCAATCCGAGTGGGTCGATTTCTCCCATCGGCTGATTCATCACGGCCGGCGGATCTGCATCGCGCGCCGACCGCAGTGTCCGATTTGTCCGCTGCTGAGCTGCTGTCGCCGTGTGGGGTTGCCGCCGCTCGAATAATGTGCGTAGCTCGTCATTCAGGGATGCGACCGGGCCGAGTTTGGAGAACCCACGGTCCGTCCACGCGGGAAACCCCAAAAAATTCGCTTGACCAAACAAAGTTGTTAGAATCCGGGGCTACTCGGTGCCCCATTGCCGGCTCTGGCGACCGCGCCGCCTGACCGATTCCAGATTGCAGCATTTTCTGCATTGGAACCAACCCATTCTCACCACGACTGAGAGTCTCTTAGTAGGGCATTTGAAATGTCTGACCATGAGACTGCGATCCCACACCCCAACCTACCGGACCCGACGCGCGTACGATCCTACGCTCAAGATCTCTTTGCTCGCCTTCAGTCTCTTCCTGATGGACAGTCATGTTCGGAGGACGCCATTCGCGCGCGCCCCGATCTTGCGGAAATAGTCAGGACCGCGATCACGGTCGCGGAGGAACGTGAAGGCGACCTCCTCGCCCAGGCTCAACGGAAAGTGGAGTTAGAACAAATTCTCGGGAAGCTCATCCATGAGTCTGGCAGTCCGCTCGGCGTGCTCCGCGGTTGCTGCGAATCTCTTCGCTCCGAGTGCAAAAGCCGGGGAATCAGGTTTGCCCATGATTACCTCGCAGACATGCGCTCATGGTGCCAGTTGATCACAGATCTACTGCAAGGAGCCCAGCTCGAACTGAGATGCCCTGAACAGCTTCCGCTGAATCCGCGCCGCAGCTCACTACAGGAAATCGTCGAAACGGCAATCGCATCAGTCGCTCCGCTACTCGACGCCCGAGGGTTCTCTGCCACGGCAATTCGCCGACATGGCCTCGAATCGCTTCCGCCGCTGCTTTTAGACGCGACACTAATGAAATACGTCATTGCTCAGCTGCTCAGGAACGCGATCGCGCACGCCTATTCAGACCCGGGAGCATTCCAGGTTGAGCTCAAGGCAGATCGAACGGACGCCGCATGGCATATCTACATAACTAGTTATGGTGCCGCCCTAGAGCCAGCGTCCGTGTTTGCCGAAGGAACGCCGATCGCGCGCCAGCACGCGCTCGGGCCAGGCGACGGCCTCGGCGCCGCAAAGCGGCTTGTTGAGAGGCACGGAGGTAAGTTGGTGCTTGTGAACCTGCATTTACCCACAACGTTCAAGCTTAGCCTTCCGTAGGTCCTAGATAAGTTCCCACCTTCAATATGAAACGACACACAGTCCTTTTCGTTGATGACGAGGCGGCATCAGTTGGGGTGGACACAGCTCAGAGCTACATGTCCTACTACACTAATGCGTGTCGTGACGCCGGGTTCGACGTCCTAGAAGCGAGTACCGTACGGGAAGGGTTGGCTGCTCTTCGTGAAGGTGCACCCGTCGACCTGGTCGTCATAGATGCAATGATCCCCGTGTCTCCGGAGGACGCGGCGTCGATTGGCGCCACCAACCCCGCTGAAGTTGGGTGCGCACTTGCAAGACAGCTGGCAGATGAGCGTCCTCACATTCCAGTCATCTTATTGAGCAATCGTGACGCGGCCGCGCTTCAAGCGATGGGTCAGCCCGATAACGTCCGCCGAATTCTTTGGAAGGCTGAAACGACTCCATATGACGTCGTGGATGCCCTTCGGGAAGTACTCAATGTCTGCGCGAGTGCGGATCTGAACGACAAGACAACTGATCGTGGAGATTGGAGATCGTTGATTCGGGGTAGGAAAGTAGTTGCCTTCGAGAAGTTTTTATCGACTCCCGAAGAGCTAACACAGGCCGATGTACTTTTGCTTTCGGAGATCAATCAGGGCTTGATGCAACGATTGCTTTCCGCAGTTCCCGCGGCTGCACCAACAGCAACGCCATGGTCGAATTTGACGACTGCGCAACTTGCCAGGGCTGTTCCGCATCAAAGCACCTCTGCGCAGAAAGGGGAATGTCTCGAGGAGCTGATGCTTCGACTGTTCAATTCGTGCCCTGGATTCGAGGCCAAAACGCGAGTACGCACGAAAACTGAGGAAATCGATTTGTTCATCCTCAACGGCAGCAACGTTGCCCCCTGGCGGGATATGGGCCCAGTTCTGCTTGCGGAATGCAAGAACTGGTCCTCGAAGTGCGGCGTCCCAGAGTACACACATTTTGAGAGTAAAGTGCGAAGCCGCTATGGGCAGTGCAAGTGCGGATTCTTCATCTCCTGGAACGGTTTCGCCGAAACATTCACCGAGCAACGGCTGCGCGCGAGCCGCGAAGGGCTCTTGATCATAGAGATCGAAGGCACTGATGCGGAGGAAGGCGCAATAAGAGGCTCCTTTGACACGGTATTAAGACGTCTTTGGGAAGGGTCTGTTGCAACGTAGCCACAAGACGTTGTTGCCAGCGTGTGGGACTGCCGCCGCAACTCAATGCAGGTGGCGTCAGGGCCGCCCCGAGGCTGCGTCCGCAAAGAAGGCCCGCCTGAATCTGTCGAGGTCTTCTTCGTTGAGATCCGAGATCACCCAGTAATTCATCCCGGCGAGCTGCCAGTGTAGAACGTGAAACCCCTGTCGGCTGAGTTTTTGCACACCTCTCTCGCCGCTGGTGGCGGCCGGCCAAGTGAAGACGTTGATGGCGTGCTTCCCGTGCTGGTAAACGAGGGCGGCGACCGGACGTTCGGCTAGATAATCGAGACGGCCTCCGAGCAAAGTGAAACCGTCCGCGGTCAAGTTGGGAACTTGCGGCGAGAAGTCGAGCTTGTCGCGGAACCAGGGCTTGACGGTGTGCCGATCGGAAGACGGCACATCCGTGAGGTGATTGACCTGCAGCGAACGGACGTGGCTGGCCAAGACCCAATCCGTCATTCGGCCGTCCGGCGTTGTCGCTCGTGAAACGATCACAGCGATCGTCGCAGAGACTCCCATCAGCAGCAAAATGCCCGCGGCGATAGAGAACAGTCGCATCCAAGCTTGCGGTCGTTCGTGAGTCAGTGAGGCCGGAGCCGCGACCCCTTGCAAGCGAGCACGAAGCCCGGCCGGCGCCGCGTAATACAGCGAGGGCGATGAAAGAGTCTCTCGCAACAATTTCAGTTGTCGTTCCTGTTGGGCGCAGGCCGTGCACGTGGTGAGATGCTCGTCGATTTCGAGCTGACGCACGAGGTCCAGCTCGCCATCGGAGTAGGGATCCAAAAGGTGTTGGATTTCTTGACAGTTCATCTGACGTTTCAGGTTCCCGTGTTCTGACCGAAGTTCGGAGCCAATCGTCCCTGTAATTGTTGTCGGCCGCGCGAGAGACGCGACATGACCGTGCCGATCGGCACTTCGATCAGTGTGGCGATTTGTTGATAGCTCAGGCCTTCCAGCTCGCGCAGCACAACTATCTCGCGCAGTGGCAGCGGCAGATCGGCCAAGGCTTGCCGAACGCTCGTTTGATCCGAGTTGCTAAAGGCAATTCGCTCGGGATTAAGCGCGTCGTCACCTTGGTCATGCAGCTCTTCATTAAACGCGACCGCCGGCTGATTGCGCCGTTTCGAGATCCAATCGAGAGACGCCCGCCGCACCACACCGAGCAACCAGGGTCGCCCGTCGCCACCACGAAAGCTGGCAAAGTAGCGCGCAGCGCGGAGGTACGCCTCCTGGACGACGTCCTCGGCGGCGTGCTCGTCCTGCGTCAGCCAGCGTGCCAGGTTGTAGGCGGCGTCGAGATGAGGCAGCGTCACCTGCTCAAATCGATTCCGCTCAGCGGAATCCAAAATGCGGTTTCTTTTTCAGTAATGGAGGTCCAGTAGCCGGGTGATCGCCCGCAATCGAGCGACACCCATTTATTCTACCGCGCGCACTTTGTTTTTATTCCCGCGCCGCATTTTTTTCTGACCGGTTTTTTTGAGTCGCCGAATATTTCGATCAGTCGCGGAATTTTTCCGCGGCGCGGGCAGTAGGGATGTTGGTGGCCCTGCGTCAACTTTAGCTCTGACATTTAATCCCTGACATTTGACCGTAAGGAGAACCCGATGCGTGACGAACTTTTGAGCCCTGCCTCGCAACCGAACAATCATGATCACGGTCATGACGGAGGGCATGACGACGGGATCGACCGCCGGGGCATGCTCAAGTGCATGGCGTGGGTGGGCACGGGATTGGTTTGGGGCGTGTCGAGCGGTTTGGCGACGTCACGTGTGCTGGGACAAACGGCAACCGCGAAGTCCAGCTTGTCATTCGTGCAGATCAGCGACAGCCACATCGGCTTCGCCCGGGGTCCCAACAAGGATGTCGTCGGCACGCTCAAGCAAACGATCGACCGCATTAATGCGCTGCCTGAGCGGCCGGCTTTCGTCCTGCATACGGGCGATCTGACGCACCTGGCTAAACCCGAGGAATTCGATACGGTCTCCGAACTCCTCAAAGACGTGAAGACCGGCGGCATCTTCTACGTGCCCGGCGAACACGATTTCGATACTGACGGAAATCAGGAATATCTGAAACGTCACGGCAAAGGCACCATCGGCAGCGGCTGGTACAGCTTCGACTCGCAAGGAGTCCACTTTATCGGGTTGGTGAATGTGGCGACCTCGAAGTCGGGCAGCAAAGACGGCGGCCTCGGCGTGATTGGCCTGGAGCAACTGCGGTGGTTGCAGCAGGACTTGGCCGGGCTGAGCGACAGCACGCCGATCGTTGTCTTCGCG
>DASRXU010000299.1:0-8868 GCA_035687365.1 Planctomycetaceae bacterium | reverse complement strand
GACCTCTCCGAGCGGCAACTGCCCGTTCCCGGAGAATGGGCCGACGCGGGGAACACGATCGGCATGCTCGCCTTGCGGATGAACTTGTTGTCGGTCGAGCAGATCGACCACATCCTCGAGCTGCAAGAGAGCGAAGGCAATGTCCGGCGGTTCGGCGAGATGGCGGAATCACTCCGGCTTCTGAGCCACTCACAGGTCGAGCGACTGCTGGCCGTCCAGACACTCAACCGAGAGCTGGAACTGGGTGAACGCCTGGTGATGGAAGGACGACTCGAAGTCGGTGATTTGGCCCGACATCTGAGCGACTTCATCAACAGCCGCCACCACGGCTAATCAGACTCGGCGCGAGTCTGTCTTCAACGTCAGGCCGCTTTGGCGGTGACGGCCTGGTCGAGGCGATCGTCGGCTTGCAGATCTTGAATCCAGTCGCTGCACAAGAGCCGCGCGACTTTGCGTTCGGTCTGCCGCTGCTTGCGAGCGCGTCTCAGACGTTTCTCCGGCGCGATGGCCGCCGTGCCGTGGGCGACGTGAAACACGCCCCGCGCCATCTCACGCACGGGAAAGATGGGCGTCTGATAGCCCGCGTCCCAAATCTGGCGGGCGATCGAATAGCCCCCCCCTGTGTAGCCGTTAATGCCCCGAAACGTCAGCCCGTGGGCGAGCAACACTCGGGGACGATACATCGCACAATAGTCGCGCGGATAATTGTGCAACTGCCATTGCGCCGGCTTGCCCAGGCCAATCCAGGCCCGAGCCTTGGCCCCCGCATATCCGATCACCCGCTTTTGCCAGGCGTAGATCGGATTCTCCAAGTCCAACTTCCACGAGCCGCTGGCCGCGTTGCGCTCGCTGCGTTCGATTTCTCGCAACATCGGATCGAGCCAATCGTCGCGACGGATGAAGACGTCCGAGTGCATCGTCACGTAGAACTCGCGGGTCGCTTCCCGCAGCCCGCGGTCCCAGGCCGTGAAGACATTCTCCGGCCAGTTCGTGTGCACTTCGTTGGGCCGCTCGATCAGGCGGATCCAATCGAGCGATCGCAGATACTCGAGACTGCGATCGTGCGATCCGTTGTCGACGACGATGACTTCCAGGTCATACTTCTGCGAGTGTCGTCGGATCGACCGCAGGCACAGCTTGATGAACAACTCGGCTTGCCAGTGCGGAATGCAGATCGTCAGTCGCGGCCGGCGATTCGCGCGGTCAGAAGTGCTCGCCGAGGCGCCGGCACCGACATTCGAGGCACTGCGGCCGGAAAGGATGCCCTGGCTCATCGCAGGCTTTCCAGAGAATGTGCGGCCAGCTTGTCGCGGTTTTCGTCGGCAAACTTCTGCAGGTTCTTGCCAAACGCCTGCAGGTGCACGTTGTCCTTCGTGTGTCCGAACAACGGCTGAGCTGCCAGCGAGTCGGCCGCCGCCTGGTGCCGATGGATCACGTCGTAAGCCGTCAAGAACATCGCGGTCCGTGTCACGCCGTGTTGGCAGTGCACGAGCATCGGATAGTTATTCGGGTTGGACAAAATATCGAGGTGCCGCTCCCAGACGTGCGGATCGAACTCGACGGTATTCGGCAGCGGAACGGCAAACAGCGTCGCTCCCGAGGACGCGACGGCTCGACGCTCCCCCTCCCAGAGCTCCGGCGTCATCTCGTCCGGATTGCAAAGATTCACGACCGAGCGGATCTGATAGGTCTCGATCAGATGGCTGAACGCCTCGGGGCCGAGAAAGGCCGACCGATACATCATCCCCGGATCATGCACGGCAAAGTGCTTGAAGTGGTGCTGCTGGTAGTAGATCCAGCCACCCGTCGCGACGGCACAAATGACCGCCAACACCAGCCCGCCCGATGCGATCCGTCGATTGCGCGACATTCAGTTCACATCCCGGTTGCAACAGCCCGGCACCCTGAAGTCCGCTCCTCGAACCCCAGCGCCGAAGGCGGCGAAATCTACTCCAACCAGGCAACCCCGTCAACAGGGGCATGGCCCCTGTACCCGGTGCGGTTCGCCTTGTCTTCGCGCATGCGCCGTCTGCCGCTTTGGCGTCTGGGACTGCGAATGAACTGACCCGCTCGCTGGCGTTTGAATCATCCCGTCCCGGTACGCCGCGCCCCGCCGGCTTGCGCCGGTCCTCGATCAGATTCGAGTCCCGTCCCGCCTTCGGACCTCGGTCGCGCCAATGTCCGGACCAGTGTCCGGACGTGACATCTGTCGTCCGAAGTCTCTGCTGTGCAGCAACTACGGCCGGACCACTTCCGAATTGTTAAGGTGGACCTGACCTTTGGGACACGGACCGCATCGAATCCCGTCCCGGTCCCGCGTTCGAGTCCCGTCCCATCACATCGGTCGCTCCTCAAAGTGTCCCCACCCGAAGTCCCGGGAGCGTAGCCCGTGTCGAGCGGAAGTGTCCGGACCTGACCTGTACAAAAACTGCACAGTTGCCGTCCAGGCGCGTCGGGTGGCACTGGCGCCTTGTCCGCCAGTGTGCCTTCTGGCTGCGCGCGGGGGCGAAGGACAAGTGGACCCGATGGGTTCCTGCGAACAGCAGCTGATCGTCACACAAAGCGACCCGGGTCAGCGAACTCGGGTGCGCGGGTGTCTCGTAGGGTCTGCGAAAGTGTCCGGACCTGATCATTCTGCGGCTGAAACCATTCGTGAATCGAGAGCTAACTTCGGTCCAGTTGCGCCCCGACCCATCGGGTCCCCGACTTCACGAAAGTGTCCGGACCTGTGTCCCGTCCCACTAGTCGTCCGTCTATGGCAATTTGTCGGGTGCCATGCCCACGGCTCGGCGTGGGCATGCGTTGCAGCACACGCGCCAGAAGCCGTGGACCGTCCGAGACGTTCGGCCGGATGTGTCCTCGCCACGGATATCAGGTTTCGCAAACACGCTAGTCCGTCGGCCGTTGAAGGCACGGCTGAGCGAGCTCAGCCGTGGCACCCAATTCCCCTCCCTTGAGATCGAGCGGTACTCCCACCACAGCGGCGCGCACGTTGACCGCCTCTCGCACCAGACGGATCAATTCATCCTACCACTGGAAATGCTGGAGCCAGACCCCGAGTTTCTACGCGCGTGGAAAACAACTCGTCCGGCCAAGCTCGAGCACGCTTTTAGCCTCAAGCACGCCGAGTCCTATCACCACTGGCGTGCGCCCCGCTCGAGCCAGGGCGCGTGGCGAGGCGGCGCGAAAGACGGGCGCGATTTTGGCGACGAAATGGACGTAGTCAGGCGGCGGTGCGAACCGACGGCGGGGATGCGTGTCTCAATTCTCATGCGACATTGCCGAAACACCGATGCCGGGCCACCTGCCGGCAGCGCACGCTTAACGACGGCCAAGGTCTTGGCCCCGGAGGACGTGCGCGTCGGCGACTATGTGGCACTGTTGCACGTGGTCCGAGAGATGCCGTCGTTCTGGTGGTGCGAGGGAATCAGCACGATTCGGATGGACGAACCGGTCCGCGTCGCTTTCGTTCCCAATAACGGCGGGATGCCGTTTCAGGTCCGATCTGTTTGCCTTCCTTTTATTCTGGTGAAGACGCCCTCGGGCGACTTGCGCAACCTCGACGTGCGACGCTACGGCCTCGCACGGCTCGATCGCGCGCACGCGCTGGCTGCTTGGAAAGCGAGCAAGAAAAAAGGCCGCAAACGAGAGCGCGTCTAGGCCGCTGTTTCCCGCTCGAAACTGCCACGGGCCAGGACTATTCGTTGAGGGTCCGGCATTCAATCTAGCTGGAATTGGGTGCCACGGCTGAGCTCGCTCGAGGGGATCCGGGAATTCGGGCTGAGATTTCTCAGTGCTCACGCGTCGGTAGCCCCCGACAGGGGGCGGCAGAGCATAGCCCAGGGCGCAGCCCTGGGTAAGAACATCCCGCCAACATTCCCTCAAAGCCCCCGCAAGGGGGCGGCAGAAGCAGTTGCTCTTCTGTCGCCCCCTTGCGGGGGCTCAAGAGTCTCACTTCAATTTACCTCGCAAACCCAAGGGCTGCGCCCTGGGCTATGCTCTTTCGCCCCTTCCGCGGCTGGCAGACTCCAGACCACCCGATCCAGTCGCTTTGGATTCCGGACACCTTCGAGTTTGCTCAGCCGTGTCTTCAGAGGATCAGTCTGCCGATGCCCCGCTTCCGAGGTGTGCCTTCGCAAGTGGACAGCCTTTTGCGGTGTCGCACGCAACACGGAAATCGTTCGTCGAATCCGTGAAACACCGCAGGCGGTCGGCCGGGACGACTTCTTGAAGCCGGCCGGCCATCCGCGAGCATTCCGGATTGCCTCAGCGGCGTTTTCCCGTCGTCTTCGGTCGTTCCGAGGCCAGGAATTGCGTCCACAGCTGTTCCAACGGGGCGCCCGCGTAATCGGCGAACAGGTCGTCGGTATACTCGCCGATCGCGAGGCGGGCGTTGAGTTTCTCGATGATCCGCGCGTTGTGCTTGCGTTGGATCCAATCGAGAAAAGCCGACGCGATCGCGTAGCCGTCACGGTAGGTCTTCTTCCAATCCGCCGGCACGGGTTTCTCGGGTTCGTAGTCGTAGTAGCGCACGTAGTCCGCCATGCCCTCGACGACCCAGAACGGGTTCGACTTCTTCGACCGGGGATAGTTCTGCACGACGTGGGTCAGCTCGTGGATCACCATGCCAAAGTCGTCCGGGTGTTTTGTGATCCAGTCGGCACTGATCGTGATTTTGGACTGCGATGCCTCGGTGAAAGCAAGTCCTTTCATCGAGGGGCCCTTGAAGATCATTTTGATCGTACGCGCGGGCGCGCGACTCCCCGGATAGAGGCGATCGAAAATGATCGGGTGCCAGATTTCGCAAAGCTGCTTCGCCGCCTCGGCCCACTTGGCCGTCTCGGGTGCGTCACTAGTGTCGACGAAGACTGCGAGCCGCCCGCGTCGTTCGCCAGTTACCCAATGGCCTGCATAGAGCCAGGTGAAGTCCGCGAAACGGGCGGGGACCGACGTGTTGCCTCCGCGGATTTGCAGCTCGCCGGCGTACAGACGAACCGTATAGTCGCGCGCCGAATCTGACAGCTCGACGAAGTCGCCCGTTTGTTTCGATTGAGAAAAAAACTGCCTGCCGTCTAAGTTTTTTTCGATCCATGTTGGCGATTTCGCCGCCGGCTGATCGATTCGGAAAGAGCCTCTTTCGTATTCCCAACCCAGACGGCGGTCGTTGCCTTTCCAACCGCCGCGGTAGATTCGTGTGAATTTCACGAACCTTTTCGCGGAGCCCCGCCCGCCACGTAGCAGCAACTTGTCGGCATAAAGTCGCACGGTGTAGTCGCGCGCCGGATCGAATAGCTCGACGAAGACCGGGTTGCGGGCCGTCTCAACGAAGGCGTGGGTCTCTTTTTCCGTCTCTTCGATCCATGACCGTGAGCGCGCAATTGAGCCGCTGTTGTATTCCCATCGCGAACGATCGGCTGTCTGAGCGTCGGCCCGCGACCCGGCGAGGCTACAGAGAATCAATCCCGCGCAAGCGATCGAGCGCGCTGAGCCGCACGGCAAAGCCAACGTCTCAGATTTCCTCATTGGGAGGCCAGAAAAGAAGGCGGCCCGACAAAGAGCCGGGCCGCTTGCTTGCGAATGACTTGTCAGCGGAATCGCGGCCTACCGCCCGCGGGAAATTCACTGCCGAGCGTCGACAGCCTTCCAGTCCCCTCTGATTTCTCGAGCGCGCCCTTGCGCGCTCGATTCTTCCCGGGCTTGCTGTTCTCGGCCGACTGTTTGGCGGCCTGTTCCTTGGCCGCTTTCTCCTGCATTTGCTTGATGGCTTTCTGCAGTTCTTGGCGGTCGGACTCGTGTTGGGCGTCGATCAGTTTCTGGGCTTCGGCTTTGGGGAACGAGACGTCGTACCAGCCGATCATCATTTCTTCCCAGGTTTGATCGCCCCAACGCACCGGCTTGCTCGGATCGGGATTACAGAGATTGTTCGACGAATTGTCGAAGTGGGCCGTGCACAGCAGGTTCGAGCCGGCCGGGATCAACAGCGGCTTCTCGAGTTTGAACCAGTTCTGCCAATTGAAGTCGTAGTGCGGCACGTCGAGCAGCACTTCCTTCTTGCCGTCGGGATAAGTCAGCTCGTAACGGAACGCTTTGCCTCGCATGTGCATGTGCGGGTACATGCCGATGAAGAGCGTGTCTTGAGCGAACTTCTTCTGGGCCTCGACCTGGTAATCCTCAGCCTGGGCGGGGATCTCGAATTGGAAGTTGGCCGTGTTGGTCGTCACCAGGCGGTCTTTGACCGTGTTGCCATCGACGAACAACAGTCCGATGGAGCTGCGGTCTTTTTGTGCCGTGCCGTTGGGGGTGTAATGCATCTGGAAGATGAACTTCCAACCGGCGGGGACCAGTTTGGCCATGCCGTCCGGCGCGAGGAAGGGCCGCGTCCCGGGGGCGAAACCGCATAGGAGATCGCTCGCGGAAATATCCCCCTGTCCGCCTTCGTCAGCTTGGGCCGGCTTCTTGGAGCCGGGCTTGCCGGCCGCGGCCTTGGATTTCTTCGCGCGGGCCATCCGTTCGGCGCGGAATTGTGCGCGGAGCTGTTCGGGGCTCTTGCCGCTGGCTTTGGCCTGGGCGAGAGCCTCCAACTGACGCTTTTGGTTCTCGATGATTTTGTCGGCAACGTCGGGCGCCGCGATGAACACGATGATGTGATGTACGACGCTCGGATTACTGGGCAGGCACTGCGCGCTCTTGACCCATTTGTCCTCCTTGAAACCCGGGTCAGCTACGTAGAAGCGATAAGGCTCGACCCCTTCGGCCTTCACGTCGACCGGCTCTTTGGTCATGTAGACGACCGAGTCGGGCTTCCGCTCGAGCAGCCAGCCTTCCGTGAACTTCGGGGCTGGGGGCAATTCGGCAGGATTCCCCTCGGGACAACCGGCCTCGACCCACGCGTACAGCGTTTCTTTCTCGGCCTTCGAGAGGACGTTTTCGTTCGAGAAATGGCCGTAGGCAGGGTTAGCGTGCCACGGCGGCATGCGCTGATCGCGAACGACCTCGGCGATCATCTCGCCCCAGCCGGCGACTTCCTGATACTTGGTCATCGCGAAGGGGCCGATTTCCCCGGGACGGTGGCAGCTCACGCAGCGCTCATTCAGCAGCCGCACGACTTGGTTGGAGTACGTGACGGGCGCGTCCTTTTTCGGTTCACGAATGCGACCGATCAGGCAGCCTTTGAATTCCGTCGTGGCCATGGTGACTGGCTTGCCGGCCAGAACTTCATCGACGGCAATCGCCAGGTCCTTCCGCTTAAGCTGCGGTTGCGAAAAACCAACGCCCGCGCCGAAGGTGAATTGATCGTCGATCCGCCCTTCGTAACGGACGGTTCCGTCGGCGTCGAGCAGAAAGGCCTGCGGCGTGCGAGTCGCGCCGAACTGATCGGCCACCTTATTGCCGACGTCTTTGAGAATCGGAAAAGTCAGATGGTTGAGACGTGCGAATGCGTCCATCTCGGTGACGGCGTCCTGCCGGTTTGAGTCGATACCAATCAGGACGACCCCCTTTTTGGCGAACTGCTGTGACAGCTCTTCCATGCGAGCCGCATAGAGTTTGGCCAGCGGGCACTCGGTCCCAAGGAAAATGACGGCGACGCCTTTGTGCTGTGCCAGCAGCTCCTTCAGCGAGTGGTCCTTGCCTCGAAAGTCCTTCAAGTTGAACGTTTCGATCTTATGGCCGACACTCGATTGCGCACTGAAGGCGGATCCCGCCAGACCCAGAAGCACGGCCGCGACGCAGACCAGTCGCCCACGGAATTTTTGCATCGATCTCCCCTCGTCTTCGTGCAGATTGTCCGTCAAACGCGATTCGAACGAATCCGGCTGCCGTGATGTGATTGAAGAAGGAACGATCCCCGTTCCCAGGTTGGCACAGCTCCCCAGCTCGAGCGGTGCGCAGCGCAGCCCGACTGCATTCTACAAGGCGATTGATTCCGCAACAATCAGTTTCTGAAGCCCGGCCCAGCGGCACGGCGGCGGGCGCGCAACAAAAAAGGCCGGCGATTTGCCGGCCTTTCTGGGACGCGACAGCCTGCCTCATCGGTCAGGCGTCGCTCGAGAGTCACCCGGATTACTTGCTGCTGGGCGGCGTTTTGACCGATTCGGTCGCGTCGTACAGCGGCTTGTCCCCCGCCATGACGCGCGGGGCCGGAGTGACAGGCCGACGCGAAGCCGGGACAGGCGTCACGTCAGCGGGAGTCGTGTTCACGATTGGGGGGGCGGCAGGAGCAACCGGAGCTGCTACCACAGGAGCGGCGCGTGTTCCCATAAAGTCCGACCCGACTGAGACCGCATTGTGGTACAGATAGCCGCCGCTTCCGAAATATTCCGGCGGATGCAGAGCGCGCCACAGCGGTTCGTCCATCGCATAGCGAGACCTCGCCAGCTCAGTGCCATGTTCGTCCATCCAGAACTGGGTCGAGCCGTTGAACTGCCGGCGGAAGCGTCCAAACTCGACGGCCGCCTCGCGTGCGCGGTCGCGTTCCATCTCTGCCGCCTTGATCTCATCCGGGACGTTGTACAGACGGTAAGGACCAGAGAGCCCGTCGAGCTGTTTAGTAGACGGACGCGTGGCCGGGGCCATGCTCTTGGGGGGAGCCGTCGTCGGACCGCCGTAATACTCATAATCGATGTTTGGCTTGGGCGGCGGGCTGGTAGGCACCTGCTCTTGAGCACAAACGGGCAATCCCAGACCGGCGACACAAGCGGCGAGAATGAGCTTCTTCATCACACGACTCCTGACTTATCGAGCTCCCGGCGGCCTTGTTGCCACCGGCTTCGGATTCCTTTTCGCGCCCCGGCTTTCTCAGCCGGACAAGAAGAAGGAAATGCAAATGGCGCGCCCGATGGTCGTGAGGTGCGATCAATGTGTGACCGC
>DASRXU010000298.1:0-2423 GCA_035687365.1 Planctomycetaceae bacterium | reverse complement strand
TTCCGCATGCAGGGTGTCGACGTACATCTTCGAGATCGCTGGCGGCGGCGCGTTGTCGCTGCCGATCAAAAAGCCGATCACGGACGGATGGTTTCGGAGCAGTCTCGCCTCGCTCGACATCGAGGCTGCAGCCACCTTCTCGTCAGCAGCGTCCCACGGCTCACCGCCCGTCTTGGCCCACGATTCCCATTTATCGCAGCACTCCCAGCCGGCGAGGATCATGATGCCGTCGCGGTCGGCGAGGTCGTAGAAGCGTGCGTCCTCCAGCTTGCCCTCGCTGCGTATGGCGTTGAGCCCGAGGTTCACGACGTAACTGAACTCGGTCTCCATGCGCTTGGGATCGTCACGCAGGAACATGTCCGGCGCCCAGCCCGCGCCGCGAATCAGGACAGGCTTGCCGTTGATGACGAACTGCTGATAGCCCTGCAGGGTGAGGTGGGAGCTGACGCTGCGTATGCCGAATGTCGTGTTGGCCCGGTCGGAGATCACACCGTCAACGGCAGCCGTCATCTGCGCAGTGTAGAGCGGATGGGCGCCCATACCGACCGGCCACCAGATCTGCGGATGGTTGAGATCCAGACCCGGATCGCTCTTGGGGGAAAATGACACCGTCTGCGTCTGACCGGGGTCGAGGTGGATTGTTCGCTTGAGCGAAACGCCGGCGACGACGCCCGTGATCGTTGCATCGTGTGCCGACGCATCGAGGTTTCGCGCCTGCACTTTCACAGTCAGCGCGGCGCGAGACAGGTCGGGAAGCGGCGGCGTCGAGGTCACCCGCGGAGAACCGATATCGACCGGTCCCCTGCGCACGATGTCCACGCCCCGCCACGGACCCATGTTGTTGTCCGGGGGAGTCGGGTTCCAGTCGACCCAGCCAATCGACAGACTCGACCTCGGATCGGCCGGATGCACGCGCAATGCGAGGGTGTTTAGCCCTGAGTGCACCCACCGTGTCACGTCGAGCTCATGCACGGGATAGGCTCCGGCGACGGCTGCCTGTTCGGCGACAAGGTTCCCATTCAACCAAACATCTGCGCTTGCGATAATGCCGTTGATACGCAGCAGCGTGCGTACTTCTCGCCCTCCTTCGACCAAGTTGAACTCGGTGCGATACCACCAGGGAATCACGAACAAGTTGGCGCTGGAATCGGGCTCCTCGGCCGCACGCAAGTTGTCGCTGTAGAACAGGTTCTTGTACGTGCCATTCTCCAGCAGCCCCGCCATTACCGTCGCGCGGCCGCTCACCGGGTACCAGTCGCGGGTTGAATAATCGACAGAGGAGACTTCGGCGCCGCCTTGCTGTGCTTTGGCGCTCGATTGAATCTGCCAATGGGTGATGGTCGTTGCGGACCCGACATCGCCGCTCACCTGCGTGGGGGCGAAGGCGATTTCGGCGTGAGCGAGCGATGCGCCCGCCAGCAACGCGAGCGCAAGGACCGCCGGGATCGAGGGTATGCGCGGAATCCGCGTCACCACTGTCCGCGGACGCCAGCGGTGAACATGCGTTCGGCGAAGTTCGAGTGCCCGAATTGGTCAGGCCATACCAAGTAGTAGCGCTGGTACTCGTTGGTGAGGTTCGTGCCGTCCAGGAACACCTCGAGGTACTTGTTGAACTTATATGCGACCGATGCGTCCACGTATTGCTGCGGGGCCTCGTACTCCTCCAGGCCGGTGATGCCGCCCACGCTATCCTGGAAGGCCCGCTTCGAACGGTAGTTGTACGCGACACGGGCCTGAAAGTGCTTGTCCTGGTACCACAAAATGAAGTTCCCCGACTCGGTCGAGTTGTCCTGGAACGGAATCTTATTCCCGGCCAGATCGGTTTCTCCTGTCTTGCTGGGCGCGTACGTAGCATTTAACTCCACGCCGGTATTGGAGAGGAATGACGGCAGGAACGTGAATCCCTGGCGATAGTCGAACTCCGCGCCTTGGATGCTGTTGCCCGAGCCCTGCAGCGGCTCGGTGATTGCGATGCAATGGTGGCGTACCACCCCGTCCTCGTCCGGCAGATTGCAATTGGTCACGCTGCCATTCTGGATGAAGCTCTCCACGTTGATGCGGAACAGCTCGAGGCCGACCATGCTCGTGGAGTTGATGTAGTACTCGAACGAAGCGCCGTAGTTCGTGGAACGCCACGGGTTGAGGTTCGGGTTGCCCGCGGAAGAGCCGGTAGCGACCTGATAGATCGGGCCTGTCTTGGTTTCCAACAGCGAGTAATTCAGCTGCAAACCTCCGCCCCACTTGCTCAAGTCGAGGGGCATCATGTTCTTGGAGGCGGAGAGGCGCACGGTGAAATTACTGGTCACATTCAGCGCGAAGTTGGCCGCCGGCAGGACGTCGTTGTAACTGCGCTCGGTGACTTGGGTACCGGCATCGGCCGGCTCGGTGCCGTATTGACCCGGCAGGCCGGTCAAATACTGGGT
>DASRXU010000297.1:0-6286 GCA_035687365.1 Planctomycetaceae bacterium | reverse complement strand
GCGTCGACCTCGGCCGCTCCAAAGTCCAAACCTCTTTCGAAAGACTCGGTGGCGGCCGTCGATGAGGCTGTCAACGCAGAAATGCAACGGCAGCAACTGGTCGGCGTCGCCATCGGCATCATCCGGCACGGCGAAGTCGCCCTGACCAAGGGATACGGATTCGCGGATGCAGAGAACCAAATCCCTGTCACCAAGCAGACCGTTTTCAACTGGGCGTCGAATTGCAAACCGTTGACGGCCGTGGCCGCCATGCAACTCGTGCAAAAAGGAAAGCTCGAGCTGGATCTCGACGTCCGCAGGTACGTTCCCGAGTTTTCTCCGAACGGGCCTGCCATCACCGTGCGGCAGCTCTTGTGTCACCAAAGCGGACTTCCCCATTGGAACAATGGTCGGGTTGTTCCTTCCGCGAACTTCGACGCGGACGCCCAGACATCGATCGACCCGTTGATAACCGTTCGCCGCTTCAGCGAAAGTGCGCTCCTGTTTGAGCCAGGCGCCCGCATGTCGTATTCCTCTTACGGTTATATTCTGCTCAGCGCGGTCATCGAGCGCGCCGGCGGCGAGTCCTTCTTCACCCAAATCGAAAAGCGAATCGGCCGACCGCTCGCGATGGCGTCATTGCAACTGGATACTGCAGCCAGCCGGGACGATTGGGCCGTAGGGTACACGCGCACGAAGGTTGGGGTCTTTGCTGGCCAGCGGGTCTCAACTCCGATCGGCCGCGCGCCGGAGTACGCCCATGCCTGGAAAGCGGGGGCGGGCGGATTTAAGTCCAACATCGAGGACTTTGCCAAGTGGGCCGCGGCGTTACTCAACGGGCGGCTCGTCTCCAAGAGCATCGAGAAAGAAATGTGGACGCCCCAAAAGACGTCAGGCGGGACGCCGACCGAAATGGGATTGGGTTTCTTCAGCGGCCAATGGGGAGGAAGTCCGACGATTGCGCACACCGGCGAACAGCCGGAGGTGGCGACCCACCTGATTTTGTTCCTCAAGCCCAAGAACGGCATTGTGATCCTGTGCAACTGCGGTTACGCGAAAGCGTCGGCGATCAGCTTGGCTGTTGCGACGGCATTGGCGGAGCCGTAATTCTCGCAATTGGGTGGTTTTTCAGCGATCCCGAGAAACGTTGCAGATTTCGGCGTCCAGACAAGAATAGCAACGAACGCGGTCAACCGGACTGATTCACCGCTCTAAGCAGCTAGTCGACGAACACACACGGAATCGACGTCGGTTCTGTTCTGGTTGCCGTCGTTCGCCGTCCGTAACCGGATGGCTCGTCCCGACAGGAGGGCCTTGGCCTGGCCGGCGACGACGTTGCCGATTTCGCCCGCGCAATCTCGGATCAGTTGGTCGCCCACGTCGATCGATACGCCGGCGAGCATTCGATCGGCGAGGGCCTCTGCGGTGCGCTGGGGGAAAATGAGAACCAGGGATCCTTCGATCCCCGACGTGAATCGAAGGTCCGCGCAGATGTTCTCCGACCGATGACGACCAGGCCCCCGAAACACGGCCCGAACCCTCACCTCGGTCCTTGCCATCTCGCCCAACGCTGTAGAGGTGGCGGCGATGAAGGGGTTCAGAAGTGTCTCCCGGATCTCTCCGGAGACCGGTTCTGCCCCTTCGGCGGGAAGTTCGGACATGGTCAACGCCTTCAAGACTTGCCTTTCGTGCCCGCGCTGCAATGTCGGCGAGCCCCTGTCGGACTATTTCTTTGCCCACATCAGACGATTTGCCTCAGCGCACAATTTGATAGAGCCCGGCTCCCGCGTCGTTCGCGATTTAGCGGTGGCCTGTGCCAAGCAGGTGCACATCGACCTGGAGGGGCAGGAAACCGAACTCGACAAGACGATCATCGAAGCCATCCGGGACCCGCTCACGCACTTGGTGCGCAATGCGGTTGACCACGGCATCGAGCCGCCCCGAGAGCGCCTTGCCCGGGGGAAGGCAGAGGAAGGCCGGTCGCGGTCACTCAGTCGATCGGCCTGCTCCGGAGTTACGAGCTGGGCCTTGATGGCCTTGGCACGGATCCGCTGCGGGTCGATGCCGGCGCCGTCGTCAAATGCTTAACCGACCTTCGCACCATGCCTTTAGGCAGTCTTTCGTCGAAATGTGCGGCATATCGCGGAGTGAGTGCGACAACTCTAGTGGCCGTTGATCCGCACTCGCTGCCCGAGGCCGGATTCCGCCAAAGGTATGAGAATCCGGTACGCGGAACCGTGTGCCGAAAAACGCATGACTTTCCGGTGTCTACCAAGGCTGCGCTTATTGGTCGTTTGACCGCGTTCTCAGAAAACGCATGCCTTCCTGCCCGACGGGAGGATTTTGTTGCGATAGTCTAAGGTGCCGTGCCGTGCCATGTTGAATTCGTGTGTCCATCCGGTTCAAGGGATTTGATTCTTTAGCGACTCGGTTTGCGCGGCAGAATGAACTTGGGAAATGTGCTATGGGGCGTTTCCTGCTTTGCCAACAGGTATAAGGGAACCTAATCGCGAGGAGCTGTACCAAACGTGGACACCCATTCGAGCATCGGAAATGAACGAGAGCATCGGCCAGTCAGAATTGGTGGACCGCATCATTGCCGACATGCACAGGCGCTGGCGGTCTGAGGATAAGGTGCTGGTCGACTCCTACGTCCGGCTGCATCCGGATCTGGAGTCAGATAACGGTCTTTTGAGCCGGGTCGTTGTCGCGGAGTTTCAACTTCGTCGCGAATTCGGTGATCATCCCGATCCGGCCGACTACATCCGACGCTTCCCGCAACTCGCAGACCGATTGCCGAAACTCCTCCAATCAGAGCCATTAGACGCCGCGACTTCCCGACCTGACCACGGCTCTGATTCCACGCGATTCTTAGGTTCGCCACCGATCGACCAAAACGCGACGGTTTCGTACGACCAGGCAGCGGGCCGATCGACCTTCGATTCCCAAACGGCCGTCGACTCCGCCATCGCGCCGCTGGGGCGTTTCGGTGGCTACGAACTATTGGAGGAGATCGCCCGGGGCGGAATGGGGATCGTTTACAAAGCGCGACAGATCAAAGCGAACCGCACGGTCGCCTTGAAGATGATCCTCGCTGGCCAGTTCGCTTCGGCTGAGGACGTCAAGCGGTTCGAAACCGAGGCCTCGGCGGCTGCCACGCTTGACCATCCCAATATCGTCCCGATCTTCGAGGTTGGAGAGCACGAGGGACGCCACTTTTATTCGATGGGTTTTATCGACGGCCAGAGCCTGAGCGACGTATTGCGAGAAGGTCCGCTGGCCCCCAAAGAAGCCGCCCACCTGATCCGGCAAGTCTCACAGGCCGTCGAGTACGCCCATAAACAAGGGATCATCCACCGCGATCTGAAACCGCAAAACATTCTCCTCTCTCGCGACAGGTCGCCCCGCGTGACGGATTTCGGCCTGGCCAAGCAGCTTGCCGGGGCCAGCGAGTTGACCGCGACAGGTCAGATCCTGGGCACACCGAGTTTTATGTCCCCGGAACAGGCGCGGGGCGACGGTCCGGCGATCGGCCCTCTTTCGGACGTCTATTCGCTGGGAGCGGTTCTCTATTGTCTATTGACCGGCCGTCCTCCCTTTCAGTCGGCCAATGTGATTGAAACACTGCGTCAGGTCGTCGCCCAGGAACCGGTGTCGCCACGGTTGCTCAACGGGGCCGTCGGTCACGACCTGGAAACGATTACGCTGAAGTGCTTGCAGAAGGACCCGGCGAAGCGATACCAGTCGGCGTCGGAGTTGGGGGACGATCTCGATCGCTTTTTGGTCGGAAAGCCGATTCACGCGCGTCCGATTGGCCCGACCGCACGTCTCTCCCGCTGGTGCCGACGCAACCCCCTGGTCGCGTCCCTCTCGGCCGCGGTGGTGACACTGCTGATGGTTGGAGCCATTGGCGGCACGACCCTGGCCGTCATCGCCAATCGATCCGCGGTGCGCGAGCGACAAGCCCGGGACTCCGCCGAAAAGCGATTGGCCCAGCTCGAGAAGGGGAACGAGATCCTGGGCTCGATTTTTCGGGACCTTGACCCGTCGACCGAGGAAAGTGAAGGCAAGTCGTTACGTGTGCTGTTGGGTGAGCGCCTCGACCAAGCAACCAAAGGGCTGCAGGGCGAGGCCGTCGGCGACCCCCTCGTGACAGCGAAGCTGCAGATGACCTTAGGCGACTCCTTGTTGGGCCTGGGCTATGCGGACAAGGCGACCAACTTGTTTGCCCAGGCCAGCGCGACCTATACCGCCGAGCTAGGGCCGAAACATCGCGACACCTTGGCCAGCGTCACTTATCTCGCCGACGCGCACACTGCCGCGGGGAAGCATCAATTGGCTTTGCCCTTGCTGGAGGAGACTTTTCAGCTCTACAGGGCCGAGCTGGGGCTGGAGCACTCCGACTCGCTCGCAAGCATGAACCGCTTAGGCATGGGCTATTTGGCTTCGGGGAAGTTGCCGGCGGCCTTGCCGTTGTTGGAAGAGGCACTCCGCTTGCGCCGAATCAAACTGGGACCCGAGGACGGCGCCACCCTCACCAGCACCGATAATCTCGCCGTGGCGTATCGAGAGGCGGGAAAGGTGGACCAGGCGCTCCCCTTGTTTGAAGAGGTCCTTCGGCAGCGCAGAGCAAAGCTGGGGCCTGAGAATCTGCTGACGCTCACCAGCAGCAATAATCTTGCCGCGGCGTACCGATACGCGGGGAAGACGGACTTGGCAGTTCCCCTCTACGCCGAGGCGCTGCGGCTTCGCAAGGTCAAACTGGGTCCGGAGCACCCCGACACGATCGCCAGCATGGACAACCTTGCGGTGGCTTATTGGGTTTCGGGGAAACTTGACTTGGCAGTGCCGCAATTCGAGGAAGCCTTCAAGCGGTACAAGGCCAAGCTGGGACCGGACCACCCCGACACGCTGATCTGCATGTGCAATCTCGCCGGCGCCTATCGCGACGCCAAGAAACTGGACCAGGCGGTGCCGCTGCTCGAGGAAGCCCTTCGGCTGACCCAAGCCAAGCTGGGGCCCGAGCATCCAGAGACGATCACGACGATGCACAACCTCGCCAAGACTTATCACGCGGCGGGCAAGTTGGATCTCGCCCTGCCCCTCTACGAGCGGACGCTGTCGCTGCTCAAGGCCAAGCGCGGGCCCGATCACCCCTACACCCTGATCGGCATGAATTCGCTCGCCACGGCCTACCAGCAAGCCGGGAAACCCGACAAAGCCGCCAACCTATTCCAGGAGTCGTTCCGACTGACCAAAGGTCGGCTCGGGCCCGACCATCCCGACACACTTCGAACGGAGCGCGCGCTCATCGCGGCGCTGCTACAGGCCGGCAAGCCGACAGAGGCCGAACCGCTGTTGCGTGCGCGCCTGGCGACACAGCAGAGCAAACAATCCGAAGACTGGGTGACCTACGAGACGCAATCGCGCCTGGGCGCCGCCTTGTTGGGCCAAAAGAAATACACCGAGGCCGAGCCGCTGCTCCTGTCCGGTTACGAGGGAATGAAGCAGCGCGAAGCGAAGATGCCGCCGAAGGACAAATTTCACCGGGTCGAGGCTCTGGAGCGCGTCGTGCAACTGTACGTCGCCCAGCCCGATACCAAGAAGGCGGCCACCTGGCGACAGACGCTCGAGCAAGCGAAGGCCGCGGCGTTGTCGGGGAAGTCCAAAACACTGCAAGAGCCAAAATGAGCGTGGCCCGATCGGCTGATTCCAGAAAATGTTCGAATTCCGCGTTTGCCAAGTGGGCGTTTTGCTCGCTCTTGTCGCTGGGGCCGAACACTGCAAAACTGCCTAAATTCTAAGATGCCCATGTCATCCTGCGGAGGCGTCTTTGGCCGCGGCGGGTTTGCTGGGAAGCGTGAAATGGAAAACGCTTCCTTGTCCAGGTTGGGAATCCACCCAGATCCGACCTCCGTGCCGCTCCACGATCGCTCGGCACGTCGCTAGTCCGACACCCGATCCCGGGATCTGCTCTCGGGAATGCAGGCGGTGGAAGATGTCGAAAATCTTTTCGTGTTGGGCGGGGGCGATCCCAATGCCGTTGTCTCGCACGAAGACGTGCCAGCCGCCGTCGATTCGCTCAGCGGCGAGATGCACGGTTGGCGGTTCTTTGCTGCGGTACTTGATCGCGTTCCCGATCAGATTTTGAATGAGTTGCAACAACTGCGAGGCGTTTCCAGATAGGGTCGGGAGCCTATCGGACGTGATGACCGCACCTGACTCGACGACCGAAGCGTGCAGGTTCGCAAGCGCTTGGACCAAGACCGTGTTGCAGTCGACGGTCTCAAACGTGATCGCTTGGCTC
>DASRXU010000296.1:0-4086 GCA_035687365.1 Planctomycetaceae bacterium | reverse complement strand
TCGATGCGGATTCGCGGGTCGATCAACCCCGTCGGCCGAATCAACTGCTCGACAACCTCTCCTTCGCTTTGCTGGAGCTCCCAATCGGCCGGAGTTGCTGAAACAAAGACCGTCTGCCGCCGGCGGTTGTTAAATTCCTCGAACTTGAGCGGGCGGTTGTCGAGTGCCATCGGCAGGCGAAATCCGTGCTCGACGAGCGTGGTCTTGCGCGAATGGTCGCCGGCAAACATACCTCGGACTTGCGGCATCGTGGCGTGCGACTCGTCGACGAAGAGCAGGAAATCGTCGGGGAAGAAGTCGATCAGTGTGTAAGGGGGCTCGCCCGGTTTGCGACCGGAGAGGGCTCGGCTGTAGTTCTCGATCCCGGGACAGAATCCCACCTCGCGCAGAAGTTCCATGTCGTAGCGCGTGCGGGCGCCGAGACGTTGGGCCTCGAGCAGCTTGCCGTGACTGCGAAACTCCTCCAGCCGCTGGTCAAGCTCACCTTGGACTTCGACTAAGGCCCGCTCGACGCGATCCTGGGGCAGGACGAAGTGCTTGGCCGGATAAATGTAAATGTCCTGGAGGCGACGCGCCTCTTCGCCGGTCACTGGGTTGATGATCGACAGGCCGTCGATTTGGTTTCCCCAAAGCTCGATGCGATACGCGAACTCTTCGTAGGCGGGCCAGCATTCGATCACGTCGCCTCGCACCCGGAATTTTCCGCGAGACGGATCGAGATCGTTGCGCTCGTAATGAATGTCGACCAGCTTGACCAGGAGCTCGTCACGGTCGACCGTGTCCCCCACCCGCAGCGGGACCATCATCTCCAGATAGTCCTTGGGAGAGCCCAAGCCGTAGATGCAGCTCACGCTGGCCACGACGATCACGTCGCGGCGGCTGACCAGGGCGCTCGTCGCCATCAGCCGCAGGCGGTCGATCTCTTCGTTGATCGACGAGTCTTTCTCAATATAAATGTCGCGCTGTGGAATGTAGGCTTCGGGCTGGTAGTAATCGTAATAGCTGACGAAGTAGGCGACCGCGTTGTTGGGAAAGAAGTCCCGAAACTCGCCGTAGAGCTGAGCGGCCAGCGTTTTGTTGTGCGAGAGCACGAGCGTCGGCCGGCCGATCTGCGCGATGACGTTGGCCATCGTGAAGGTCTTGCCCGAGCCGGTGACTCCCAGAAGCACCTGATTGTCTTTGCCCTCGCGAATCCCGCGCACGAGCGATTCAATCGCCCGAGGCTGATCTCCGGCCGGCGCAAATCCGCTGACAAGTTCAAATTTCGACACGGGTTGCCCGCCTCAATACGGCTATCTGCCTCGATGCGACTGGTGGTTCCATCCCCGTCGGTCCGCAAGAATCCCCGGCGAAACGAGGTGAGGCTGAGAGAACGCCCACAGCCACAACTCGCCGACGTTGGTCCCGGGCAGCCCAAGAGGCTGTCGTATTATACCCGCCCGCGCTCTTACGCGGCGCTCTGAGCCGTGGCGCTCGGCTTGGGGCCCGCGAGCCGCTCGAGCTCAGTCAGGGCTTGAGATTCGCCGACCAGAGTCTCCGCGACAAGGGCCGTCGCGGCCGAGTCGCCGGTGCAGGCGGGGAGCGCCAGTTCGATCTCACGGACGATCATGCGCTCGTTGTCGACCAGGTGCGGCAGCACGAACGTCAGCGAGAGGTAGTGCAGGTCGGTGAAATCGCGGAAGGCTCCGAAATCTGTCGTCCACCTGCGGTCGTCCAGCAGATCGGCCAGTTTGCGAACCCGCTCGGCTTGAGAGGCGATCAATGCGTCGACCTCGGCCCGCGGCTCTGCGGAGCCGGACCCCGTCCACGGCCAGGCTTCCCCGGCGTATTGCAGCAGGCTGCGGCGCAGCAGAATCAGCACACCATTGAGGACGTCGTTATGTTGCATCGAGCCGATTCGCCCCGACAGTTGGGACGCCGGGGGGTCAGAGTTTATGAGGCGGTTCCGCAGCCGGCTTCTCTTCTGCGAGCCGTGCGACTTGCGTCGCGGGAGTTTTTTCAAAGATCGAAGCGGCTGCCGTCTGGGTCAGCCGCAGCACAGGCGTCACGCCGATTCCGGTGAGGAGAACGGGCAACGTCAGCAAGAGAGCGAAGGCACCGCCCGGGCCAAACTCGCCCGCGGTGCGAGCACCAGCCGGTCGCGGGAGAATGTACATCGCCTTTAGGACACGCACGTAATAGAACAGGCTGAACACCGTGTTGACGCCGCCAATCACGAGGACGCCCCACATCAGCTTATTCACGTAACCGGCCTGCAATAGCGGCGCGAAAATCGACCACTTGGCGAAAAACCCGCCGAACGGGGGAAGGCCAATCAGGCTGAACATGCAGACCGCCATGCACAGGCAGTAGCGCGGAGCCTGCTGGGCCAGGCCGTTGTAGTCGTCGATCTCTTCGCTAAAGATTTCATTGCGGATGAGGGCCACCACCGCGAACGCACCCAGATTCATGAACATGTAGACGCAGAGGTAATAAAGCAGCCCCTCGATCGACCGCGTGACATTGAACGACACGTCGACGTTCGGCACCTTGGGCCCGTTGGCGATCACCATCATCGCGGCCACGGCCATCAGCATGTATCCCGCGTGCGCAATGGTTGAGTAGGCTAACAGCCGCTTGACGTTGCGCTGGGAATAGGCGGCCAGGTTCCCGAACGTTGCCGTGACGGCGGCCACAATACCCAGTCCAAGTCCCAAGGAATAATTCAGTTGCGTCACGCCCTGCACGTGATCGCCCACCAAGATGTGACAAAAGCGAATGAGCAGCGCAAAAGCGGCTGCTTTCGAGGCGACGGACAAATACCCGGCCACCTCGGCCGATGCGCCTTCGAATGCGTCCGGGCACCAAAAGTGGAACGGCACGATCGACAGCTTGAACGCGAGCCCGACGAACACCATCAGTGCGCCCAGCAAAATCGTACGGACAGTGGCGTCCTTCATCCCGGCCGTGCCGATGACCTGGTCCAAGTGAGCGGCCATTTCCGTGAAATTGGCCGTTCCCAACAGACCGGCCATCAGGCTGATGCCGTAGAGCATGATGCCGGCTGCTCCGGCTCCGTAGACCACGAACTTGAGCGAGGCCTCGCTGCTTTTGGGCCGACCCTTGAGAAAGCCGACCATGGCGTAGCTCGGCACGCTCGCCATCTCGACGCCCAGAAACAGGATCAACAGGTTATTGGCGCTGGCCATGAGCAGCATGCCAAGCGTCGCACCGAACAGCAGCGTGTAGAAATCGGGGCCGTCTTCGTAATCGGGAATGCCCGAGATCGCCGTGAGCGCCGTCACAAAAATGATGAACGTCAGCAAGAACATTCGGAAGAAGACGGTGAACTGGTCGAAGACCAGCAGGCCTGTGAACAGTTTTTGGGGTCCCTGGGTGCCCTGGATCAGGCCGTAATATTCCGAGGCGGCAAAAGCGAGCCCGATCAGGCCTCCTAAGAGGGCGATCGTGACGGGACGCACGAGCCGATCGAGGTTGATCAACCGAAAGAAGAGCAGCACAACAATCGTGGCGCAGATCGTGAGTTCCGGCGCGAACAGGAACAACGACTTGCCGGTCGTGTCTCGGATCAAGCTGTCGAGCAGCGTCTCAAAATTCATCGGATACTCGAAGTCTTCCCGTCGTCAGTTGTCGCTTTACCGTTGGAGCAGGGCTTGGGCGGTCCCGGCCACCGCGTGCCGATAACCGGCATCGAGTTGAGTGACGAGCTGCTCCATCGATTGATGCATCACGTCGAGCATGAGATTGGGATAAACACCCAAGAGGATCGCGAAGGCCAAGAGCGTAAACCCGATAGCCGCCTCGCGACCGTTCATCGGAACAATCGCCTCTCGGTGCGGCCCTTTGTACTCGGCCCCCAGGTAGACGCGCTGGATGGCCCAGAGGATGTAGCCCGCGGTCAGAATCACGCCCGAAGCGGCGATGATCGACACCAGCGGTGAGAAGTTCCAGGAACTGAGCACGACGAAGATTTCGCCGATGAATCCACACAGCCCCGGCAAGCCGAGCCCAGCGAAAAAGATTCCGACCGCGAGCGCCGAGTAGAGCGGCATCAGGCCCATCAAGCCGCCGAATTGATTCAGGTCG
>DASRXU010000295.1:0-13071 GCA_035687365.1 Planctomycetaceae bacterium | reverse complement strand
CGAGCCGCATCCCGAGAATTACCTGGTCTGGGGGCGAGGGGATTTGGGGCAAACGGTGATGGGAGACTGGAAGATTCCATACGTCTGGATTGGCGACGGCGCGAAATACGCCGGCCCCGCCAGCTCGCAACTCTTCTTTCGCTGCGTCGTGTTGAGCCCGACCCAGTTGCAAGTCGGCATCAAGTTCGACGCGTCGCACGGCTGGAACATGCGCACGATCGATTGTTCGGAGTTCGGCAAGATCACCGGCATCTGGGAGATCGGCCCGATCATCTCCGCCGACCGCTGGATCCCCGACGTCCTGTGCCGCAACCTGCCGCAGCTCAAAGGCCCGCATCCGATCGCCCTCGGACAGCAAAATCGCGACGGCGTCGGCAGCCACCTGATGCCTGTCACCGCCCCCAAACCGGAGCCCCCCAATCCGAAGTATGAGTACTACGTCGACTACTGCGTTTTCTTCGGCTCGAGCCCGCGGCCGTTCGAGCAGTTCTCCGATGACTTCAACATCGTCGGCTATCTCGGCCAGTGGCAGGTCCAGGAACAGTGCACACTTTTGGACACGCATTCGCATCCCGGCTACCTGATGTTGAAACTGCTCGGCCCGGGCCTGGGAACAGGCTTCGGCGCGGCCGGCGGATCATCGCTCAGCCTCAAGGACTATCCGCCGCCTTGGGAAATCGAAACGAGCTTCATCGCGCCGGACGATTCTGTCCCCTGGAACTATTGGATGAACTTCATCGCGCTCGACTCGAAGGACCGCCAACTGGGCGGCTGGACCCCCGGGGTGCTCAACGATCCGCAGGCCAAGCGCCACCGGCCGTTTCCCGGTTCGAGTTTCAACCTGCGCTTCGATAAGGAGATCCCCGAGTCGATCCTGGCCCACAAGCCCCTTCAAATGCTCATCCAATGCCTCGATCGCTCTCATGTCCGACTGGGCTTCCGCGCCAAATCCACCGACCCCTGGTTCCTCTCGCAGATTTACGATGTGAAGCGTGAACTTGGCAGCGAGATCGGAGCGTTCGGCATGCACTGCTGGAGCACAACCACCGGTCGCATGTACGGAGCCCCCGCCGGCGGCCCGATGTATCAGACGTTCCTGATCGACTACGTCCACTACCGCTACGGCTTAACCGCGCGATAGTCGGGGATTAACCGAGGTCGATCGAATTCCGATCCGCGCGCGTCAGCAAGCGGGCTATAGCGCGCGATGCAGCCAAAAAACCACCGCCGATTCACTCGGGTCTGTACTAGCTCGCACAGGTATTCCGCTAGCTTGCGCCCGTCATAGCCCGCTCCCTCACGGTCGCGGCTCCAAGAACGCGCGCTGACGCGAGATCCCCGGGAAAACACACGCTGACTCCCGCGGGGGCTCGAATTTCTCGGGAGGCGGGAATTTCGCGTTATATGTCGGCCTCGGGTTACGCCCTGGGAATAGAATCGCCGACCGGCGTGTCTTCTCATCTGGGGCGCTCGCGTTCCTGGTGCCGGAGAACATTGTCTCCGGAGGCGATTTCTATGCAGCGTTTGGAGGCCGTGGGACATTTAAACTAGGTCGGGCGCGCGGATGGAAATCCTTTGCGGGCTGGTCGGGTTCGCGTTCGTCCTGGTTTGTGTGGCCGTCATCGGGCACATGCTGTGGCTGGTCGGGGCGGCCGTCTTCGGCTCGGCTCCGCCGCCGTTGAGACCCGCGTATTGCCCGGCCTGCGCAGCACAGTTAGCGCCAGGGCAATCGCGCTGCCCCGCGTGCGGGACATCGATCAACACCGCGACGTCGTTGCGAGGAACGCTCGACGACGAGCTGGACGTCACGCGGCGGCAACTTCGTCGGCTGATGCTGGCGCACAAGATCCCAGACGCGACCTGGGAGCAGGTCGTTGAAGCCATTCGCACAGACGTGCGCGAACGGGCTCTCGGAATCCCGCAGTCCGAGCCTCCGCTGGAAATTGTCGACATCGAGGAACCTGCCGAGGCCGCGCCGGCAGCCAAGTCCGACGAAACGCCTGTGCTGTCGCCAATTGCTGCGACCTCCGCTGTTGAGGCATCCGCGCTCGAGTCGGACAAATCGACTTACAACCTGGTGATCCCTGAGCCGGTCGCCGCGTCGCTGCCCGCCGCATTGCCGCCCGTCGCCGCACCCTACCCGCCCCTCGAGCGCCCCACATCGGAGTCCAACTGGCGCAATTCACTGGCCGGCTTTCTCCAGGCGTTCATGGAAGAGAAAAACATCCGCTGGGGCGAGTTGATCAGCGGCCTGTTGATTGTCGGCAGTTCGGTCGGGCTCGTGATCAGTCTGTGGGCGACGCTCAAAGAAGCGATCCCCTACTTCCCCGTGGCCGTCTTTCTGACGGTGACGTGCGCGATGCACGGCGCGGGACTCTATACGCTGCGTCGCTGGCGCTTGAAATCGACGAGCCGCGGCCTGCTCCTGGTCTCGACGTTGCTGATCCCGCTCAACGTTTTGGCGGCGATGGTGCTGAACGAAACCAAGGCGGCCTACGACACGATCGACTACACGGCCTTCGCCATCGGCCTGTCGGTGTTGGCCTCGCTGGCATTATCGGCCGCGCGGGTCTTGAATCGTCGCAATCCGTGGCCGATGGTCGTCGCGGTGATGGGGACGGCCGTCGGTATGTCGACGATCGGCCGCCTCGCGCGACCCGGCGACGAATTGGGACGGACGCTCGGCCTATTCGCCCTGCCCTTCTTGTCGTTCCTGCTCGGAACAATCGCTCACATCGTCCGGCTGTCGCAAGGGCGGCGGTTGACAGTGCGTCGCGTCGCTCAGTCGTTTCGCTTTTTGGGAATCGCCACGTTCGGCCTGATCCTGGCTGGCGGACTGCTGGCGTCCAAAACAGGCGAGATCCGCGAGACGATGACGTTCCTTTCCCCGATGCTCGCCATAGCGGGGGCGGCGCTCGCGGGAGTCGGACTGGTCGTACATCAACGGATCGCCGACCCCGATCAGGCCGGCTTTCGAATCGCGGGAACGTCGATCGCACTGGGCGGCGGGATTTTGGCGGTGGTCGCGCTGGGGCTCGCCGGTCCGCGACCCGACCTGCTATTAGCCGTCGGCCTGCTCGACGCGATCACGTTCACACTTTTGGCCTGGTTCGCCGTTTTCCCGGCCTTGCACATTTTCGCCACGGCCTCGTTCTCGGTCGCCTGCTGGGTCGGACTGGAATGGGTCTGGGGCGAAATCACCGTGATGCGTGCCACGTCTGAGCTGTGGCTCTCCTTGTTGTTCACGGCTCGGTCGGGCCTGATCCTGGCGATTGTGTCGCTGGCGGTCGATGGTGTTGCGTGCGCGCTGGCGCGGTTCAAACGCGGGCCGCAGGCTAAGGCTTACTTCACCAGCGCTATCGTCCATGAGGCAGTCGCTCTCGCAATCACCGGATTGGCCTTTTGGCGCGACGTCCCCGATCAGGACCTCGCGACGGCCGTCTTGGCGATCATCGCGGTTCGCTGGCTGATCGCAGCCTGGTGGACGCAGCGAAGCTACGCAGGATGGATTGCCGCGTCGCTCCTCTTCGCCGCGCTGGGGCACGGCCTGGTGATGAACGACGCTTTGGCCGAAACGCTGACGGCCCACGGACTGTATCCTACCGGCCCTCGCAAGATGTTCCTGTTGCTGCACGCGACGATCTGCTTAGGTTGCGCGGCCCTCGCGCGGCGGGGCGGCGGGGAACTCGTTTCCTTGACGGACGATCGGAGACGGCCCCTGGTCTTGCCGTTCGTCGGCGCGGCCGTCATCACGTCGACGCTCGCGCTGCCGATGGTGCTCGACGTGCGCCACGGTCATTTGGCGATGCATGGAGTATACGCGTTTTGGATGTCGCTCCTTTGGTTCGGCATCGCGGTGCTGGAAGTGAGTCCGGCGTTTGCGATCGCCGCCCAGGTATTGGCAACGGTCGGCGTCGGCCTGGCAGTGACCGGCTATTGCCGCCGACAAATCTGGTGGACGGGCTATTTGGCGGATCCCCTGTACCTGAACTGGGAGTTGGGGGCGTTTGCCTGCTGGAGCGTCCTCTTGATGGCGGGCCGACGCATCGGTCTGCGCGTGGCCGCCGTCGCTCGCGTCCTGACAACCGGGCGGATCACCGTCGATCGCATCGTGCTGGCGTCCGTGGTACGGAGCCTCGTCGGCACCTGCTTCGTCGCAACGTTGCCAGGAGTGATGGACGAATTGGCGGCCGCCGTGTCGCTCCCCGCCGCCGCTCGTCCGCTGGTGGCCTTGGTGCTGCTCCCGTTTGCGATTGGAACAATCCTCTGCGCGTCGCGAGTTCTCTTTTCCAAGTTGTGGTGGGCCGGCGCCGCGGTGACCCTTAGCGTTTTGCTGGTGTGCGTCGGAGTGTTCTTCTCCCCGTGGAGCACCGTGAATTGGCCCTGGCCCGGAACGCCAAATCCCTACAGCCAGGGGTGGGCTGCGGGAGCCTGGGTGGCGTTGGCGCTGGCGGTGGTCGGCGTGCTGGCTGCTCATTGGGAACGGCCGGGCAGAACGACGCTGACCGGACTCACGCTCCTCTTGAGCGTCGTGGCGCTGCTCGTTGCCTGCCGCTGGGATGCGGAGTTGGGCACCGCGTCGGCCCTCCGCTGGGCTTCGACGCTGGTGGCACTCGCCACCGCCAGCGGATTCGCTCTACCCGGATTATTCGCGCGGATCGTGAGCCTACAAGCCAGCGAGATTCTGAGAGACTACACCAAGCACGCGATCCACGCGCGCAATGCGCTCGTCGGCGCCGCAACACTCGTCGTGCTGATTCTGACCTCGCAACAGGCGATCGCACTCGTTGGATTAGGCGGCTTGCCGGGGGCGCCGATTGCCGGCTCGCTCTTCGCCCAGATGGGAATCGTGGCTTCGCTCGGCGCGCCGCTCCTGCTTCTGGCTTTGTCCTTCGTCCTCTGCGCGACTGCCGATCGGAGCCCGCAATGGGGGTTGGCCGCCACTTTTCTGGTCCAGCTCGCGCTGGGCCTGATGCTGGCGCTGTCGCTGACTTTGAGTCCGCAATCGCCGAGCGTTTCTGAACTCGTCCGTTTTCTGCAAGAGATCGGCTTGTCGGCCGTATTTGCTGTCCTGCTCTGGCAGGGACTTCAACGCTTGATGCGACCGCCTGCGGAATTCGAGCTGGGTGGCTCGCCACTCGAACGTCCGATCGCTGTGCAGCTTGGATTCGTGACTGTGTTTGCGGCGATCTTGGCGGTTGGGGCAACGGCCGGACTTTGGTTGTCGCCCGAGCCACTGTTTAGCTCGGTGCGAGAGTCAAGCGCGCCGCTCGGTTGGCTGTTCCTCGCGTCGGCGGCCGGCGTTTGGGCCTGGTCTCGCCGTGGCAGCTGGCCGCTCTCGGCGATTCAGATCGGACTGTTGTTTCTCTCAGTCGCGGCCGTGTTGGGGGCCGGCTCGCTGGGTCCTTGGAACACGGCCGGCAATTGGCTCTCGTTCCATGTCGCGATGGCCGGTTGGTGCGCCGTGCTGGCTCTGACTGCCGGAACAACACTCGTCACCCGCTCGAGCGAGGGCCGCAGCGGCGCGATTGCGATCGCCGACCGAGCTTTGCTTCTCGTCCCTGTCCTCCTGGCATTCGCCCTCAAGGCTGAGTTGCTCGATCCGCAGCGCCCGTGGTGGGCGGCGGGAACAATGACGTTCGTTTCCGCGTGCGTGGTGGCGATCGCCGTCGCTGCCCAGAGCCGACTGCGATCGTACTTGTCACTCACCCTCGCGGTCTTGGCGTCAGTCTGCATCGGCGTACGACCGTGGCTGGAATCGGGGCATGTTGTCGGAGGGCAGCCGATCATCGACTTAGTTCACATCATCGTGCTGGGCATCGGAGTGCATGGAATCGTTTGGTTGATGATCGAACTGCTGCGCAAGCGATCGAGTGACGAGTCACCCACAGCAATGTGGACCACGCCGCTCGAAAACTCGTTGATCGCGCCGCCCGTCCATCATGCCATTGCCGCGATTGGCACTCTCGCACTCGCCTTCATCACGGTTGCGGTGCTCTGCAATCCGTCGTTCATTGACCACATCTCGAGTGCGACTTGGCTAGGTTGGGGAGCATTGGCGGCGATGGTTGTGTTGGCCGCCGGCGCGCTGTGGGAACGGCGCGCCGAACACGCGTTCCCGATTCTCTACTCATTAGGGCTCGTGGCCATTGCGACGGTTCTCGATTGGCGGCAACTCGGCGGACGCAGTTTGATCTACGCGGCCGCCGCCGCGGGAGCGGGATACGTCGTGCTCACGGGCGTCGTCTGGACGATTCACCGGTCACTGAAGAGTTTTGGCCTACGTCTCGGAATGAGTCCATTCTCGATCGATGGCCAGCGCATCGCCCCGTGGCTGGGGTCGACCAGCATTGCGACTGGGGCGCTCGTCATCGGAGTCGAATTCTGGGTCGTGTTGACCTTTGAGGACGCCTCCTTGCGAGTCGGCGGGGCGCTGGCCACGCTAGCGCTCGCCGGCGGACTTGCGCTATTGGCGACGACACGAGCCCGCGACCTCATGCGCGTCCATGCCCTCGCAGTCGGTGCGATTGCCTTCGTGGATTTCGGCTGGAGCCTGATGGATCCGCTCGGCAGCGCGGCCCATGAAGAACTGCGGCGGCCGATTCGCATGATGGCCATGCTGGGCGCCACGACGTTTGTTTATGGCTTGCCTCTCGTGCGGCTTGTGCGGCCGGAAAGTCCTTGGTTTACTTCCATCCGCCGAGCGGCCATCGGTGTGGCAGCGACGACGATTGCGACGCTGGCCCTGGTGCTGCTCTTTGAGATCAGCGCGTTCGACCCGGCCGCCGGTGCGCCGGTCAGCGTGGGCGAAAGCTTGCTCGTTGCGTCGACGCTCATGCTGCTAGCGGCCGGTTTGGTTTCGCTCGCCGTGCTGCCCGGTCGCGATCCGTTTCTACAGGCGGATCAGCAACGGTCCCTCTACGTTTACGCCAGCGAAGCCGTTTGCGGTCTGCTATTCGCCCACTTGTACCTGACGAATCCGCAGTTCTTCCGACTGGGCCTGCAACCGTATTGGCCGCTCATCGTGATGGGAATCGCGTTCGGCGGCACGGCCGTCTCCGAACTGTTCCGACGAATGAAGATCAACGTGCTGGCTGAGCCCCTGGAATACAGCGCGGCCTTCCTGCCCCTGCTGCCGGTCGTAGGGTTTTGGCTGATCGGTTCGCGCCTGAGCTACTCGACGACGATGGTGGCCGTGGGGCTGTTGTACCTGTTCCTTAGCCTGCGGCGCGGTTCGTTCGTCTACACGGCGGCCGCAGCTGTCGCCGGCAACGTGACGTTGTGCAGCCTGTTCTACGAGCAAGGCGTTTCGCTGCTCTTGCATCCCCAGATGTTCGTGATCCCGCCCTGCCTCACAATCCTGGCTGCGGCCCAAATTAATCGCGATCGGCTCGATGACAAAGTGCTCGCTTCGGTGCGATATTTCGCCATCACGCTGATCTACGTCAGCTCGACGGGCGAAATGTTCCAACACGGCATCGGCAAGACGCTCTGGCTGCCAATGGTGCTCGCCGGCTTGTCGGTGCTCGGCGTGCTGGCGGGGATCGTGCTTCGCGTGCGGGCGTTTCTGTACCTCGGCACGTCGTTCTTGCTGCTTTCGATTGTGAGCATGGTCTGGCACGCGTCGCGCAGCATCGGCCACGTCTGGCCCTGGTGGGTCTTTTTGTTCACCCTGGGCGTGGGCCTGCTCACCCTCTTCGGCGTCTTCGAAAAGAAACGCCCCGAAGTGCTGGCCCTCGTCGGCAGCCTGCGCGAGTGGGAAAGTTGACTCGCGCAGTCCCAACCGTGATAGCCCACTCCTCACCAACATTTTGCATCTCGGGCGCAAGTTGTTGAGAAAGCGCCGGATGAACGAGTCAACGAGGGAGTTGTTAAACGAGACACACTTTTCCCAAGCCGACGGCTTTGCCGTCGTCTAGCGTGCTCTCAATCAAGACGACGGCAAGCCGTCGGCTTGGGACGCTGAACCCGGCTATGATTCCATCACTGACGGGTGCAACCGCAGCCGCTTCGCTACGTGGAGTTCGACGCTCCCTCTCAGCGGAGCGATGAGGACTATGGCTCGCGGAAAGTGGCTCCGTCGAGTTGAATAGAGGCGACGACAACAATTTCTTTCGAGGGACCTGTCCATGCCTCGCCTCGAGGTCAGCATCACGACGCGCGACGGAGTTTGTCCGGCCTCTGTCTTTACTCCCGAGGGCAGCGCGGGACGCTGGCCTGCCGTGATCTTCTTCATGGACGGTCTCGGAATTCGGCCGGTGATGTGGGAAATGGGACAGCGGCTGGCGGATCACGGCTATCTCGTGCTGCTGTCCGATCTTTATTACCGCATGGGAAGTTATCCGCCGAAGGTTCCCGCCCAGGTGTTTGCCGACCCCCAGCTCCGCCAAGAGTTGTCGAAACAGGTAGGCACTCTGAATCGCGACCGAAAGATTTCGGACGCTTCCGCCTTCATCGACTTCCTGTCATCTCGGCCCGACGTCAAAGGCAATCGCTTGGGCGCGGTCGGGTACTGCATGGGCGGCAACGCCGCGCTCATGGCGGCCGGCGCGTTCCTAGGCCGATTTGCGGCGGCGGCCTCGTTTCATGGCGGCAACCTCGCCGTCGATCAGCCCGAGAGCCCGCATCACTTCGTGAAAAAAATGAGCGGCCGGGTCTATGTGGCCGGCGCAATCGAGGACGCGTCATTCCCCGACGAACAAAAGCAGCGTCTGGAAAAGGCGTTGACGGATGCCGGGGTAAACCATTTGATCGAAACCTATCTTGCGCGGCACGGTTTCGCAGTTCCCGATCTGCCCGTGTTCGACCTGATTGCGGCCGAGCGGCACTGGGAGGCTTTGTTCAAACTGTTTGATGAAACCGTGGGGCGTTGACGAAACGTTGGGAGTCGGCCGTCCGTGGCAAAAACGTGTGTGAATGGAATTGATCTTTATTACGAGACCCAAGGCACGGGCGAGGCGCTGTTGCTGATTGCCGGCTTTGCCTGCGATCACACGATTTGGGCGTTGATGATCCCTGCCCTTGCGGCGCGCTATCGCGTGATCAGCTTCGACAACCGGGGCCTCGGACAATCATCCGGCTCAGAGAATGTCACCAGCATTCGCCAAATGGCAGATGACGCGGCAGGGCTCTTGGACGCACTTGGGATTGGCTCCGCGCATGTCACCGGACACTCGATGGGCGGGCTCATCGCGCAGGAACTGGCCGTAACTCATCCCCAGCGCGTTCAATCCTTGCTGCTGCTTTCCACGTGCGCGCAGGTCGACGAGCGCGGGAAGGCCATCACGGACGTGTGGGCCGAGCTACCCCGAGTCGTCGATGCGGCAACCATGAATCGGCTGCTGTTGCCTTGGATGTACACGAGCGCGTTCTACGCGAAGCCGGGCGCCATCGAGCGACTGACCGAGAGAATCCTGGCCTATCCATTTCCGCCGAGCACCGAGGTGATCGCCCGCCAATGTCGGGCCATCGCTGCGTTTCAGTCCTCAAGTGAGTTAGCCCAACTAGCCTGTCCGACCGGGGTGTTTGTGGGGCGCGAAGACATCTTGATTCCTGTCGCACTCTCAGAACAACTCGTCCGCCGCATCCCGAACGCCGAGTTGGAGGTCTTGGAAGAGACGGGGCACGGGATGCTGATCGAGTCGCCAAAGCAGGTGAGCGATGCCTTGCTGGCGTTTCTTGCCCGCCACTGATTCGATGGCGCAGCCTCGACCCTCAAGTGCGAGATTGACCTGCCGTTGCGAATCGTTACCCCGTGCGGCCGATCAGCGCGGCGATCGCCGCCGACAGCTCGGACGCGTCGACCGGTTTCACGAGATGGAGCTGGAAGCCGGCCAGCAGGGCTTTCTGGCGGTCTTCCGTGCGGGCGAACGCCGTGAGGGCGATCGCCGGCAGACGTTGAAACGAGTAGCCGCGGGCGCGGACTTCGCGAATCAGATGAAAGCCGTCGAGCGTCGGCATGCCGAGATCGCTCACCAGCACGTGCGGATTGAATTCGTCCAAGGCGGAGAGTGCTTCGGAAACTCCGTCGGCCACATGCGGCTCGGCCCCAAAATCGCTGAGCACACGCTTCGTCAGGCGGCGGGCGTCGGCGTCGTCGTCGACGATCAAGACGCGCACTCCATTGAGACGAGCATGCGTGTTTTCGAGGCTGACTCTCGAACCGCGAGCCGGCCAGACAACCGAGGAGCGTTCGGCCTGCGATTTCGCCGACGCCAAGGGGAGAAAGACTCGAAACGTCGCCCCCTTCCCTTTGCCCGCGCTCTCGACGTCGATCGTGCCGCCGTGCAATTCGACAATTTGTTTGGAAATCGCCAAACCGAGACCCAGGCCTCCTTCATTGCGCGTCGTCGAGGCATCGCCCTGGCTGAAGCGGTCGAAGATCGTGGGGAGCAAATCGGCCGGGATTCCCTGACCATTATCGCTAACTGACAGCGCGATGTGGGATTCGCTCCGCTCCAGAGCGATCTCGATGGAGCCGCCGCGGGGGGTGAATTTCACCGCGTTGCTGACGAGGTTCCAGACGACCTGTTGCAAACGGCCCGGGTCGCCGCTCACGGGCGTCGCCTGGGAATCGATGGCCTTGGTCAGACGAATGTCCTTGGCTTCGATGGCCGGCATCACCGCTTCCAAAGCCGCTTCGACGACCGCGGTCGGATCGACCGGCTGCACGTCGAGTCGGATCTTTCCCGAGCTGATCCGCGCAACGTCGAGCAAGTCGGCAATCATTTGGGCCTGCGCCTTCGCGTTACGATCAATGGCTTCCACTGCGTTTTGCGACTCGGTGGAATCGAGTTGACCCAATTTGAGCAGCTGGGCCCAACCGACAATCGCGTTGAGCGGCGTCCGCAGCTCGTGCGACAGCGTGGCCAGAAAATCGTCTTTCAGACGATTGGCGCGTTCGGCCTCGGTCCGCGCGGCCCGCTCGCTGATCAACAATTCCTCGCGCTCGCGCTCGATCGCCAGCCGGGCCGAAATGTCACTGACGACAGCCAGCCAGCGGTCGGGGGCCGAGTGCCGGGAAAGGTTCCAATCGAGAAACACCGTAGCGCCGCTGGCTGCGCGCAGCGGAAAGATGCCGCGCCACGTTCCGTCACTTTCGAGGCGTTTAAAAATTTCGACTGCCTCCTCGCGGCGATCCGTCAGAGCAAAGTCCATCAATGATCGCGAGACGATGGCTTCGCGCGGCGCCTGGAGAATGTCGCACATAGCAGGATTCACGTCGACGAACGACAACTCGCGGCTGACGAGTGCGATGCCATTGAGGGCCCGCTCGAAAATCGCCTTGAATTCGAGTTCCCGCTGCCGCCGCCACCGCTCCGATTCCTGCGCGCGCAAGAACGCGTTCACCGTCGCGATCAGGACGGGGGGTTCGACCGGATGGGTCAAATAACCGTCGGCCCCCCCCTCGAGCCCTTGGACCTTGTCCGTATCTTTGACGAAGGTGGCCGAGAGGTGAATCACCGGGGTGCGCGAGAGGCGCTCATGGGCGCGCAGTCGTCGGCAAACTTCGAACCCATCGATATCGGGGAGATTGATGTCGAGGACGACCAGGTCGACGGTCTCTTTTTCCGCCACTGCGAGCGCGACTTCTCCCGCGCCGGCTTCTACGACACGAAAGCCGGCCCCTTTGAGGACACGCGTCGTCGCATACAACGTGGCCGGATTGTCGTCTACTACGAGAATGGTCGCCGGGCTATTCGGCATGGATCTGGCCTTCAGCCTGCGGTGGGCTCTGCCGCATCGGGGCGGCGTCGGGAGGCGGCTCTCGGAATCGGATCGGAATCGTGACCGAAAAGGTCGAGCCGACGCCCGGTATACTCGTCATCGACACGCTTCCCCCCAACAGTTCTGCAATCTTTTTGCTCAAAGAGAGACCGAGCCCCGTACCGCGCCATTTTCGTTGCAGTGGAGAGTCGATCTGCACAAAGTCCTGAAAGATGGAGGCGTGGAATTCTTCCGCAATCCCGATGCCGGTATCCGTCACGCTGAATGTTACCGCATCGTCACCCTCGGGCCGCGCCCGCACGCGAACTTCTCCCTCCAGCGTGAATTTGATGGCGTTGGAAATAAAATTGCGCAGGATTTGCGACAATCGCTTGTCGTCGGTGTAAATCCGCGGCATTTCGCGCGGCTCTTCGAACGCCAGATTGAGCGTCGACATCATCAATAACGGCTTGAACATCCCCCGCAACGCGGAAAACAAGTCGACCATCTCGAACCAGGCCGGCGAGACGCTGATTCGCCCGGCCTCGATCTTGGCCAGGTCGAGCAGGTCGTCGACCATCTCGCTCAGTTCGATGGCCGAACGCTGCATCAGCAGCACCTGCTTTTCCTGCTCGTCGGAAAGCGGGCCGTCCATTCGGTCTAGAAGTAACCGCGCCAGGCTGCGGATCGCTCCCAGCGGCGTGCGAAACTCGTGGCTCATGTAGGACAGAAAACGGCTCTTGAGGTCCGACGCTTCGCGCAGCGCCTGGGCCTTATCGTCCAATTCGGCGTAGAGGGCGACCACCCCTTTATTGGTTTCAGCCAGTTCGCCGTTGAGTTCCGCAATTTCGCGTTCGCGATCCAGGAGCAACTGAAGCAGTTTGTGATTCTCCTGCGCCAGGCGTTCGCTTGCCGGCTTTTCGACTAGCGGATAGCCGTCTTGAACCTGGTCCGTCACGCGCTCATTCCTGCCAAGGAAAGCCGGACGACCGCGACCGTGACATCGTCGCGGCCGCGTGTGAAGTCGCGATACAAAATGCCCGCAATGACCGCCGGGTGCCGCGCGACGAGACCGGCATAGGGCTTGAAACTCCAACGGCCCTGCAATCCGTCCGAATGCATCACCAACAGGCCATCCTCGGGACAGTCGTAAGAGAATTCCTGAATCTTGCGGACCTCGCCCCCGACGATGCCGTTGTGCGAGACCAATCCGCGGCCTCCCTCGTCGCCTCGCGCCCGCAAGTGGGCGGCGATATTTCCGACGCCGACGAATTTTGCCACGCGGCTTCGCCCATCGACTCGAACGACGGCCATCGCCCCGCCGCGCGTCTTCTGTAAGCGAATACCTGCATTTTGCAGCATTGT
>DASRXU010000294.1:0-8888 GCA_035687365.1 Planctomycetaceae bacterium | reverse complement strand
ACCCACAGCCAGGTCGCAGACAAAGTCCATGCTGAGCATTTCATGGCGCTGGGCGCGAAGTTCTTCCAGAGCTCTTTTCAGCATCGGAATCCCCTCGTGGAGATTATTTTGGAGGGTCAACCATCGACCTCTCAGACCCGTCGCCACGGCGCGGTATGGCTTCAGCGAATAGGCTGATGAGAGTTCAGTCAGCCGCGTGATGTATTGCTCTGATCGGCGAAAGTCCGCCATTGTCAAATACACCGGAAGAACCAGGCTAAGAGATTGACAAAGCGTGGCGGTATGACCGGATTTTTCCGCTTCTTCTATGGCACGCTTTGCGTGGTCAAGTGACTGGTCTACCAATCCTCTGTACAGCAGACACCGAGCCATTCCGACAAGTAGAAGACTGCTGTGATAAAACAGGTGTTGCCCTAAGCGGAAGCGCCAGCCTAAGGCAGAGTGGTCGAGCCCCGTTTCGAAATGCTTAAACGCGACGAGGTGATTTCCAGCCAGATGATGGGCGGCGCCCAACATCGATTCCGCGAGCGCTATATCGTCGTGATCCCCGGTTCTTAGGGCCACCTCTTTGCTTCGAGAGGCGATATCGAGCGCAGCATTGATGTCGATATTCCAACGGTAGTACGTGAAGAGCCCGCTCAGAAGTCGCAACTCGTAAGCAACGTCTCCCTGCACGTCCGCAGCGTCGAGCGCTCGAGCGAATGTTTTGTGAATCAGCTCGCTACTCCCTTCGGAGTGCAACAGGGCGAAGGATAATGACGTAGAGATTTCTAAATCCCGACGAGAATCTTTGCGCTGATCTCCGAGACGAGTGATTGCACGTTCCGCCCAGACTTGACATTCGATCAACAGCGAAAGTTCGAGAAACAGCTGCGTTGAAGCGGCCGCAAGCCTTGTCGCTATCTCGTCGTTACCGTGCGCTCCAAAACTCCATTCCAGCGCCGATCGAACATTGCTGAGTTGCCAGGAATAGGCCGCAACTCCTTCAGCGCTGGGCAGAGCCGATAGCGTGTCCTTTTGTGACTCGAGCTGCTGGATCACGTATTCCGCGTGCCGCAGGGAGATGGGATCGAGCTCACCATGCTCCTCCAGTTTTTCGAGCGCATACGCCCGTGTCGTCTCCAGCAAGCGGTATTGCGGCTCGCCCTGGTCAAGCCGCGTCGCAATCAACGACTTTTCGACCAGGCCGGCGACGGCGTCAAAGATCGCTCCATCGTCGGAGCCTGGGTCGCCCGCGACATGCCTTGCTCCTTCGAGGCTGAATTGCCCGACAAACCGGGCAATTCGTCTGAGGACAATTCTCTCCGCACCCGACAGCAGATCGTAGCTCCAGTCCAATGTCGCCTTGAGCGTCTGATGCCTGGGGTTCGCCGTCCGATGGCCATGTTTCAGCCACTCCAGCCGAGACGCCAAATCCGCAAGCGTGCTTCTCATGCCCAATGCAGCCACCGGGCCGGCGGCCAATTCGATCGCGAGCGGCAATCCGTCCAGCCTTCGGCACATGTCGGCGACAAATGGCGCCTCATGGTCGGTGAGAACGAAATTGCCACCTCTGGCGGCCACGCGTTCAACGAAGAGCTGCACAGCAGGATACCGAGCGACGGCATCTGCCGTTTGCTCGGATTCGGCCGGCGGAAAATCCAGGGGATCGACGCGATAGCAATGTTCGCCCTCGACCTTCAGCAATTCGCGACTTGTGGCCAGGAGATGGATTTGTCCAGCTGCCTGAAAGAGCTGCTCGGCGATCGACGCGGCTGCGTGTATCACATGCTCGCAGTTATCGAGGATGATGAGTAGCTTTTTCGAACGGATGAGATCGACGAGCTCCAGGCTTGCTTCGTTCGATTTTAACGCAAATCCCACGGATGTTCCGATGGCCCGAACAACAAGGTCCGGATCAGCAAGGCTCCCCAGGTCGACGAAATAGACTTCTCCGCCGAACTCTTCGGCAAGGGCGTGGCCTGCAGCCACCGCAATGGTGGTTTTCCCGATCCCGCCCGGACCAAGCAGGGTGACGAACCGCTCCTTGCGAAGGCTCTCTTGAACCTCGCCAAGGATGAGGTCGCGCCCGACCGTCCTGCGGGGGCGCGCAGGTAAGCTGCCCTCGTACTGCTGGCTTGGACTATTGGTTTTGCGGTTGTCTGGTCCGACCACCGAGGCGACAAACGAATAGCCCCTGCCCTGGATGTTCGCGATATACCGGTTTCCGAGTTTGCCGTCCCCAAGTGCCTTTCTGATCGCGGCAATGTGCACGCGGAGGCTTCCCTCTTCGACGACGACACCAGGCCAGACGTGATCAATGAGCTCTTTCTTTGCGACGACCTCGCCAGGACGCTCAGCGAGATAGATCAGAATGTCGAGGGCCCGGCTGCCGAGTGGAAGCATGGCACCATCGCGCTGAAGGACTCTCTCGCCGCTCGAAAGCTCAAAAGGGCCAAACTTCAGTTTTCTGTGAACATCGTCGCTTGCCATGATTCCCAACGCGGATTTCGTGTTTTCCGTAATATCCACACAATCGGAACGAAACCGGAATTCGCGCCCATTTGTCGATATTCGCCTGCCGCGGTTCTCGCGTGCAACTGCATCACCAGGGCTCGGTCTGGCGACCGGCCCACTAGCCTTTATCCAACGATCCCAACCCTTCCCTCTTGCGAACTGTGATCGTACACTTCAGCCATTGAGGGTATCCCCCAAATGGGGGGAAGACTGCTACGCGAAGGGGGTCCCTTGATCGAGCCCAGCTCAAGCCACAATGCGATTGGAGCTGGAATAGGCGCTCTCACCGGCGAAGGCCAGTTGCCGTTCCTGGCGACCAAGATCATGCCGGCACGACCTAGGGGGCTTGTCGCCCGTCCGCGGCTCCTTGCGATGCTATCCGGGCTCCCGGCCAAGCGACTTGGGGTCATCAAGGCGCCGGCGGGGTTCGGCAAAACCTCCCTGGCGGCTGCATGGGCCGAGCAGCTCGAGCAGGAAGGCTGTGCTGTTGCATGGCTTACCATCGACTCAGACGACGACGAGGCCACACGGTTTCTGTTCTATTTATCGCAGGCCGTGCATCACGCCCGTCCGGACGTCGGCACCGGGGCGATTGAGCTGATCCTTGAAAATAACCTGATCGACCCGCCGGCCGTTCTATCAAGCTTGATCAACGACCTGACAGAGGTGGAAGAGGACGTTTACTTCTTTTTTGAGGACTACCACTGGCTCAGCGCTTCTCGCATCCATCAGACCGTCGCGTATTTTCTGAAGCACGCGCCATCCCACTGCCACGTGGTGCTGACGACACGCACAGAACCTCCCCTGCCGCTCGCGACCTTGCGAGCCCAGAATCAGCTGATCGAAATCGATGCCGCAGCCTTGCGGTTTGACATGCAGGAGACGCTGGCATTTCTCGACCGCGCCAGACCCGGCGTGCTGGAGCTTCCCGACGTCCAGCTATTGCAGCGCAAGACCGAAGGGTGGCCAGCCGCCCTGCGCATTATCGTGTCCATGGCCTCGCAGTCCGGGCCCGACCTGAGGGACTACGTGTACAGCCTCTCGGGTTCGCAGCGTCCGATCGCCGCCTATCTGTCGGAGATGCTCGATGCGCTTCCGGTCGAATTGGTCGACTTCATGCTACGAACGGCCATTCTCGATCGGCTCTCCGGTTCGCTATGCGAGGCCGTAACCGGCGCCAGCTCGAGCCGCGCAATCCTGGCATCGCTTGCGCAGCGCCAGATGCTGCTCACGCCACTTGGCAACGATGGTGTTTGGCATCGTTACCATACGCTGCTCGCCGAGTACTTGAGACAGCGGCTTGAGGCGGACGGCAATATTGAAATTCCCGAGCTGCACAGGCGCGCCTCGCTTTGGTACGCCTCGCAGGAATTGTGGACTGAGGCAGTCCAGCACGCGATCGCGGCCGGCGATTCAGATCGAGCGATCGGCTGGATCAAGAACTGCGCCATGGCGTTGATCACGAGGGGTGATCTGTTCACCCTGCTTGACTGGCAGCGTCTGTTTCCCGGCGAGCTCATGCGAGGCCAGCCCGAGGTGAGAATGGCGATTGCCTGGGGGCTGGCGCTGGCGCTCCGCTTCGAAGAGGCCCTGCAACTCGCAACCGAAATTCAGCAAGATGTAGATGCAGGGGATGCGCGGCGAAATGACCTGCTGCTGGAATGCCAGGCGATTCGTGCCCTCACTATCGGACTCATGGATGACACCGAACGGGCGCTGCCTTTGGCGCAGGATTGCGTGAACAACTCTTCCGATCCGTGGACTGCGAACGTCTCCTCAAATGTCGTTCGTTTTTGCCATCTGAAGGCGGGAGACCTCAAGCAATTCCATGCGACGCCGTGGATCCCGTATTCGATCGAAGAGGATCGCAGAAACGCATTTGCGTCGGTATACCGGCGCTGCCTTCAAGGGCTTGCCGAGGAGCAACAGATACGTCTCGCGGCTGCGGATGCGCAGTATCGCGAGGGCTTGCGGATCGCCGAACAAGGTGTGGGACCGAATTCGGTCGCTGCGGCCTTGCCGGCAAGTTTAATCGCAAGAATTAAGTATGAGGAAGGCCAGATCGACGAGGCGGAGGCCTGGATCATCGACCGGGTGCCGCTGATCATCTCCGGGACGATGCACGAATGCGTGTTAAGCGCCTATTTCGTGCTCGCCAGGGTCGCCGGTGCCCGGATGAACTTCGAACGAGCCCGCACCGTTCTGGAGCAAGCCGAAAATCAAGGCGACGCACGAGGCTGGGGACGGCTCTCAGCCAGCGCGATAGCAGAGCAAGCGCGACTTTACCTGAACGACGGCCGCATCGATGAAGCCGCCGCTTGCGTCGATCGGCTCGAGCGCCTTGCGCGGAAGTACCCGGCAGCGAGGCCTTGCGCGTGGTCGGAAATCGAATGGTATCACAAGTTGTCGCGCGCGCATTTGTTGGGGCAACAGGACCGTCCTGACGACGCCATCGCGATCCTGCAAGTTCTACAAAGCGAAACCGAAGCGGCGCAGCATCGCTACTTCCTGATCCGAAGCGCGATTCATCTGTCGGCAGTTCAGCTCAATGCAGGCAAGGCCGCAGAGGCGACGAGCCGCTTTCGCCGCGTTCTGGCCGCAGGCGCGGCAGCCGGCCTTTACCAAAGCATTTTGGACGAAGGGCCAATCATCGGCCAAATTCTCCGGATGACCCAGGTCAGCGGGAATCTTGGCGCGGATCTGACTTCCTACGTCGACAGGCTTATGACAGGTGTCGAGCGCGTACGGCAGGCTCGCCTTGCACCAACTTCAAGACCGGAGCTTCTCGGCGCGTTAAGTCCCCGCGAAACCGGCATTCTGCAACTGATCGCGCACGGATTATCAAACAAGGAAATCGCCCGGCGCCTCGACATCGGTCCAGAGACGGTTAAATCGCATCTCAAGAGCGTCTTCACCAAGCTCGGTGTCGAGAGGCGCTCCCAGGCGGTGTCGCGCGCACAAACGCTTGGTCTCGTCATCACCGAATAAGCCAACGCTCAGTGCAGGGTCCCGATGACATGTTCGCGCCTGTATGAGCCGTCCAGTACCCGAGCGGCAAGTCTCAGGTCGAACGTGTCAGATCCATCCCGGAACTTCGCAAAAGCGGCCCGCAGGATCGACTGGGCCTCTTCCCTTCCCGTATCCGACGTCTCGGCTATGGCGAGACTCGTCGCCGTCCTCAGCGTCCACGACAAGCTTCCTCGACTATCTGACATCTCGATCGCACGGCGAAAGTAACCTCTGCAAACATCTAGCCCTTCGTTGCTGCTCAAGGCCAGTTCGCCCCTGATCCGGAGCAACTCGGGGACAAAAAGCTGGTCCTCGTCGTCGAGTTCGATTTTCGCGCGCTCGAAAACAGCGACGGCCTGCCGAGTGTCGCCAAGAACCGTCAAACATCGTGCAAACTCTGCCTGCAGGATCGGATGGAAAACACCATAACGCGCCGCAGACAGCTTCTCTAATCCGGAATAAAGCAGATCCGTAGCCGCCTCGACCGCTCCTTGCCTGACCTTGCCAAGCGCTTGCATGGCAACGCCGAAGCCGTAATAGCTGTCCACCGCATGTTTTCCGGCGTGCTCTACAAGCTCGTTGGCAAGCGCATCGGCTTCGCCGTTCACCGGATCTGTCAGATACGCGTTGAAGGCCGTCCAGGCGAGCGCAACGCAAAGCGGCACCGCCTGATCGAGTTGGCGAGCCTCGGCGATCGACATCCGGCCAAGTCGCTGCGCTTGATCGGGTGACCCTCGCAGCCAGACCAGGTTCGCCAAAACGGCCAATGCGTCCGTTTTACGATCGTAGCCAAATCGCTCGATGACAGCCTGCCGCGCAGCTTCGACGTCGCGATGCAGGGAAGCCTCAAGCAAACTTTCGGCCTGCGACAATCGTCCGGTGTGGTGATAAGTTATCCCGCGCATATAATTCGCGGTCGCGACGGCGCCGCGATCGCCGGATGCTTCGGCGACCTCACCGCAGCGTTCCGCCAATTCGATTGCTTCGGCGTATCGTGGAAGCCGAATCCTGTGCGCCCAGAGAACAAGTAATGAGACCAACTGATATTCGACATCGCCGAGGTCCTCGGCGAGATGTCTCGCCTTGGCCCAGCCAGAGTATGACTCCTCGGTCATGCCAAGCGTGAACATCATGCAGCTGGCCAGCGCAGACTGAATGATCATTTCTTGCCGCGAACCCGAATTCATCGCGTCGAGACAGCTAATGGCTTTCGCCATCCACTCTCGGCATTCGGTCAGCAGGGCCATCCCCATCCAGGTGCTCGCCGAAGCCGCGGCAAGATCAATACCAACTTTCGCGTCGCCGGCACCGGAAAATGCCCAGTTCAGGGCGGCTCTGAGATTGCCGACCTCGACCGCAAGTGGCTTCGGCCAACCTGAGACATCCATCGAGGCTCCCTGTCTGAACAGGTCGCTGAAATAAAGCGCGTGACGACGGCGGAAGAAACCTTGCTCGCCGGCTTCGGTCAACCGCTCCGCCGCAAACGCCCGAGTGGTGTCGAGCAGACGCAGTCGAGCGTTTTGCCCGTAGACGGCAATCATCGATTTCGATCGCAGCTCCCAAAGACAGTCAGCCACCTTTGCTTCGTCAACCGCGTCATCGGCAACGACAGCGATCGCCGCCTCGAAGGTGAACCCACCCGCGAAGATGCTCAGCCTGTTCAGTACGTGCCTTTCCTCCTCATTGAGAAGATCGTAGCTCCATTCCAGCGTCGCGTTTAGTGTCTGATGCCTCGGCATGGCCGTCCGACGCCCTGCCCACGACAGATTCAAGTGACCGTCCAGCAAGCTCGCAGTCTTGCCGAGACCGTAGACGTCCACCCTGCCCGCAGCGAGTTCGATTGCCAGCGCAATCCCGTCCAGCCGCCGACAGATTCCGGCGGCAACCGGCGCATCCATATCGTGCAAATCGAAATGCCGTTGCAGGGTTTTGACGCGGTCGACCAACAATTGGACGGCGGGGTATTTCAGGGCATCCGACGCCAGGATCGTCTGATCTTCCGCGGGGTATGCAAGCGCGGCGAGTTCGTGAACGTTTTCCCCCTCGACGCGCAACGCTTCCCGGCTGGTCGCGAGCAGGTGCAGCGTAGGCACGTGAGCGAACAGCCTTTCCGCAAGAGCGGAAGCGCCATCGATGAGATGTTCGCAGCTGTCGAGCACAAGGAGCTTGGGGGCTCCAGCCAAACGGTCGATCAAAAGCGGAAGCACGTCGATCGTTTGTATCGCAAGCCCGAATGCGCTCGCCACGGCGGGCGCGACGAGAGACGCGTCACCAAGCGGGCTGAGGTCGACGAAACGAACTTCGCCGTCGAAGATGGAGCGCATCTCGTGAGCGACCGCAACCGCCACGGTCGTCTTCCCGATGCCTCCGGGCCCGACAATCGTAACGAACTTCTGCTCAGCAAGCTTCGCCTTGATCGCCGCTACGGTCTCCGTGCGGCCGACCATGCGCTCCAGGCGGGCGGGCAGCCACGGATTCCGCGCCGGCTCAAATTCGGGCGCCTGCAGAGAAGACGCCGCGATCGGGACGATGAAGCTGTAGCCGCGGCCCGGTACGTTTGCGATATAACGCCTGCTGGGGTCGCCCTGAGCCAGGGCCTTTCGCAAAGCCGAGATGTGGACACGAAGGCTGACCTCGTCGGCCCTTTGGTTGGGCCAGACTCGCTCGATCAAATCGCGCTTGCCGACAACCGTGCTCGGCTGCTCTACCAGAGAAATGAGGATGTCCATGGCACGCGCGCCGAGGGGCACGGCCTTCGTGCCGTTCGTCAGACGCCTGCTATCAATCGAAAGCTCGAAGGGGCCGAAGCTCAGAACTTTCCGGTTCTCATCGCCCATGGGATATTTCTGATCGGTGCCGGCTTTGCAGGTTTAATCCATCTTATTGCATCTCTCGTTCGCGGCGCCAATTGGCCGGGCTTTGGCCAAAAGCTTGTCTGAACAACTTGCAAAGGTGCGCCTGATCCGAAAAACCCGCGCTCAAGGCTATTTCGCTCAGCGAAGCCGAACTGGTCACCATGAGGCTGCAAGCCTTTTCCAGGCGCCTCTTGACCACATAGGCGTGCGGCGGTTCGCCAAATGTCAGCTTGAACGACCTCGAGAAGTGAGCCGGGCTTCGCCGCGCGACCGCGCTCAGATCCCGGGTATGAATCGTGCGATCCAAATTCTTCTCGATAAAGACCCGCACCCGGGCGATCTGCCAGGCCGTAAGCCCTGCCGTTCCCGACTGTTTTGCGCCCGACTGCCGTTCAATTTCGGATTGCAGGATGGTCGAAGCGGCAGCAAGCGATGCCTTTGCAACCTCGCGATCGTGCTCCAGCTCACGCCTCACCACCTCAAGGAGCTGCGCCAGGCTGCTCGCCAGGTAGCCGAATGCAGAGTCAG
>DASRXU010000293.1:0-9248 GCA_035687365.1 Planctomycetaceae bacterium | reverse complement strand
CTTCGCGCTGACGGTCTTCAATCGCAGCAAGTCGAAGGCAGAGCCGCTCTTGGCCGACGGGGCCAAATGGGCTGACACGCCTAAAGCTGTTGCCGCCGCGTCCGATGTCGTCTTTGCGATTGTCGGCTTTCCGAGTGACGTTCGCGAGGTGATGCTTGGCACCGACGGCGCGCTCGCCGGATCCAAGAGTGGCAACATTCTGGTCGACATGACGACCAGTGAGCCGTCGCTCGCCGTCGAGATCGCGGAAGCCGCGAAACAAAAGTCAGTATCCAGCGTCGACGCTCCTGTGTCAGGGGGAGATGTCGGCGCGAAAAATGCCACGCTGTCCATCATGGTCGGCGGCGACAAAGAGGTGGTCGAGTCGCTGACTCCGTGCTTTCAAGCGATGGGGAAGACGATCGTCTACCAAGGCGGCCCCGGCGCCGGGCAGCACACCAAGGTCGTCAACCAGGTGCTGATCGCCAGCAATATGATTGGAGTCTGCGAGGCGCTCCTCTATGGCTACAAGGCGGGGCTCGACTTGCCGACGGTCTTGCAGTCGGTGGGGAGTGGGGCGGCCGGAAGTTGGTCGCTCAACAATTTGGGCCCGCGGATCATGAACAACAATTTCGATCCGGGCTTCTTCGTCGAACACTTCATCAAGGACATGGGGATCGCACTGGCCGAGTCTCGACGCATGGGCCTGGCCCTGCCCGGTTTGGCCTTGGCTCACCAGCTTTACGTCGCCGTCAAGGCCCAGGGCTACGGACGCCTGGGGACCCACGCGCTGGAACTCGCGCTGGCGAAGCTCTCCGGCGTCAATTGGAAGGAGCGCGATCATGGGAAGTAGGGGAGAACGCTTCGCCGGTTTGACTGTCGCGCTCGTGACGCCGTTCAAAGACGGGGCCGTCGATGAGGCCGCCTTGCGCAAACTGGTCGACTTTCACGTCGAGAGTGGCACCGACTGCGTCAGCCCCGTCGGCACGACGGGCGAAAGTCCGACGCTGACTCATGACGAGCACGAACGCGTGATTGCCGTCGTTTGCGAGCACGCGGCCGGCCGGATCAAGGTCGTGGCCGGCACCGGTTCAAATAGCACGACCGAGGCGATTCGCCTCACGAAGTTTGCGAAGAAGTCGGGGGCCGATGCTGCGCTGATGGTGGCTCCCTACTACAACAAGCCGACGCAGGAGGGATTTTTCCGCCACTTCCAAGCGGTGGCTCAAGCCGTCGACCTGCCGATCGTGCTCTACAACATTCCGGGCCGAACGGCCAAGAACATGGAGCCGGAAACAATCGCTCGCCTCGCTGAAGTGCCGACGATCGTGGCCATCAAAGAGTCGACCGGGTCGATGGACCAGGCGTCGCAGATCTTGGCGCTCACTGATCTCACCGTGCTCTCAGGAGACGACAGTCTGACGCTGCCACTCATGGCGATCGGTGGGCGGGGTGTTGTCTCGGTGGTTGGCAACATCGTTCCGCGAGACGTGAAGAGTCTCATCACCGCGTTCCGCTCCGGGGATTTGGCGGCCGCTCAGCAGTGGCACCAAAAACTGTTTCCGCTCTGCCGCGACATGTTGGGATTGGCGACGAATCCCATCCCGCTGAAGGCGGCTATGCAGATGCTCAATCGCGATACGGGAGAGCTGCGTTTACCGATGACCGCACTGGACGCGGCTCAAATGTCAGCGCTCAAACGGACTTTAGGTCAGTATGGATTGCTCTGAATGACCTCGACGACCTGTGATAAGGTGGCTTTGTGATCTTTGGTTTCGGCAAGAAGAAACAGCAAAACGAAGGCAGCGATGACGAGATCGAAGTTGAAGACGTCGATTTTGTCCTGTTTCAAGGGGCGCTCAACGGCAAGGAGGCCAATCTCAACGCCAATGCTCGGCTGGCCCAGGCCGGCCTGATTCCCGCCAAGGAAATCATCACCGACGCGATCAGCCGCCGTTGCGAACAACTGCGAATTGAGCCGAAGGGCGAGCGGGCCGTCGTCCAACTGATGATCGACGGCGTGGCCCATGCGGGAGGTCGGCTCTCCAAGCCGCAGGGACACGCGATCACCCAGATGATGAAGCTGCTCGCCGGTTTGGACGTGCAGCAGCGCCAACGCGCGCAAGCGGGAGGCCTTCGCGCGGAGTTGGGCGGAACCAAGTTTGTGTTGCAGGTTCAGGCGACGCCGCTGCAAGCCGGCGGCGAGCGGTTGGCCGTCAAGATCCGAAATCTTTCCCTCGCTCCTAAGAGCCCTGAAGAAGTCGGCTTCTCCAGCGAGCTCAAGGAGCGCGTGCAAGAGTTAAGCTCTGAAAAGAAGGGCATCTTTCTGGTCTGCGGAGGTCCGGGTTCCGGCGTCTCGACGACGATGTTTGGCGTGCTCCGCTGCCTCGACGCCTATCAGTACACCGTCTACACCGTGGGCGACACGCAAGGTTGGGACCTTCCCAATCTGACCAAGGGCGAGCGGACCGACAGCGAAACCCTGGAGGTGCTGTACGAGCGGCTGATTCGCTCCGAGGCGGACGTGATTTATGTCGACCCGTTGCGGAATGCCGAAAATGCACGCTTGCTGCTCAAACTTCAGAGCCGGGTCACGTTCATTGCCGAGTTCCCGGTTTCAGATGCCATTTCCGGAATCGCCCAGTTTGCGAAGATCGTCGGCGATAATCGGGCAGCCGCCGAAGGTTTGATCGCGACGATCAGCCAACGACTGATCCGCACGCTGTGCAAGGATTGTCGATTGGCCTATCGGCCGAACCCCAAGATCCTCGCCAAGATCGGCCTCCCGCCGGAAACTAAGACTCTTTACCGCGCTCCCTCAGCGCCCACGGGCGACCCGGACAAGCCGGGCGAAGCCGCTGAGTACACCCCTTGCGACACTTGCGGTGGCTCGGGCTACTTCGGCCGAACCGGCCTGTTTGAGCTGGTCGAAATGACCGAAGGCATGCGGCAGTTGGTGGCCGCCGGCAAAGGTCCCCCAGAGCTGAAGGCTCTTTCCCGCAAGGAGAGCAAGTTCTCCTTGCAGCAAGAGGGGCTCAAGCTCGTGGTCGAGGGCAAGACCTCGCTGGAGGAGCTGCAGCGGGTCTTTCAGGCCAAGAAAACCTGAATCCCCGTGCCTCTCCGGAACGTCTCCCAATCGTTCCTGTGCCGCGAAACCGGGGGACTGCCACACCGCTACCCGCAGCCCCCAGTTTCTCCATTCTTTCTCGGTCCAAACCGCGGCACCGGAAAAGTTCGCCGAGCCGCGTCAAATTTCGCGGATTGTGCCGTAGATTCCGGTCGCAACGATCCGATGTATTCAAAGGCGTGGGTCCCTCAGACCCTTGGCCCGATTTCGTCGGAAAGAAGCGGCTACCATCGCGACCGTGGGCAGGAGCCTGCAACTGCGACGGACGGGAGGCCGAAAAACGGAGTCTTGCATGAAAGCCCTGAAGTTTGCGAATGCTTCGTGGCTGGGTCTGGGCGTAGCGGCCTTGCTCACGGTTGTCAGCAGCTCGGGCTGTATCAGCGGCCCGTGGGCTGCTTTTCAGACGAACGTTGGCGGGCAGACGCTGCCGTCGGCCTGGTTCCTGCGAGATGACGTCCAGTACTTCCCGGCGGGACCGCAAGACAAGCTGTTCAACGAACGGCGTGCCTTGGAACAGTACAAGGCGGGTCAGCTGGAAGAGTCGGGCTCGGCGGTCAGTTCGCCAGCCCCTGCTCAACCGGGTGCGCCAGGTGGTCCTGGTGCGCCTGCTCCGGCCGCCGGCCAACCTTAACGTTCAACGCGTGCCCCCATCGCGGTCCCCTGGCGAAAGTCCGCGTTCACCCAGTGATTCATACGTAGCAGTTTTGCGTGCGGCGGGCTCGTCGAGAGATTGGCCTGCCTGTCGTCAGGGGGGACGCAGCCTTTCGCGGTCGAAGAGCTCCCACGCTGCGCCTCTGGCGCGGAATGGGGACTCCTCGACTCGCGAGAGGTTTTCGCATTTTGGGCCAGCGCAAATTCGCTTACCGCTTTTTGCGTGACGGCCCTCGCTTACGCGTCGGGTTGGTAGACGCCACTAACCCGAAGCGGGCAACGGCAACCTCCGCGCTGTCTGCTCCTACAGTCGTTTCGCCAGCCGCTTTGTCAGTCGCACCAAGGCCGGGCTGACGTCGTCGGGCTCGAGATGGATGTTGAGCAGGCTGAAGGTTTCTTTGTTCTCGAGAGCCGCCTTGAGCGACTGATCGAGTTCACCTTCGGTGCGAATCTCGAAGCCCCAGCCGCCCCCGAAGAGATCGGGCAGCCGGTGGTAGTTCCAATCTGGAATGTCGTTGAATGGCCCGTCCTGCAGGAATCGCTCGGTCGTGTATCCGCGATTGTTGAGCACGAGCACGACCGGGTTGAATCCCAGATAGAGGGCCGTCGACAGCTCCATGCACGTCATTTGAAAGGCTCCGTCGCCGACCAGCACGATCGGCCGAAGCTTGGAATTGGCGACTTGCACGCCGACCGCCGCCGGCATCGCGAAGCCCATCGACGTGTAATAGGCGGGGGCCAGAAACTCGGTGTGCTGATGGATTGTCAGATCCGAGGCGGCGAACAACGAATCGCCGACGTCCGCCACCACCACCATGTTGTCGCCCAGCGTCTCGTTGATCCGCTGGAAGAGTCGCTTGATCGTGATCTTCTGGTCCGGCTTGGGGACAAAGGGCTCGGCCTCAACCGCCTTCACGATCACCGGAGCCTTGCGGGTGGTCTTGGGTTCGGCTTTCGCCAACCGCTTGACGAAATCGGACAAGAGCACGTCGTGGAAGTGATGGTGATGAATCCGCAGCTTCTCGCTCGTCACATAAATGCACTTCGCCGGGTCGAGCTGGGCCGTAAAGATTCCCAGGTTGATGTCGGTCATGAAGGTGCCGAGCAGGACGACGCAATCACTTTCCTCGACGTAGCGACGAACCGATTCGCGCCCCATGGCGCCTTCGTAAACGCCTAAGTACAAGGGGTGACGTTCGCTCACGACCGACTTGCCCAAGAGCGTCGCGCACATGGCAATCTGATTGCGCTCGGCTAGGCGGATCACTTCTTCACGCAGGCCGAAACGATGGATCTCGACGCCCGCGATAATCACGGGAGACTCGGCGGCATTGATCATTCGCGCCGCGTCGTCGACCGCCTCCTTGAGCGCTTGCTTGTCGCTCACTGGTTTTTCTTTCGGCGGCGTGTAGGGGTACAGCGCGCGGCTGTGCACGCGATCGCGAGGCAATTCCAGGTAAACCGGGCGTTTATAGCGGTCGGCCGCCTCGAGGCAGCGATCGATTTCGCGGAAGGCCGTCAGCGGATCGTCGAGCAGGGCTGAGGCCACCGTGATCTTCTCGAAGACTTCGCGCTGGGTGTTGAAGTCTCTGACCCGGTGGTGCAGCAACGGGTCGGAACGCCGCTCGTCGATACCAGGGGCGCCGCTGATCACGATCACCGGCGACTTCTCGGCGTAAGCTCCCGCGATGGAATTCGCCAGGCTCAGTCCGCCGACGCAATAGGTGACACAGACGGCTCCCATGCCGTTGATCCGCGCGTAACCGTCGGCCGCGTAGCCCGCGCAGTCTTCCCGCCGCGTGCCCACCACGCGAATCGGGCTATTTTCGAGCATGCCGTAGAACTGCAGGACAAAATCGCCGGGAATTCCGAAAACGTCGTTGATCCCGTAATCCTGCAGTCGTTGGATCAGGTATTCGCCAATCGTCGGAAATTTGCCATCGGGCTTTGCGGAACGAGGGGCCGTCGCGCTGGCCGGGCGTGCCCCGTTCCGGTGCGGTGCTCGATTCGATTTCGCCTTACCTACGGGTTCCCGCCGTCCACGCACAGCCATTTGTCGATTCTCCCTGCTGATGTTCGCCAGGCACCCTGCGGCCGTGTCTCGAGTCCGCCGCGAGAATTTTATGAAAGAGGGCGGGGACTGCCGCGATGTGTGGACGCCGTCAGCCCTGGATTCTTCAATTTACCACGCGCCAGGTCAATCAACCCGTGATCGCGCGACGACGCAGACCGAGGCGCCGTTCCCCAACAGGGCATCCACCATGCTCTGCGCACAGGCGATGGGCATGCCCAGCCAATACGCCGAAAGCAGCACGAACCGGCTGAAAGGACCGCAGATCGGTGGCCCGCCGCCGCGTCGCTTGAGCAGCGAATACAGGCCGTTTCGCGGCAGTTTGGGGACGCGATTCAGCAGGCTCTGAACCCAACCAAACGGGTTTTGACGCAGCGAGAAATGGTCTTCGCGCTCGACGCGAAAGCCGGTCGAGCCGAGCAAGCGTCGCAGACCAGCCGCCGGGAAGTGATACAAGTGACGCGGCGGATCCAAGTGGAACCAACCGGCGCCGCAGACCTTCGCCTGCAGGCTGCTGTAGTTAGGGACCGCGACGACCAGCCGACCGCCCGGCTTCAGGATGCGGCGAATCTCATCCAGGGTCTGCCGCGGATCGGGCAAATGTTCGAGCACGTGCCAGATGATCACCTGATCGAAGTACGCTGGGGGGTATTCGGCTTCCTGCAGATTCTTTCCGAATCGCACGATGGCCCGGCTATCGACGCCTGCCGCTGCGGCAGGGCTCACCTCGAAGCCGTGCGCTTCGAACCCGCGCCGCGCGAGTGCGGAAAGCAACACACCGCGGCCGCAACCGACGTCGAGCACCCGCGCGCCGGCGTTTAACCCGCGCGACAGCGATCGCACGTGCCGCGCTCCCACCAGTCGCACCAGACCCTCGATCAGCGGGACGAACTTGGCACCGGTCACGCCGTAGTAGCTTGCCGGGTAGAAACGGGCGATGACATCGCTCGCAGGACGCGGATGCAAACGGCCCAGGCCACAGCTGGTGCAGTCGACGATGCGAAAACGCACACCGGGCAGGCCATAGCGCGCTCGAGCCCATTCTCCCCCGCACACGGGACAAGTATCGACGGCGACTAAGTGGCGATCGGCTAGCGCAAGTTCCTGAACCGGGCATTCCAGACTGAAGTCAGCGGGTTCGTCCGCAGCCGGAACCGGAGCACGTCGCAAGTGAGCGACGACGTCTCCGACATCAATTTCGGCTGTCGGAATTGTCGCGCGCGTCGCCGCTTGCGCGAATAACTGGTGGGACGATTGCACCAAGACGGCAATGGCGGAATCGACTGAATCCGGTGCGATGGAAGGGGCAGACCGGAGGTCGGTCGGCCGTTCGGCTGCGGGGTTGGCCGACCGTCGAATGTCGCTGCTCATAAGCTTCCCTGGGAGGAGGAGTCCAAGGGAAACCTAGGTCACTCTCGCGGGTCGTACGCAGACTTTCGCAATTTTGCTCAGTCGCCATTGAATGCGCAGTTTGCCAAGCCAGCCGAACGGCTGCGGATGGGCTCGGCGCCCTAACATCCCGGCAAATCGGCAGATCCGTTGTTTCCGGAAAATCTTGAGAAACCGCTAAAGTTTCCCAGGCTTAACGCCGATAAAGGGAGAGAGGCAGGATGCCTTCACGTCAGGCCCATTCCCCTCGAGCCTAGTCAGGGACGATACCCATGAGACGGATCCTATTCGCCGCCCTCGCTGCCGTCGCGATGCCGGCGCTCGTCGGTTGCTGCTGCTGTCAGACCTATTACGATCCGATGGCCTGCGGCGGCTGTAACTCTGGTTGTTGCGGTGGCGGCTGCGGGGGATGTGGTTACGGTGGATGTGGATACGGTGGCGGCGGCTACTGCGGTGGCTGCAGCCCGTGCGGTAATCCCTGCGGCGATGGTGGCTGCGGGGGCGGATACGGATGTGGCGGTGGCTGCGGCGGATGTGGTGGCGGAGGATGTTGCATCCTCACCCCGATCTGCTGTCTGGTCCATCACATCCTTTGTCCCTGTGAATGGTTCAGTGGCTGCGGTCACTACGGATATGGCTACGGCGGCGGTGGCTACGGATGTGGATATGGCGGCTGCGGCTCGCCTTGCGGCTTCAACGGCTGCTGCGATCCCTGCACCGTGTTCGCCGACGGCGGCTGTTGTGGCGGTTGCGGCGGCGGATGTCCCGGTGGCTGCGGCCAGCCGATGATGACACAAGGTTACATGGGCGGCGGCTGCTCGAGCTGCGGCGGCGGAATGCCAGGACCGGGCCCGGCGGTCACGCCAGCGCCTGTGACACCTGGCCCCGGTGGCGCGCAATCGTCGGTTCCGGCGACCTCGATGTACAATCCGGCTCCCATGCAGGGCGCGCCTATGATGATGCAGGGCACGCCCACCACGATGATGGACGCCCGCAATACAATGGCCATGCCGCAACGCTACTAAGGCGAGCGGCGATCGCGGAACGTTTCGCGGTTTCTGATCGAGTGACCGGTTGGTGAACGACGTCCGGTCTACAATACCGATCATGTCGACGATTCAATCAATCACGGTCGCGGGCGGCAAAAGCCGCTCGCGGCCCGCCTTTTTTGGCTCGGCATGCCGATCGCCTCGAGGGTTCGCCAGTTGTTCCTGGCACGTGCGACGTAGTCCGTCGAACTTGGTGTGATACGTCCTCATGGTCGTTGCCCATTCGGCCGCCATCGATCGACTGTCTCCCTCCCAACGACCCCGTACGCGCGTCGCCGGCTATCAGAAGTGGCGCAACTTGCTGTTCCTCCATTGGCGAATTTCGCCTGCGGAGGCCAGCACCACGGTTCCCGACTGGTTGAGCCTGGACACCTTTGACGGCAGCGCCTGGGTCGGCCTGGTGTTGTTTTCGATGTCCGGCGTGCGGCCCTGGTGGTCGCCGCCCATTCCAGGCGTTTCCGCTTTCCCAGAGACGAACGTGCGGACCTACGTGCACCTGGCCGGCGGCGATCCGGGTGTTTGGTTCATCAGTCTGGATGCGGGCGGATCGGTCGGGGCGAGGATCGGTCGATCGCGATGGGGACTTCCCTATCACCATGCGAAGATGCGAGTCCGCCGCACGCGTACGCAAGTTGTCTACGAATGCGAAAGACTCTGGCCGGGTCGAATGGGTGTTGGCGGTCGCGTGGCGGCGGAAATCGGCGACGTCTTGACCGGCGTGAATCTCGACGTGGAACCCGGCCGCGCGGTCCCGGGGACGCTCGAACACTTTCTGATCGAGCGCTACATCTTGTACGCGCAAAAGGGGGAGCAACTGCTTCGCGGTCGCGTCCACCACTTTCCATACCCCCTGCGCGAAGCGAAAATCACCTTCGCCGAGCAGTCGTTTCTGTCGGACCTCGGCCTGCACTGCGACCGCCCGCCCGATCATGTGGTCTTCAGCGAGGGAGTTTCGGTCGAAGTCTTTCCGCTACGACCCGTC
>DASRXU010000292.1:0-25115 GCA_035687365.1 Planctomycetaceae bacterium | reverse complement strand
GCTCCGTGGTAAGCCAGTGGCTGATCCGCACAACCTGGGAAAGGGTTGGGTCGGCTTCGATTTCGAGGCGGCGTTTCAAAAGCCGGTCAAGGTCATCAATGATGCGGCCCTGCAGGCGCTGGGGAGTTATCACGGCGGGCGGATGTTGTTTCTAGGACTTGGCACCGGCCTGGGCTCCGCGCTGATCGTCGACGGCATTCTCGAGCCGATGGAACTCGGCCATTTGCCCTACAAGAAGCGGACGTTCGAAGACTACGTCGGGCTCCGCGGCCTGAAACGTTTCGGCAAGAAGCGGTGGCGCAAGCACGTGGCCGACGTCGTGGCCACCTTGAGTGCGGCCGTTCAGGCGGAAGAGGTGGTCTTGGGCGGCGGCAACGTTAAACGGCTCAAGGAGCTGCCTCCCCATTGCCGCGAAGGGAACAACGACAACGCGTTTCTCGGCGGCTTCCGGTTGTGGGAACAGCCCGAATCGAAACCCGTTCAAGCCACCGCGCCGACCGCCGGGCCGTCTTAAGGGCCAGCCTATTTCGCGTAAGGTGACATCCGAAAAGCAGCGGGCCGTTCGCGGAGCACGGAATGCAAATTGAACTGATTGCCGAGCAAGATAAGCTAGCCCAGCACGGTGCGGAGTTACTGGCGCAAGCCGCGCGTGAAGCCATTCGGCAACGCGGCCGATTTGTCTTCGCGGTGAGTGGCGGCACGGCCCCCTGGATCATGTTTGAGGCGTTCTCCAAACAGAACCTCGAATGGGACAAGGTCCATCTGTTTCAAGTCGACGAGCGTATCGCGCCGGACGGTGACCCCGATCGCAATCTCACACACCTGCGAGAGACGCTTTTGGATCGCGTCGCGATGCGACCCGAGAATGTGCATCCGATGCCAGTGAACGAGCCCGATCTCGGGTCGGCCGCGGCCAAATACGCTCGCGCGCTGAAGCAAGCAACGGGCGGTGATGCGGTGTTGGATCTGGTTCATTTGGGGCTGGGACCCGACGGTCACACGGCGTCTCTGGTCCCCGGCGACCCCGTCTTGGACGTTGCGGACCGCGACGTGGCGATCACGGGGCCTTACCAGAATCGGCAGCGGATGACCCTGACGTACCCAATCCTCAACCGGGCGACCAAGATTCTCTGGCTGGTCACCGGTGCCAATAAGGTGGTGCCGCTAGTCCAAATGATGGCTGGCGATCGGTCGATCCCAGCCGGCAGGATTGAGAGCAATCGAGCGATTCTGCTGGCCGATCCGGCGGCCGCCGCCAAGCTCAATCTGCCCAAGTAACGATCAAGTGAAGCCGAGACTTCTACGGCTCGACGTGGAGCATGTCGTTCCAAAGTCGCAGCACGGGCTCGTTGAGCTTGTGCTCGTACCCGAGCGCACTGAGCGACGCGGTGCCCAGATACAGACGCTCTCCGCCGGCAGCGTCAAAGGTGCACCAGCGCGCACCCAACACCCGTAAAATGTGGCCGCTGGAAAAGATCAGCGCATTGCCGCTCGCTGCGCGGACGCGCGCGATCACGCGGTCCGCCCGCGCGCCCACTTCCGCCAGCGTTTCGCCACCCGGCACGCCGTCCCGAAAGAGCTGCCAATCGGGTCGCTCCTTGCGAATGTCGGCCGAAGTCCGCCCTTCGTACTCTCCATAGTTCCATTCGAAGAGGGCTGGTTCGAGCACGGCCCGGTCGCCAAACCCAGCCAACTCGGCCGTGCGTCGAGCGCGCTGCAACGGACTCGTCAGGACAAGCGCGAACGGTTCCTTGATCTTCGCCAGCCGCTCACCTAAATGCCGCGCGTTTTCTTCGCCCTTGGCTGTCAGCGGGATGTCAGTCAATCCCGTGTGCTGACCGCTCCGGCTCCACTCGGTTTCGCCGTGTCGCGCGAGATAAATCGTCGGCAAGGCATCGGCCATGACGTTTTCGCTCCGGTGACCTATTTTGTGCTGAGGGGCGATTGTCGCGCCGCTGTGATCTCGAAGACCGTGTCACTGGTGGAACGATCGTCGCCTTTTGCCGCCGGGAGTTCTCCGGCTTCACTAATTCCGCCCAACCCCACGCTCCAGACGACTGCCCGCTCGGGTGGCTTGCTTTCAAGACGGTAATGGATCGATTCCCCGTTGCCATACGGATCGCGCGGCAGGATCTTCAAGTATCTCGCGCTGACAAGTTCTGACACCGCCTGCGGAAAACGGCCGTGGTCACGGAGATAAAGCTGCAGAGCGAGGCCGGTAATCACGGCCGCACGATTGACCTGGTCTTGATCGACCGTGTCGAAGAGGAACATCATGCCGGGCAGGGCATAGTCGACGATCGGTGACTTGATCACTCCCATATTCGGTTCAAGCCCCGAGAGTTGCATCGCAATCAGCTTCTTCAGCACGCGGGGCGGCGGAAGCCGCGGAGAGCCGGGGGCTGGCTCGAACAGTCCGACCTCCTTATCGATCCTCGGCCGCCGCTGGCTGCGAGGTCGGTCCGCGTTCGCCAGCCAATTCGCAAAGTAGAGATTTGCGACGCGCATCATTTGTTCCGGTCGGCCGCTCTGGCGAATAGCCACCGCCACAAAGGGGTGTTCCTTGCGCAGGTTGGTGAGGACAAGATTAATCGAATGCCGCACGCCAAGATATTCGACTTTGAGACTGCGGGACAGAGGCGCAGTCATCGAGTCAATGGCGACGATGTCGTCGAGTGCCTGACGGAGGTCGGCCGCGCTGACCTGGGTGCAAGCGGCCCAGTTCAGGATCGGATCCCGGGCGAGACGATAGACGTCCGCCCCAACCATTCGCTCTACAACACCTCCGCGCATTCCAAGGTGCCGGCTGGCTCGCAACGTTGCCCGATACCAGGTCCAGGCTTCGGCTGTCTGTTCCTCGTGAGTGAGCTGACTGGCTTTCGCCAGTGCCAACTTGACAAAGGTACGGGCATCGTTGCTGACCGGCAGGTCTGACTCGAAATTGAGCTCGCGTAGTGGCACCTCGATCGCCTCAGCCCACATGGTGCCCGACTTCCAGGCGCCCAGGGCCTTCTCATTCGCGTCGAGCCATTTTCTTACGTCGTCGTTCGCTTCGCCCCACCCCAGGAGTGCCGCTTGTCGCGCGCTCTTCTCAGCCGCTTCCGAACGAGCGAATGCCGCTCTTTTGTGGTCGAGCTTGACCAGCGACCGCTGCGCAAGCAGATACAAGGAATCGGCGTTTTTTCCGGCAGGAAGCGAGTAGGCCTCGAACGCCTTGACGTCGAACGGCTCGCCCACGTCGGGGATGTCTGTCTCGTCACTAGTAAGGAGCGCGCCGCTCGCCTCTGGGGCTCCAACAGCCAGCAGAAGGGCAGCACAAAGCCAAAGAGCCAACCGACTCGCGCCACACTTCCCGGCCCGACTCCGGACGCCGTCGTCAAGGAAAGTAGTCATTATCGATCAACTCGCGCACTGACCGTCTCGATCCGTGCAAATCAGTGCATCTTTCGAGGCGCAGCAAGCTCAAACACCGTATCGTCGGTCGACCTCTCGTCGCCATTAACGACCGACGGCTTTCCGGCTTCGTTCACCCCGTCCAAGCCCACGCTCCACACGATCTCGCGGGGCGGATTGCCTTCGACACGATAATGAATCGGTTCGCCTTTGCCGAACGGATCAAGCGGAATGGATTTCAAGTATCCCGCTTTCACGAGTTCGGCCAGAGTCGGCGGAACGCTTCTGTGCTCTCGAAAATAAAGTTGCAGCGCCAGACCGACGATCACGGCCGCTCGGTTCATCTGATCGCGATCTGCCGCATCAAACAGATAAGTCAGCCCGGGAAGAGCGAAATCGAGCGGCGGCACAACGGCTGTCGATCCATGAGCCCCCAGGCCAGTGAGCCACATCGCGACGGCACTCTTCAAAGCAGCCGGCGCCGGGAGTGGAGGCTCGCCGGGCGAATCCACCTCGAAGAGAGGGATATCTTTGTCAGGTAGAGGGCGGCGTCCCGCGCGGGGGCGATCCGCGTGGGCAATCCAATTGGCGAAGAACAGCTTCAAGGCCCGCCGCATCCGCTCGGGCCGACCGCTGAAACGGGTCTCGACGGCCGCCCATGGTTGGTGTTCAGGCAGATTGGCCAGAATCTCGGAAAGGCCGTTGCGCTCGGAAATATATTCCGTCTTGAACGTGTCGGACAGCGGCGGAGTCATACCGTCCACGTTGAGGACATCACTCAGGGCCTGGCGCAGATCGCCCGCTGTCAGCTCTGGCCGGCTCGACCAATTGAGAATCGGATCTCGCGCCACACTGTACATTCGGATTCCCACCAATCGCTCGACTCCGCCAGCGTGCATGCAGAAATGTCGACTGGCCCGAAGAGCGGCTAGGTACCAGGACCACGCGTCCGCCGCCCGACCCTCAGCAGCCTGGCGGCTGGCTTCGAGAAGCGCGAGGGAAACGAAGCGCCGGACATCGGTTGCAGCCGGCAGCAACGAGGTGACGCTGAGCCTGTCGAAGGGAACTTCAATCGCCTCGTCGCGTGTGGTTCCGCGTTTCCAGATTTCCAACGTCGTTCGGTTCGCTTCGAGCCATTTTCGTTCCGCGTCGTTCGCCTGACGCCAATCGAGGAGGGCCTCTCGGCGCGCGGTGTCTTCAATCCGACCCGAGTGCGGCTTGACCAGCGATTGATCGAGCGGGACCAGGGCCCTTTGGGCCAACAAGTACTGCGAAATCGCGTTCTGCTCGTTGGGAAGCGTATATGCCGCGAAGGTCTCGACGTCGAACGGCTCCCCAATGTCCGGAATCTGATCCGAGCGCCGCACGAGAAGCATACTGCAGGCGACGAGCGCCGCCGCGGTCAACAGCACGACGCCCGTGGTCCACAAGATGAGGCGACGCGAGCCACGTCTCTGGGTGGGTCTTGCGAATGCATCTTGGAGAGATGCCGTCATCAGTCTAAACCACTGCTGGCGAACCGCTGCGCGCGGTGATTGCCCGTAGATCCCCGGCAGAAATCACGTCGAACGTATCATAGTCTGATCCGAGCGACATCCAGTTCCCAGATGCTTCAATTGCTTCAAACGACCCCCGCGCGCGTCACGGGAAAAAAGGCTCGTCATCAGGTCACCCAAACCAAGACCAACAACGCCGCATAAAAGGTGAGCACGCCGGTGCGGCTGACATTGCCGTCGCCATCGAAGAGAAGCCACCGTATGGGGTTGTACTCGCCGAGGGACCAATAGTCCGGTTGGCAAAGCCGCGAGAAGCGCGTCCGACCTACGGTGCAGAAGAACACGGCAAGCAACCCAACCGCGCACGTAAAGGCGACCTTGGCCAAGACGGGCATGCGTCACTCCCGCGCTCTGCCGGTCTGAACCGCGCGCCCTCACACGGGGATGCAACCATGCGAGGCAGGGCGGCGCGAGGCTCGCGAGATCGCGATGGGTCAATGAGCCGCGGGCTTCCTCTGCAGGGTGTTCAGCGTCGGATCATGCCAGCCGCCCGGCGGGGCGATCAGTCGGCCGACTTCGTCGGGACCCCATGTGCCCGGTTCGTATTCGTAGATCGGTGTCGATTTTTCGAGGATTGGATCGACGATCCGCCAAGCTTGCTCGACGTAATCCTCTCGAGCGAAGAGGGCCTGATCGCCGCGCATGGCTTCGCCGAGCAGTCGTTCGTAAGCGTCCATTTCGTCGGCTTGCGGCTTGTGTGTCGCCAAGAGTTCGGTCGGTCGGCCGACCATTTCGTCGCCGGCGTCCATCACCATCGTACCCAACGCAATGGTGATGTCGGGGGCGAGACGAAAACGCACGTGATTGGGCACCGTGGGCGATGCCGAATAGATGTCGGGCGGCCGCCGGAACTCAGCGAAGACCTCGGTGCACGTGACCGGCAGGTTCTTGCCGGCGCGGATATAGAACGGCACGCCGTCCCACCGCCAAGAGTTGATCTTCAGTTTGATCGCGGCGAACGTCTCAACTCGGGAATTCTTGGCGACCCCCTTTTCGTCCTTGTAGCCGCGGAACTGCCCCCGGACGATGTGGTGAGCGTCGAGCTCGGAGATCGCCCGGAGCACTTTCACTTTTTCATCTCGCAGCGATTCTGCGTCGGTGCCTGCCGGAGGCTCCATCGCCAGGTTGGACAGCACCTGAAACATATGATTCTCGATAACGTCGCGAATCGCACCCGCTTCTTCGTAGAACACGCCGCGCCCCTCGACGCCGAAGTCCTCGGCCATCGTGATCTGCACGCTTTCGATGTAACGGCGGTTCCAAATCGGTTCCAGGAACGTGTTCTCGAAGCGGAAGTAAAGCAGGTTGCGAACGGGTGACTTTCCCAAGTAGTGATCGATGCGAAAGATCGAGGATTCGTCGAACGTCCCCAGCAAGATCTTGTTGAGCGCCCGCGCCGATTCGAGATCGCGGCCGAACGGTTTTTCGATGACGACCCGCGCATTTCCCGAGCAGTGCGTTTTGCCGAGCTGCTGCACCACTTCGCCGAATAGGGCCGGAGGAATGGCGAGATAAAAAGTGGCCCGCTGCGCGTTCCCGAGCTCCTTCTTCAACGCCTCGAATGTCGCCTCGTCGGCATAGTCACCGTCGACGTAGCGCAGCAGCTTGCTCAAGCGGTCGAAGGTTTGCTGATCGAATTCACCGTGCGTTTTAATGCTGTCGTGGGCGCGCTGGCGAAACTGCTCGATGTTCCAGCCCGACTTGGCCACGCCGATCACCGGCACATTCAAGTGGCCCCGTCGCACCATTGATTGCAGCGAGGGAAAGATTTTCTTGTACGCCAAGTCGCCGGTGGCGCCGAAGACAACCAGGACGTCGGAGCGAGCGTCGTTCATATTGCGGTTTCCTGCGAGCTGCGGTGTCTAGTTGCCATTGCCTTTAATGAGCCGCGCATCCAGTAAGCGGTGTGTTAACCAAGGTCGAAGACCGCTTACTGCGTGCGCGGCTCTTTTCGTCGCTACTTCGAGGCGGGTTTTTCCAGGTGTCCGCCGAAGCCGAAACGCATCGCGGACAGCAGGCGGTCCGCATAGTCGGACTCACCGCGGGAAGCGAAGCGCTCGTAAAGGGCCGTCGAGAGGACGGGAACGGGAACCGCTTCGTCGATCGCCGCCTTGATTGTCCAGCGGCCTTCTCCCGAGTCGGACACGCGGCCGGAGAACTTCACCAGCTCTTGGTCCTGCCCGAGCGCTTGAGCAGTCAGGTCGAGCAACCACGACGCGATCACGCTGCCGCGCCGCCAAACCTCGGCCACGTCAGCCATGTTCAGGTCATACTGATAGTGCTCGGGGTCGCGCAGCGGCGTTGTCTCGGCATCGGTCGCGCGCGCCTGTTTGCCGACATTGGCGTTCTTGAGCACGGCCAGTCCCTCGGCGTAGGCCGCCATCATGCCGTATTCGATACCGTTGTGGACCATCTTCACGAAGTGACCGGCCCCGCTGGGACCACAGTGCAGGTAGCCGTGCTCGGCCGTTGACGGAGGCAGTTTGTCGCGACCGGGCGTCCGCGGCGCGGCATTCATCGGCGGGGCCAGTGTGGCAAAGATCGGGTCCAACCGCTGCACGATCGGCACCTCTCCTCCGATCATTTGGCAATAGCCACGTTCCAAGCCCCAAACGCCGCCGCTGGTGCCGACGTCGACATAGTGGATTTTCTTGGCTTTAAGCTCCGCGGCACGGCGAATGTCGTCGATGTAATACGAGTTACCGCCGTCGATAACGATGTCCTCTTCCGAGAGCTTGGGAACCAGGTCGGCCAGCGTGCTGTCGACCACGCCCGCGGGAACCATGAGCCACGCGGCACGGGGACGTTGAAGCTTCTGCACTAACTCGTCGAGCGAGGCGGCCCCCTTGGCCCCTTCGCCCACCAGTTCCTTAACGGCTTGCGGGTTCCTGTCGAAAACCACGCACTCGTGGCCATTCTTCAACAGCCGCCGGACCATATTGGCCCCCATCCGTCCCAGGCCGATCATTCCAAGTTGCATGTCCGACTCCCGTGAGTGCTGATGGGTTGTTTGGCTGTCACGCTTTGAAGCTGGCTGAATCGACAACTGCTCGAAGGACAACGGCGCCAAAGGCGCGGCGGATCAATTTTTCCCGGCCCGCGCCTGCTCGAAGACCTCGCTCCACTTTTGGTAACGCCGGGCGATCTCGGACGAGGCGGCCATCGCGGACAGTTTGCCGTTCCGCAGTTGCAGAATCGGCTCCAAGAACGTCGAGCGACCAACCGCGAATCCGATGAAGGCGGGAACCGGTGCCGCGGTCTGCAGCCACTGCACGACCTTCTGCTCGTCCTCGCCGCGACCCAAAACGATCACACCGACCTTCGTCCGACTGTCGCGGCGTGCGACGTCGGCGATCTTCACACAATCCTCTTGGCGGTCGAGCCCTTCGATCTTCCAGACATCGGGCTCGACGCCCGCGGTTTGCATCTCCTGAATAGTTTTAACCATTAAGCCGGGCCGCACGTCGCGGTCGTAAGCCTGCTTGTCCCCGCCGACTTTCGCGAGTTGCGCCGGCTCAGCCGGGACGAGCAATTCAAACATCAATAGAAAACCCGACGTGTGACAGAAATCGCCGAGCTTCTTCAGCCGCTCGGCCTGCCGCTGGTTGAGGTCGGGCTCTCCTTCCGGGTTATAGCGGACGAGCACCTTGGCGAACGTCGGCTTGAACTCCTGCAAGTGCGCGCCGTATTGATCGCCGTACTCGAAATCGAACTCGTCCTGCCCGCTCTTTTCCACCGACATCGCCGACGTGAAGCCCCGTTTGGCCGCGTCACGCAGGATGGCCGCGCCGAATTCTTGGTCGACGAGAATGCCCCCCTTTTCCTTCGGAACGCCGCTTTCGATGGCCTTCTTGAAGCCGTCGTAAATCACCTGCTTGCTGGCAGCGACTTGTGCGATTTGCTCTGGGGTCATCGGCTCTTTGAAACCGAACACCTCCGACCCGTAAGAGTGTCGGTGATCGAACGGCAAAAGGTACAGCGGCTTGTCATATCCGACGGACATCGCGTCGTCTTTTCTTAATTGCCGTGTCCGGCCCGCGGCACCGCTGACGAGGTGACATTGTAAGCCATTGCAGTGTGTCCCATCAGCTGCCCGTCCCCGTCTGGGCTGCGCGGAGGCGACGATAGCGCTCGATCAGGTGACTCGTGGAACTGTCGTGCGTGACTTTCGAGGAAGCAGTCCCTTCCAGTTCCGGCACGATCCGCTGAGCCAGCACCTTGCCGAGTTCGACTCCCCATTGATCGAACGAATTGATTTGCCAAATCGTGCCCTGGACGAACACCTTGTGTTCGTAAAGCGCGACCAACTTACCCAGGGCGCCAGGGGTCAAACGGTCCAGCAGGATCGAATTGGTGGGCCGGTTCCCCTCGAACGTGCGATGCGGAGCCAGCGAATCCGAGATCCCGTCTGCCTTCACTTGCTCGAGTGTTTTTCCAAACGCCAGCGCTTCGGTCTGAGCGAAGAAGTTGGCCATCAACAGGTCGTGGTGGCGCCCCAGCGGATTGAGCGACTGGCAGAAGCCGATGAAGTCGCACGGAATGAGCTTGGTGCCTTGGTGGATGAGCTGGTAATACGCGTGCTGACCATTCGTCCCCGGCGTCCCCCAAACGATTGGTCCCGTCTGGTAGTCGACGGTTCGTCCGTCGAGCGTGACGTGCTTGCCGTTGCTCTCCATATCGAGCTGTTCGAAGTACGCGCTCAGCTTTTCCAGATACTGGTCGTACGGCAGGATCGCCAGCGTTTGCGCGCCGAAGAAGTCGTCGTACCACAGACCGATCAGTCCGAGAATGACCGGCAGGTTTTTGGCGAACGGAGCCGTGCGGAAGTGCTCGTCCATCTCGTGAAAGCCGGCCAGCATCTCGCGATAGCGCTCCGGACCGACGGCCAGCATCAGCGAGAGACCGATGGCCGAGGTGTACGAATAGCGGCCGCCGACCCAGTCCCAAAACTCGAACATGTTGGCCGGGTCGATGCCGAATTTCCGAACCTCGGGCTCGTTGGTCGAGACGGCGACAAAGTGCTTGGCGATCACCCGTTCGTCCTTCAGCGAATCGAGATACCATTGCCGCGCCGTGCGGGCGTTGGTCAGCGTCTCCAGCGTGGTGAAGGTTTTCGACGAGATGACAAACAGAGTCCGAGCCAGATCGAGATCGCGAACCGCCTCGGCAATGTCGGTCCCGTCGACATTTGAGACGAACCGGAACGTCATGTCGCGGTGGCTGTAGTGCTTGAGCGCCGAATAGGCCATCGACGGGCCGAGGTCCGAGCCGCCTATGCCGATATTGATCACGTTCTTGATTGTCTTGCCGGTCGCCCCAAGCCAGGCCCCGCTGTGGACGCGGTTCACAAAGTCGGACATCTTGTCGAGAACGGCGTGCACCTCGGGGACGACGTTTTTGCCGTCGACCTTAATCACTTCGTCGCGCGGGGCCCGCAATGCCACGTGGAGCACGGCGCGGTTTTCGGTCGTGTTGATCTTGTCGCCCCGGAACATCGCGTCGATGCGATCACGGAGACCGGACTGATCCGCCAGCTCTAACAGCAGCCGAAGGGTCTCATCCGTAATGCGGTTCTTCGAGTAGTCGAGGAACACGCCGAGCGCCTCGAGCGAGAGCTTTTCAGCCCGCTGCGGATCCTCGGCAAACAGTTCGCGCAGATGTCGGTTACGAATGGCTTCGTAATGGGTTTCCAGAGCCTTCCACGCCGGACGCTGGCGCAACGGTTCCAAATTCATGTTCTACTCCCTCAGCAAGTGGCTGCATCTTACTGCCGCCGCGCTCTGGCGTCGAACGGACGGAGGGGTCGGCGGCAGCGATCGGAGGGAGCAGCTCTGGCGCGGCCGGTTTTGCCGCCTTTGGGTTCCCCATCATTAACAAAAAAACAGGCCGGGCGAATTCCTCGCTCGGCCTGTTTTTTTAAGTATCGAGCCGGATGCGGACGCAGGCGCAACACAGGCAACCCGCGCGATCCGCGCTCCGCAAACGTGTTACTTGTGGCTGGCGGACTTTTTCGCGCCGCTTTTGGCCTTGTGCGACTTCGAGGCACCGGTGCGCGACTTCGTCGACTTACCAACGTGCTTCTTCGAGGTCGTCTTCTTGGTCTTCGAGCCGGTCGTACGTTTCGCTGCCATTTTCAAATTCTCCTTTGGTTGCCGAATCGGGCGCCTAGGGAGTCAGGACTGCTTCACATCGGCACCCCAAAAAGGGAAGCAGCCCGTTTTCAGATTCTTCGCGATTCCTGTTTTCCGGACGCCGTTTTGCAACCTGCGTTCGCTCGCCCGATCCGTCACATCGATTTGGACTTACGTTGCAAGCGAGGGGCGGACTTATAGTGGGATCAAAAAAACGGGTCAAGCGAAAATCCTTCCGGGACAAGCGGTTTGGCATCCGCGGGCGGACCTAAATCGAATCCGAAGCGCCAAGCGTTCTCGACGCGGCATCGAATTGACCGGTTGTGCTCTGGACATTCGCAGGACGAAACCGGAAATTTGAGTGCGAGGACCGATTCGGGCCGACTCCTTTTCTTGGCCGGCGTGTCCTTATATCTTGCTGTGTCCGGACATGAGCAGCGTCCTTTCTCTTGAACAGCCGGTTGCGATTCCCATGACATTCGACGCGGTCTCCAAGGCGCCTGACGATGCCATCCTCGGGCTGAACGAAGCGTTTGCCCGGGATCCCAATCCCCGCAAAATTAATCTCAGCGTGGGTGTTTTTAAGGATTCCACCGGCGAGACCCCGATCCTGCGAACAGTCAAGCAAGCCGAGGCTCGCATCCTCGAGAACGAAACCACCAAGACCTACATCGGGATTCAGGGCTCCGACGAATATGGGCGTGCAGTTCAGGAATTGGTGTTCGGACCGAATCACCCGGTGGTCACGGCGGGGCGCACCGCAACGGTGCAAACTCCCGGCGGCACCGGTGCCCTGCGTGTCGCGGCCGACTTTCTGAAGAAACTGTTCCCGACGTCCAAGGTTTGGCTCAGCGATCCAACTTGGCCGAATCACCCGGGAGTCTTTCAGTCGGCCGGACTGCAGGTCGCCACTTACCCGTACTTCGACGCGGCGAGCAACAGCCTGGCCTTCGAGCGAATGTTGGCGGCTCTCGGCGAGATTCGCTCAGGCGATGTCGTGCTCCTGCATGGCTGCTGCCACAACCCGACCGGCGTCGATCCGACGCCTGACCAGTGGCGGCAGATCGCGGAAGTCGTCGCTCGCCGGGGCCTCCTGCCGTTTGTCGACTTTGCCTACCAAGGATTGGCAGAAGGACTCCGTGAGGATGCGGTTGGCGTCGCCACGCTCGCTCGCACTGGGTCCGACCTGTTGGTGGCCAGTTCCTTCTCCAAGAACTTTGGCCTCTATAGCGAACGGGTTGGTGCGCTGGCGGCGGTCTGTCGGACGGATGCCGCGGCCAACGCGGTGATGAGCCAACTCAAGGCCTGCATTCGCACCAACTACTCCAATCCCCCCGCGCACGGGGCGGACATTGTGACCACGATCCTCGGGGACCCGCAGCTTCGCGGCGCGTGGGAAGGCGAAGTCCGCGACATCCGCGAGCGCATCAACGGCATGCGCAGCCTGTTCGTGCGAACGCTCGCGGAAGTCGGCGTCACGCGCGACTTTTCCTTCGTCGCCCAACAGCGCGGCATGTTTTCGTTCTCCGGACTCACGCCCGAGCACGTCCGCCGGCTGCGAGACGAACACGCGATTTACATCGTCGGCTCCGGACGCATTAACGTCGCCGGGATGACGCCCGATAACGTTCGCCCGCTCTGCACGGCGATTGCCGCCGTCCTCGAAGAAACTAGTGCGAAAGTCCATGTCTAAAGACTTCCTCAAAGACGCTCGCGACGAATATGACGTCGTGGTTATCGGCAGTGGGTTGGCGGGGCTCACAGCGGCAAACACATTGGCTCGCGCCGGCCACTCAGTGCTGCTGTTGGAGCACCACTACCAATTGGGCGGAATGGCCACTTGGTTCAAGCGCCAGAACGGGCACATCTTCGACATCTCGCTGCACGGCTTTCCGTACGGGATGATCAAGAGCTGCCGCAAATACTGGACGCGAGAAATCGCCGACTCGATCGTTCAGCTCAAGGGCATCCGTTTCGAGAATCCCCAATTCTCGTTGCAGACGACGTTCGACCGTCAGGACTTCACACGGCTGTTGATCGATCGCTTTGGCGTGGCCCCCGAGGTCGTCGATCGGTTCTTCGACACGGCCCGCAGCATGAATTTCTACGACGACCAGTCGAAGACGGTTCGGCAGTTGTTCGAAGAGTTCTTTCCCGGTCGGGACGACGTGGTGCGGCTGCTGATGGAGCCGATCACCTATGCCAACGGTTCGACACTCGAAGATCCGGCGATCACCTATGGGATCGTCTTCTCGAACTTCATGCAGAACGGTGTCTACACGTTTGAGGGGGGGACCGATCGGCTGATCGGCCAGATTCGGGATGAGCTGGTCAAGAACAACGTCGACGTGCGGATCCGCTGCCTGGTCGAAAGGATCGAGGTCGATTGCGGAAGGCGAGCGACCGGCGTGATCGTCAACGGCCGACGCATCGGTGCGCGGGCCATCGTCTCTAACGCTAATCTCAAGTCGACGATCCTCAAAATGGTGGGGCCCGAGCACCTCGACCCGACGTTCGTCGAGGAAACCCGCGCCGTGCGGCTCAACAACAGCAGTTGCCAGGTCTACATGGCACTGAAACCCGGAATTGGCTTCGAGCCGTGCGGCGATTTGCTGTTCCATTCCGAGCATCGAGGCTTCGACATCAACGCGATGCTCAGCCGCCATGTCAGCAGCCGCACGTTCTCCTTTTATTATCCGAGCACGCGGCCGGGCAGCGATCGCCACATCGTGGTTTCCTCGACCAACGCCAACTATTCCGACTGGTCCTCGCTGTCTGAAGAAGACTACAACGCATCGAAACACGAGCTTGAGCAATCGACGCTCGATTGTCTCGAGCGTTACGTCCCCGGCATTCGCGATAAAGTCGACCACATGGAAGCCTCGACGCCGCGAACGTTCGAGCACTACACGCGGCACATGCAAGGGGCCTCGTTCGGCACCAAGTTCGAGGGCCTCAAAATCAGCAAACAGCTCCCCGAGCAGGTCGCCGGACTGTTTCACTCGGGTTCGGTCGGCATCATTATGTCAGGCTGGCTGGGGGCCATGAATTACGGCGTGATCGTGGCTAACGAAGTGGACAAATATCTGACACCGGCCGTGGCGAGCGTGTAAGTAGTAAGGAGCCGCGCCCGAAGTAGCGGTGTGTTGGCATGAATCGCGAAGAAATCGAGCGGCTGATTCCCCATCGCCCGCCGTTCTTGTGGCTCGACGAGGTCGTCGAGATCACTCCCACGAACGTGTACGCTCGGAAGTATCTGGACCCTACGCTCGACGTCTTCTCCGGACACTACCCAGGCTTTCCCGTGCTGCCCGGTGTGCTCTTGTGCGAGGCGGCTCTGCAGGCGGGGGCTCTCTTGATTGCCACGTTGGAACCCGACCACGGCGACCGCGTGCCCGTCGTCGGTCGGCTCAACAACGTCAAATTCCGCCGCATGGTCCGCCCGGGCGAAACGCTCGACATTCGCATCGAGCTGACGGAAAAGATTGCCAGCGCCTGGTTCCTGCGTGGTCGCACGGAAGTCGACGGTCAGACGAGTTGCACGCTGGAGTTCGCCTGCACGCTCGCAGCGCCGAACGAAGCGACGTGATTCCAGGCACACAGACCCACTAGGTCTGAGCCGTCCGTTGTGGAACGTCTGGTGTCCGAAGCGTCATTGCACTGGGCCGCCGACCTTCGAGCAACCGCAACCAGTTCTGCATCCCCTCGCCACGTTTCGCCGACACCGTCAAGACTTCCATACCTGGTCGGACGGCTTGGATGTTTTTGAAAGCCGCTTCCGCGTCGAAATCGACGGCAGCGGAGAGATCCGACTTGGTCACCAGGGCCACGTCGGCCGTGTTGAAAATGGTCGGGTATTTGAGCGGCTTATCCTCGCCCTCGGTCACCGAGAACAGCACGATCCGCAGCGCCTCTCCCAGGTCGTAACTGGCCGGGCAGACAAGGTTGCCCACGTTTTCGATGAACAGGAAATCAAGATCCTCGAGAGGCCAGTCATCGAGAGCCGTCTGCACCATTTCCGCTTCGAGATGGCAGACCGTGCCAGTGACAATCTGCCGCACAGGGACCTCGGAACGCGCCAGGCGCTTTGCGTCGTTATCGGTCGCCAGGTCTCCCACCAGCGCCGCGACGCGGTATTTTTCTCGCAACATCAACAGTGTCTTTTCGAGCAGCATCGTCTTACCCGATCCCGGGCTCGACACGAGACTGACGACAAAAACTCCGGCCGCTTCAAAACGCTGCCGCAGCGCGCGAGCCGTAATATCGTTCTGCTTCAGAATCTTGGTGCGGATCTCGACGATGCGGGTTTGCGCTGTCATGCCTCGATCTCCAGCGCCGTGACCTCAAGCTCGCGACCACCGCACACGTCCGAAGACGGGACGCCGCACCGCGAGCAACAAAACGACGGGAACGACTCAAACGCTCTGGGCGAGTCGAGCGTCGTTTCGATCTCGCAGGTCGGGCAGCGAATGACGATCGGCGTCTCTTCGACGACTAGACGCGTCGCCGCCAGCGGCGAATCTTCCCGCGCCAGCTCAAACGCCGAGAGCAGGGCGGATTTCTCGACCCCCGAGAGCTGGCCTAACTTGATATGCACCGCGCGCACGGCAACCCCGCCCCGCTGCTCGCTTTCTTCGGAGGCGAGGTCGATGATGCTGCAGGCGATCGAAAGTTCGTGCACAGTCAGGTCAGTCTCACAATTCGCGCGGGTTTGTCGATCACATGCTCTCGATCTTGATATATCTCGCGATTTCCGGCGCCATCGCAGTCAAACCGGCGGCCACCGCACCTCCAGCGAGGAGCGCACCCCAGGGCCACAAAAAACCACTCGGCTTGGGGGTTTCCATTCCCATGGCGTGCGTCAACCGACGTCGGGCACCGTTATCGCTCATCGCTAAACTGGCGCCCAGCGCGCCGATCGCGATCCCTGTCGCCAGATACATCATTTCGTGACCGCGCGCGTCTTGATTCCCTGACATGGCAAACCTCCTAGTGAAGCGGATCGCGTGGAGACGATTCCACCACCGCGGCTGGCTGACTGCCGACGCGGGCCGGATCGAACCGTGCTCGATCAACCAGTGCTCGACCGTCGATCGTTCCGTCTTCCAGAAAATTGCGTACCAACTGCGAGACGACTTCGAGTGCCTCTTCGACGGCGGCGGCCACGGGTTCGGTCATTCCCAGCCGGCCCTCTTCGCCTCCCAAGTCTCCCGGTTCGCAGCCGACTAGAACAATGCCCTCGAGATCTGCCCCTTGCGAACGGGCCATCCTCAAGACCTGCAAAGGGTCGAGGGAGTGGGCGTCAAGAAAAGCGTCTTGAGACGCATCCTCCCTCAGTTCCGCCAAATCGGGCTCGATGAGGTACAGCGTGCCCGGAGCGCCGCCGCGGGGCGTCGCGTCGATGAGCACGGTGAGCTCATGCGGCTCACACAGGGCGTACGCCAAATCGAGACCCCGAATGCCAAAATCGACGACTTTCACTGCCGGCGCCCAGGGACGGCCCTCCAGGCGGCGCGCCACCTCGCTGCCGAACGCATCATCTCCGAGGAAGATGTTCCCAATTCCGGCGACCAGAATTCTCGACGTCGGCGCGTCCGTCATTGCTCAAATACCAATCGACTCAAGAGGCCCATCACATTACGTAGATTGCGGCCGTTCCTCGTTTGTCGGCGTTGGGTCGACGCCGTCGGCTCCAGGTTGGTTGTCCGGCAGCTTCATCGGTTCGACTTCAGCAAGTGAAAAGAAGAAGCGGTGCCCGGGTTGGCGCAGCATGCCCAGGTCTCGCCCCGGGTCATCGTCGATGACGACGGCCAGATGCGTCTGCCCCTCGTAATCGGTCTCGATGGCTTCGATCGTGGCGATTTTGCCCGCCAGGGCCAGATCCATAATGTCGGCCCCGGCTTTCGGCCACAGGCGCACGTGATCGCCCGCGCGCAGGTCGACGCCAAAGACGCGAACGCTCTCTTGGCGTTGCGGCCCCTCGAGGTTGTTGAAATCGACTTCGAACATAGGCCACCCACGTTCCCGTTTCAGGAACGCGGAACCTCCTTCAGTTCGCGGATGGTACCGTGCAAGTGCATCAGGCTCGACTGGGAGAGGATCTCGGTCCGCTCGAGAATTTCGCGAGCGCGGCGATCGACGCCCCGCATCGCCCGTTTTTCCTCGTCGGTCAGGGTCATCACCCGTAGCGCGAGCATTTCGTCCATCTCGGTGCCGTCAAAATAGTCGCCGTCGCTTTCCGGAGCCACCTGCGGATAGTCGTAAAGGATGATCGGCGAGGCCAGCATCAGATCCCGTTCACCGGCCCCACCCACCAGCACGGGCCACGCCCCGACGTTCTTGCAATCGGCCGCGAACGAGGCGAATTCGTCCGGTGGCTCGAGCAACGAGACGAACTGACCCGAGTGGGCCGCCAGGAGCACGTGCGCGGACGCTAAGGCACTCTGCTGGGCCTCGGACCGCGAAGCGTCGTTGGCAAGCAACGTGAAGTTGTGGACCTCGACGTGGATCTTCCAAAGGCGAGTGTTCAGAGCCTGCGCGCCGATCGTTACCACGGCGTTGATTGCCCGCTGGTGACGAACCAGAGCCCCGACAATGTGGCCTTCTGCATTGCGGAGGACCTCAGAGGTCTCTTCGGTGGGACTGGACCAGCGAACGACTTTGGGAGCCGCACTGAGTTTGGAGAGACCGAGATCAGTCGCCACGATCTCGCGCTCGACCGCCTCTTCCCAGCATTGATGGATCGCACCGTCCACTTCGAACTGGGGCACGATCTCGTATTTTTCGCTCTCTCCGGGACACGCGCGGCCCACTTCGCGGGAGATCAGTTGCAAGAACCGCACCCGCACGTCGATTCGCGGCGACTCACCTTCGATCAGCGACTCGGTTTGCAATCGCCCCGTTTCACCCGATTGCTGGTGCGCGGCCCATGCGCCGGGCATGAGCACGCCAAAGTTGAACCGCTGGCGATTTTTGATGGCTGAGGCACGGTAGGGATAGAGAATGTATCCCTCGTACAGAACCGCGTCGGCGATTTTTTTGGCCAGCTCGAGATTCATGGTTCGATCCGCTCGCCTGCTGCCACCCCAACCCGTGCCGTGACAGTTGCGTTCTCAGACAACAGCTCTTCGAGCGCCCGCTCAAACGTTGGCAAGCCGTGGCTCCGTTTGAAGGCGGTTAGTTTTTCAAACGTGTCTCGCTCGAGGCAAACCCATGCCGTATTGGGGTAGTAAGCGTCCATCATGCGCCGCCATGACTCAACCGGCAGGCGAAACGAGGCTTCTTTGGACCAGGGAATCCGCGTGACCTGCAGTCCGCCCTGTTCATCGCGATAGAAGATAGTGCCGCTAAACAAAAACGTGAGCGGCACGTCGCCGTCTTCGAGGGCGTGAAAATATTTGGTGGCCGCCACGTTGAAGTCGAACGTGCAGGGAACTTCTAAATTGACAGTGATCGACTGTTCGAAGGCGGGGACGAGCACCGGCGCGTGCGTCCAGTGCATGGTCCGCAACGTGCGGCTCCAGTCCCCGATGTCACCGAACAGATCGCGTAGGCCGGCCTGTTCTTCGGGACTATAACGGCGTCGGGTTGCATCGATTTGAATCTGAGCCTGGAGCAAAATGTTCTCGATCAATTCACCGTCCGCGGCCTGCTCGACATTCAGCCGAAAGGCCAAGGTGGGGACGGCGGCGAACCGAATTGGCTCATCCGCATCGATGGAGAACTTCAGCTCGGGCATACGAGGCTCATTCGCGCGTTGGCAAGATGTGATCTCAGGGGCCGCTGGCTCGCCATCAGGCCGGCTTGCATCAGTAAGTGGCGTATTTGGATTTCTCTTTCAAGTCGCTGAAGAACCGCTCGATTTGCTTCCAGACTTCCTGGCCGCCAGAAAGACCCCGCCAGTGCGCGCGAATCAGGCCGACGAGCTTGTAGCACTCATCGATCGACACCAGAAAATAGCCGGCCGCAGTCTCCGAGTTTGACGCGCCGTGCCCCGGATTGCGGCCGATGCGATTGACGAGTAGTGCTTCGACGTCGTGCTCGAGCGTCCGCAAGACGGGATTCGCCTCGACCAGCTCGCTCCAGGACGAAAGCTCCAAGAGCGACTCCATCGGTCCGGCCGGACTGGGATAGATCGCCAGGGGCCGACCGAGCGGCGTGCTATGGAAAAAGAACGCCATATTGATCGGAATCAACAGGCTGTCCCACTGCGCGTCGCTCAATTGAAAATCGTCGAGGAGCAGGATCCGCCTCGGAACTTGGCGGTACTTAGTGGCCGCCTGGCCCGAAAACAACATGCCGCACGCCTGGCACGCGCAGACCAGCCGACGCGTGGCGATCTCGACCAGGTGGCGATGGTTGGGGGCCAGATCCGTGCCGCACAGTTCGCAGCGTTCCAGTCGTTCGCGTGGCTTCGCCGCTTGGCGAACGCGACTCAAGGTTTGCTTCAGGGAGGAAAAACCGGCGGACATAGCGTGGTACTCAGTGCGATGAGACGGCTACCTGAGGCGAATCGACTCCAACGGCACAAACCCCGATACGGGCTTCTCCTCGACCACGCCGGCAACTTCCAGCCGCGTGATGTCGGGGGCGAACTCGTACATCGCCTCTTCGATCGCGTTGCGCAGCGTCTGGGTGGACGACGGACAGCCGTGACAACTCCCTTCGAGCTTGAGACTCACCACGCCGTCTTCCATACCGGTCAATGCCACGTCGCCGCCGTGCGAACGCAAGAGCGGACGCACCTTTTCGAGGGCCTGCTCAACGCGCGTCGAGAGGTCGACCGGATGCAAATCGTGCAGCAACAAGAGAGGAGCGACCCGCTCGTCGGCCCCGAGCCGCTCGATCAGATCGCCGCTGCCGTTTGGACCTGCTCCGTGTTGGCCCGCCAACTCGAGAACGCGAGCGAGACCTTGTCGATGCAAGTCGAGCAAGAGCTGGACGAGCGCCAGCGCATCGCCCCGCAAACTCGCATCGGGGGCAGCCTCGAGCCGGGCGACCAGTTCCTCGATGCGATCCATTCCTTGGGGCAGCGACATCGCCTCAGGCATGCTGATGACCTCCGTCAGCCATTCGTTCCCAATCCGTTGACCACATTCTATCGGTCCTTCCTCAGCCCAAAAGTCTGAGGGGAAAACTCACCCGTCAGGCGTTCGGCACTCCGAACATGGGCTGATGGCGCAGGTCGAGCTGGCGACCCTCGCCCAAGTACATGTGTACGCCGCACGGAAGACACGGATCGAAGCTGCGCACGGCCCGCATGATGTCGATCCCCTTGAACTTGTCGGGGCCGTTTTCCTCGAAGATTGGCGTTCCCTGAACGGCGTCCTCGTAGGGGCCGGGCGTGCCGTAACTATCGCGCGGGTTGGCGTTCCAGGGAGTCGGCGGATACGGATGATAGTTGGCGATCTTGCCGTCTCGAATGACGACGTGATGCGACAAAACCCCGCGCACCGCTTCGTGGAACCCGCAGCCAATCGCCTGATCGGGAACTTTGAACGGCGTCCAGGTTTGCGTCCGGCCCGAATGCAGCTCGCGCAGAGCCTGTTCGACGAAGTACAGGGCGCAGCAGGCGGCATACACCTGGAAGTAAGTGCGTGCCCGGTCGCGTTCGATCGCGTTGCTCCATTGGGGAATCTTCCACTCGTACTCCATCTCGGGCTTGGTCGCCGTCTTGGGAAGCATCATCTTCACGCTCTGGCCGGTCGCCTTGAGGTAGCCGATGTCGACCTTGCCAGCGAGCGCGGTCGCCCACAGTCGGGCGATCGGCCCGCCGCCGGTGTCGAGGGCCAAGTGATCGCCCGTTCGCTTATCGAACCAGCGGGGCGACATGACCCACGTATACTTGCCGCTGAAGTCGCGCTTTTGCGGCTTGGGGATCGTGGTTTGATTCCACGGATGTCGGCGATCGACGGGGTTCCCCAGCGGATCCTGCTTGACGAACATCTCCTGGTCATTCCAGTCGTCGTAGTAAGAGCTGCCCAACAGGATGCGAATGCCGAGGTTGATATCGACCAGGTTCGTGGTGACGAGCTTGCCATCGACCACGACTCCGGGGGTCACGTACATCGCGTTGCCCCACTCGTTCATCGTGCGGTATTGGTAATCGCAGACGGCCGGATCCTGGAACGAACCCCAACAGCCGAGCAAAACCCGCCGACGGCCGACCTCTTCGTAGCCGGGCAGCGCTTCGTACCAGAAGTTGAACAAGTCCTCGTGCAGCGGCAGGCACTTTTTCATGAACTCGACGTATCGCATCAGGCGCGTCAGGAAGTCAGTGAAGAGCTGCACGGTGGGTACCGTGCCGACGCCTCCCGGATACAAAGTCGACGGGTGGACGTGCCGACCTTCCATCAAGCAAAACATCTCACGCGTCATGCGGCTGATTTGCAGCGTCTCGCGGTAGAAGTCGCCGACGAACGGATTGAGGGCCGCCATGATGTCGCCGATGGTTTTGTAACCATGGTGTTTGGCGCCCGGCGCCTCGGTGCGTTGGGCCTTCTCGAGCACGCCCGGATTCGTTTCGCGAACCATCTGCTCGCAGAAGTCCACGCCGACCAAATTGTCCTGGAAGATGTTGTGGTCGAACATGTATTCGGCCGCTTCGCCCAGGTTGATGATCCACTCGGCGAGCGCCGGCGGGACGACTCCAAACGCCATGTTCTGCGCGTAACACGCGCACGTCGCATGGTTGTCGCCGCAGATGCCGCAGATGCGGCTGGTGATGAAGTGGGCGTCCCGCGGATCTTTGCCCTTCATGAAGATGCTGTAGCCGCGGAAGATCGACGATGTGCTATAGCACTCGGCCACCTGCTTCTTGGCGAAGTCGATCTTGGTGAAGATGCCAAGGCTGCCGACGATCCGGGTGATCGGATCCCAATTCATTTCGACAAGTTTGCTCGTCCCGGCGTCGGCAGCGGTTTTCGGTAGAACAGCAGTTGCCATGTTCGATTCTCCGTTTTCGACCGGGCAAACGTCGCCGGCCGGCATTACCTGATTGCCCCCACAAAAACGAGCTGCGCAGCGGCTGGAGATGTAAAGCGCGTAGCCGCTAGACACGCCGAATCAATTAGTTCGGACCGTGGTAGCCGGTAGTCAGTGCGTTACCCGGATGACGCCACTTCGGTTCCTTGTTGGCCGTGCGCTGCGTGATGTTTCGCAAGGCCTTGATCACGCGGCCGTAAGCCATTGAGGCCGTTGAGGAGACCATCGAGCCCGGAGGCGGATCCATGAACGGCATGAACTTGTCAGGGAACCCGGGCATCGTGCACCCGATGCAAATGCCGCCGACGTTCGGGCATCCGCCGATGCCGGCCATCCAGCCCCGCTTGGTGACGTTGCAATTGACCACCGGCCCCCAGCAGCCGATTTTCACCAGGCATTCGGGCTGACCATATTCGTGAGCGAATTGGCCCTGCTCGTAGTAGCCACCGCGGTCGCAGCCCTCGTGCACGGTGTGCTCGAATAGCCACTTCGGCCGCAACTGGTCATCCAGGGGGATCATCGGGGCCAAGCCGGCGACCTGGTAAAGCAGGTAGAGCAGCGTCTCCATAAAGTTGTCCGGCTGCACCGGGCACCCGGGGACGTTGATAATCGGCAGGCCGGCCTTCGATTTCCAAGTCCACCCCAGATAGTCGGCCAGCCCCATGGCTCCGGTCGGATTGCCCGCCATGGCGTGAATGCCGCCATAGGTCGCGCACGTGCCAGCGGCGACTACCGCCAGAGCCTTGGGCGCGAGGCGGTCGATCCATTCACAAGTTGTAATGGGTTGGCCGGTTTTTGAATCGGTGCCGAAGGCCGCCCAGTAACCTTCGCTCTTTATCTTCTCGTTGGGGATTGATCCCTCCATGACCAGCACGAACGGATCCAGCTCACCCCGTTCGGCCATGTACCAGTACTTCATGAAGTCGTCGCCGTTCTCATAGGCGAGTACGGGGTTGTGCAGATGCACTTTCGGCAAACCGGGAATGGCGCCCATCACGACGTCTTCGACGCTGGGCTGCATGGCGGCCGTGATCGAAACGCTATCGCCGTCGCAGCTGAGCCCCCCGGTCATCCACACGACGTGAATCTCTTTGACGTCCGGCGCTCGTCTTGCCTGGATTGTCTGGCCCGTGCTCTTGCCGTTCCCTTTGATCATTGGGCTCTCCTCCCGCGAATGATTGGGTATTTGGCGGCGATTTGGTGCGTGGCCAATCGTCAGCAGATTCGGGGTAGCTGTTCTCCTGCCAGCATAGTGACGACGCGGTCTCCACCGATGACCGATCGCATGATGACCATCCCGGGATGCTCGGCCACGATCTCGCCGATGCAGGCGGCGTTCGTTCCCAGCGGATGTTTTTGCATGGCGCTCAAGAGGCTGTCGGCGTGGTCAGGTGGAACGACGGCGATCAACTTGCCTTCATTGGCGACGTAAAGCGGGTCTAAACCGAGCATTTCACATGCCGCCGAAACTTCGCGACGCACGGGGAGGGCCTCTTCCCGCAGACGAACGCCGACCTTCGAAGCGGCCGCCAATTCGTTGAGGGCGCTAGAGACGCCGCCGCGAGTCGGATCCCGCATGCAACGAATACCGGGACAAACTTCCAGCATGACCCGCGTCAGGTCGTGCAGTGAGGCGCAGTCGCTCTCCAGAATTGTCTCGAACTCGAGCCCCTCGCGCACCGACATGATGGCGATCCCATGGTCGCCGATCGTCCCCGAGACCAGAACGCGGTCGCCGGGCCGTGCATTGCGGATCGAAAGCTGGCGGCCGGCCGGGACGAGCCCGATACCCGAGGTCGTGATGAAAATCCCATCACCTTTGCCGCGATCGACGACTTTGGTGTCCCCCGTCACAAGCTGCACGCCGGCTTCCCGGCACGACTCGGCAACCGACGTCACGACCCGTCGCAGGTCGTCCATCGGCAAGCCTTCTTCGAGAATGAAGGCGGCCGATAGATAAAGCGGCTTGGCGCCCCCGACGGCCAGATCGTTCACCGTTCCGTGCACAGCCAACCGCCCGATATCCCCGCCAGGAAAGAACAACGGCCGCACGACGAATGAGTCGGTCGTAAACGCCAGGCGCGGGGCTGGATGGCCGTTGCTGGCCGCAACTGAACCCAACGTGATGGTCGCCTGATCCTCCAACGCCGACAGAATGTCGTTGCCCAGTTCGGGCAGAAAGACCCGCTGAATCAGGTCGGCGCTCAGTTTGCCACCGCTGCCATGCCCCAACAGAACGTGGGCGTAGTCATTGAGCGGCAGCGGACAGCTCATGCGGTCGAAATTGATGTCAGTGGGTTCACTCATGAAAAAGACAACCTGCTGAAACCGCTCCTCAATACGCTCAAACGGGAACAGGCATCGTGCCGCGGAAGCGACCGTAGTTGTAGTAAGCCGCACAGGCCCCTTCGGAGGAGACCATCGTCGCGCCCAACGGCCGTTCGGGAGTACACGTCTTGCCGAAGGCCGGGCATTCGTGCGGCTTCCGAATTCCCTGCAGGATCAGTCCGCTGATACAGACGTCCGACTCGAGCACTTCGAGTTGCTGCACCTTAAACCGAGTCTCAGCGTCGTACTCGGCATACTGGGGCCGCAGGCGCAACCCGCTTTTAGGGATCGTGCCGATGCCGCGCCATTTGCGGTCGCCGATATCGAAGACCTCTTCGACGAGTGCACGGGCCGGGGGATTGCCTTCGCGACGGACGGCCCTGGCGTAGGCGTTGTCGACGCCGACCTTGCCGGCCTCCAACAGGCTCACGCAGCGGTAGACTCCTTCCAGCAAATCGAGTGGCTCGAAACCGGTCACGACGATCGGAATCTGAAACTCGGCTGCCAGCGGCTCGTATTCTTCATAACCCATCACCGCGCAGACATGGCCGGCGCCCAAAAAACCTTGCACGCGATTTGTCGGTGACGAGAGGATGGCCCGCATCGCGGGCGGCACGAGGACGTGCGAAACCAGCACCGCAAAGTTCTTGATGCCGCGCCGCTTCGCCTGCTTGACGGCCATCGCATTCGCCGGCGCCGTGGTCTCGAATCCGACGGCGAAGAA